>JAEDLE010000028.1 GCA_016295455.1 Bacteroidales bacterium
GTGAAGTTGCAAGCCACCTGGGCTATGGTATTCTTCACATATGACACCCATCTCTCGGATATGCCGGTCTTCGCGTCAACGTCATAATATACAGGCGCGATCTCGTTCTCTATGGTCGTGTATATGGTTGCGGAATCAAGGTCGTTCTGGTGGCCCTGGTCATCGTAGGTCCTTTCCATAGGAAGAGCCCAGCCGGCACCTTCCTTGTAGCCCTCGACCCACCATCCGTCAAGCACGGAGAAGTGCATCACACCATTCATGGAGCACTTCTCACCGGAAGTACCGGATGCCTCCTGAGGACGGGTAGGATTGTTGAGCCATACATCCACGCCCTGTACGAGTCTCTTGGCAAGGGTGATGTCATAACCCGGAACGAACACGATCTTGCCGAGGAAACGCGGATCCTTGGATATGTCCACAATCTGCTTGATGAGGTCCTGGCCGGCCTTGTCGGCAGGATGGGCCTTTCCGGCGAAGATGAACTGAACCGGCATCTCCGGATTGTTCACAATCGCATCGAGCCTGTCGAGGTCGCTGAAGAGCAGGGTTGCTCTCTTGTAGGTGGCGAAACGCCTTGCGAAACCGATGGTGAGGACGTCGTCGCGGAGGGTCTCCTTGATGGTCACTATCTGCCTAGGGGTATAGTGGGAACCGAAATCAGGATTGGAGATCTTCTCCTTGACAGTATTTATGAGATCCCTCTTAAGAATCTTCCTGACATCCCATACCTCACTGTCGCTGAGCTTGTAAACGCCGCCGAAGCAGGCCTTGTCATAGTGATGGGTCTGGAATTCAGGTCCGAACACCTTGGCATGGAGAGCTTTCCACTCCTTTGCCGCCCAGGTCGGATAGTGTACGCCGTTTGTGACATAGCTGACGTGAAGTTCCTCAGGAAGATAGCCCGGATACATATTCGCAAAGATATCCTGGCTCACCTTTCCGTGAAGCATGGACACACCGTTCACGTTCTGGGAGATGTTTGCGGCGAGTATGCTCATCGAGAACTTCTCGTTCACATCATATCCGTTGATCTTGCCCAGGCCCATAAGGGTCTCCCAGCTTACGCCCAGACGCTGAGGATAGTGGCCGATATACTGGCGGAGCATACCTTCGTCGAAGGCGTCATGTCCCGCAGGCACCGGTGTATGGGTGGTGAAGAGGGAGGAAGCCCTGACCACCTCGAGGGCCTGCCTGAGGTTGAGGCCGTCATTCTGTATGTATTCACGGAGCCTCTCGAGTCCGGTGAATGCGGCGTGGCCCTCATTGCAGTGATATATCTGAGGATTGAGGCCGAGGGTCCTGAGGGCGCGCACACCGCCTACGCCGAGGAGCAGCTCCTGCTTGAGCCTGTTCTCCCAGTTTCCGCCGTAAAGCTGGTGGGTTATCTGCCTGTCGTCCTCACGGTTGGCCTCGAAGTCAGTGTCGAGGAGATAGAGGTCGGTACGTCCGACAGCCACTTTCCATATGCGTGCTACCACCTGTCTTCCGGGGAAGTTGACTGTGGTGGTGAGCCAGTTGCCCTGCGCATCACGTGCAGGCTCGGCAGGAATCTTGAGGAAATCCTGAGCCTGATATCTGGCCTCCTGCTCACCCTGAGGGGTAAGTATCTGGTCGAAGTAGCCGTATCTGTAGAGGAAGCCCACTGCGACGAGGTTCACGTTCATGTCGCTGGTCTCCTTGAGGTAGTCACCGGCGAGAAGTCCGAGTCCGCCGGAGTAGATCTTGAGGGATGAATCCAGACCGTATTCCATACAGAAGTATGCCACTGAAGGGTCTGTCCTCTTTGACTTCTCAGCCATATAGGCATTGAATTCATCCATTACCTGTGAAAGGTGCGCAAGGAAGGTCTCGTCCTTCGCAAGCTGGTTGAAACGCTTGATGCTTACAAGGTCAAGGACGGCCATCGGGTTGTGGCCGTGGTTGTGCCATATCTCGGGATCGATTTCCTTGAAAAGAGCCTTGGCACTTTCATTCCAGCACCACCAGAGGTTCTTGGAAAGGGTCTCGAGGCCAGAGATGGCCTCAGGAAGGTGACGGGTCACCATCACGCTCTTCCAGGAAGGGGTGTTTACTGCAACATTGTTGATGCTCATATCTATGTTGAAATTGGTTTTATATTTCTTGTCAAGCCTTCCGAACATTTTCGCAAATGCCTTCGTATAGGCCTCGTCATAATACTCTATCTGCTTGTCCCACAATGCGATGTCCGCGACCTCACGGGCGTTGCGCATGTACCTTTCCATCGTCACCGCATCCAGGGAGGCAATCTCTTCGATCCTCGCCTTCACGGCGTCCACGACCTCGTGGTAGTTCGAATCGTTCCTCTCCGCAACCGTGATTCCCGGATATGGCCTCTCGCCATAGTAGTCCCTCACCCAGAGGCCGAAGCCCGCGAGCGAGGTGGTAAAGGTAGGGACGCGGAACGCGAGCGCCTCAAGCGGCGTGTAGCCCCAAGGCTCGTAATAGGATGGGAACACCGCCAGGTCCATACCCACGAGCAGGTCATAGTAGCTCATTCCGAATATGCCGTCGTCGCCGTTGAGGTAGGACGGGATGAAGTAGACACTGACCTTGCCGTCTGAGTTGTCGAGCCTGAGCTCCTGCATCCTGTGGGTGATCCTGTCCCCTTCAGGGTACATCAGCACGTGTGACACCTGGGTGGTGTAGTTGACGTTCCTTCCCTCCTCGACCTTCACGGCCAGGGCCCTGTCGGCTCCGCAATGTCCCGCAGGAATCATTATGAAGGCGTGGATCTCGCGACCGTCATAGCCTTCGTTGCGCAGCCTTCCCAAGGCATCGAGGAAGACGTCTATGCCCTTGTTCCTGTACTCATATCTTCCGCCTATGCCGATCAGTACGGCATCCTGGGGCACAGCGTGTCCGCACATCGCCGAAGCGACCTGGCGGAGACGGTTTCTGGCAGCCCCGCGCCTGACGGCATATTCATAGTCATCAGCAGGAGTGAAGCTGTTCTCGAATCCGTTCGGAGTGACCACGTCAACCCGGCGGCCGAGAAGCTGGGCGCATTCGGCGGCAGTGATGTCGCTCACCGTGGTGAACACATCCGCATTCCAGGCGGCCTTCTTCTCCAAGGAGTGCATTGCGCTCACGCAGAAGCGTTTGGCAACCTGGTCGCCGTCATAGCTCACCATCTTGTCATAGAGTTCGCAATTGTTGCCGGCGAGGCAGCGCCCGGTAACCGTGGCATGGGTGGTGAAGGCTGTCGCTATCGGGAGCTCCGTCGAGCGGAGGTAGAGCACTCCGGCTCCGGTCTGCCACTCGTGGAACTGCGCGAGCACCCTCTCCCTCATGGTCAGGTTATGCCTGCAGAAACTCTCCACGACCTTTCCGGCAAGGTAGCCGAACACGGCGTTGGTCCTGTAGTCATAGTTGCCCGTTATCGAATCCACCATATACTGCTCCCAGAGTCTCGCGAGTATGGAATCAGCCTCGCCCATATGCGGCTTGTAGTCGACCAGCACGGCGAGCGGCGAGCCGGGGATTTCCCATCTTCCGGTCCTCACCCTTATGCCTTCTTCCGCCAGGGCATTGCGCCAGCCGGCGAAGAGGGACTGGTCTTCCCTGAAGAAAGGTCCGCCTTCGGCATCCCACACGTCAGGACCAATGAGGATGTGGTGGTCTTCCTTCATCCTAGCCTTGACATTCAGGGCCTTGGTGGCGACAACGGTGTAAATGCCACCCATTTTATTGCAAACTTCCCAGCTTACCTCAAAGAGGTAATCTGGGAGGATGGTGTTCAGATCTGTCATTTGACTCATTTAGTCTTGGATGCAGCCTTTCGCGTCGCTTTCGCCTTTGCAGGTTCTGCCTTCACGGCTTTCGCCTTTGCAGGTTCTGCCTTCACGGCCTCCGCTTTCTTCGGTCTTCCGACCTTTGCCTTCACAGGCACGGCCTCCTTCACCGCTGCGGCAGCCTTGACTGCCTTTGCAGGCCTTCCGGCCTTTACCGGCTTTTCAGCCTCGGCAGGCTCCTCAAGCTTTGCGGCCTTCACTGCAACAGCCGGCTTCCCGGCCTTTTTCCCGGTCCTGGCCGGAGTCTTCTTCACGGCAGGGGAAACCGTCTTCGCTGCTGGCTTTTCCTCCTTTATGTTAGAAGCCGCAAATTTAACATCTAAAACTGACATTTCATCGTTAACCCTGATGATAAAGTCGCTTAAAACGTTCATATAGTTGATGAAAGCCTCGTACGGATTGTCATAAGGGTTGAAATATTTGTGCACTTCCCCGTCAGAGAAGAACTTGGTGCACATGTAGTAGAGATGGTCGCTCTCCTGCAGGTGGCCATAGTCATTCCAGAGGGCCTGGTTGTCGAGAATCGCGAGTTTCTCATACTGTGCATAGAGCTTGTTGTAGGCGTCCTGCTGGAGTTCGTTTCCGAGCCATGCGGTGAGGTCCCTCTCCTCGTCCGCCCAAGAGATGGTCTCCGGAACGTCGAGTGGGCCGACAGCCTTGTGGAGCTTGGAAACCTGAGCCGGGGTCGAGAACTGGAAGGTTCCGTCCGCGAGAACCGCCTGCGGAAGATGAGCCATGAACTCGAATATGCCGCTGGATGCAGGAGTGTGCTCTCCGAAAGTCTCGTAGTCCATGAAGAGGTTGATCACGTCGCCGCCGTCATTGACCGAGTTCTTGAGCCAGTTCAGATAGGTGTCGGCATTGAGGTTGCTGCCGGCGAAACGGAACGCGATGTCATCGCTCAGGGTGTAGTTCCTAAGGAGCAGTTTGAGCCTTGAGGCATTCTGGGAGCTGTAGACATAGTTCGGGCTCCTCCATCCCATGATGTGGCGGGCACCCTCGGTGAGCATTGTGTGATATCCCATTCCGTACACGAGTTCTCCGATATGGTTGGAGTAGATGAGCTCGGTGTTCCTGAAGGTCACCGGGGTCACGCCGAAGTAACGCTCGATGGTCTCCTTGTGCCTGAGCACCTGATGCTTGAACTCGAGAGGGTTGGCCAGGGATGCGAGAGAGTGGTAGTAGGTCTCGCTGAGGAACTCCACGCAGCCGGTCTTTGCCAGCTCACGGAAGCTGTCGATGACCTCGGGAGCGTACCTGTCGAACTGCTCGAGGGCGGAACCGGAGATGGAGAAGGATACCCTGAACTGACCGTCGCTCTCCTTGATAGCCTTGAGAAGGGTCTCGTTCATAGGAAGATAACACTTCTGTGCAACCCTCTTGAGAATGGTTCTGTTGGCAAAGTCGTCGTAATAATGTGAATCCTTGCCGATATCGAAGAATCTATACAATCTCAATCTGGTTGGCTGATGCACCTGAAAGTAAAGACATATTGATTTCTTTGCCATAATATCACTTGTTTAAAACTGATTCGTAAACTTTTTTCATCTTGGCGGTGGCGTTGTTCCACTTGAGGGTATTCACCTCGTCATAACCGTACTTGGCCGCGAAGGATGCAAGTGCCGGGTACTGGAGGAGAGCATAAATCTGGTCAGCCATCGCATCCACATCCCAGAAGTCCACCTTGAAGGCATATCTGAGGACCTCGGCGGCACCTGACTGCTTGGATATGACTGAAGGCACTCCTGTCCTCATCGCCTCCAGAGGGGATATGCCGAAAGGCTCGGATACAGAAGGCATCACATAGACATCCGAGAGGGCGAACATCTTCTGCACATCCGCGCCCCTGAGGAATCCGGTGAAGTGGAAGCGGTCGGAGATGCCCAGCCTTGCGACCTGTCTGATAGCCCTGTTCATCATATCTCCGCTGCCGGCCATCACGAAACGCACGTTCCTGGTTCTCTTGAGGACCTTGGCAGCCGCCTCTATGAAATACTCCGGACCTTTCTGGAAAGTGATACGGCCGAGGAAGGTGACCACCTTGTCCTTCACGCCTCTCTCCACAACCATATTGTCCCTGCCGCTGAAATCCACGGCGTTGTGGACGGTAACGACCTTCGCAGGATCGATGCCGTACTTGGTAATGACTATGTTTCTGGTGAGATCGCTGACGGTGATGACCTTGTCAGCCACTTCCATACCCCTCTTCTCTATGGCGAAGACGCGGGTGTCGATGTTGTCCGCGCTTCCGCGGTCGAACGAGGTGGCGTGCACGTGGATTACCAGCGGCTTGCCGGACATCTCCTTGGCAGCGATTCCGGCAGGATAAGTGAGCCAGTCGTGGGCGTGGATGAGGTCGAACTCACCCTTGTGCTGCTGGGCTATGGTTCCGCCCACCATCGCATAGCGTGCGACTTCCTCCATGAGGTTGGAGCCGTACTTGCCCGAGAACTTGTATTTCTTGCCGTTCTGGAAGCGGAAATCCTTCACCTGACGCTTCCTCTCCTCCTCCACGTGCGAGTGGAAGTCGATAGGATCCATATAAGGGACGAGGTTGCTGTCGATATGGAGGAACCTTACCTTGTCGAGGAACTCATCCACGGAGAGACCTTCCCTGTATGAGACAGGCACGTCGCTCGCGTTTATGATGGTCGTCGCGCTCTGGTCTTCGTCACCCGATGCCGACGGCATCACGAACAGGGTCTCCACCCCATTGTATGCCAGGCCCTTGACTATACCGTGGCAGGCTGTGCCCAGACCACCGGCGATATGAGGAGGGAACTCCCATCCAAACATCAATACTTTCATATGCTATTCCTCCATATATTTTTCCATCACATAACCTATTCCCAGCAGGGCAGCCGTGCTGACCGCGGAGAAAATCGCCCCGTGCGGCTCGTGAGGAGGGTCTCCGTCATAGACCTCGGAGAATGCTCCCACGCCGTGCTTGTTGAGGTCATCATAGAAGCCCTCGCAGAGCCATTCGGCCTTCTTCATGAACGCAGCGCCCCTCATCCTGAACATCACCTCGATGTACTGATAGAGAGGATAGAGCCTGGTGCAGCCCTGGTGATATGCCAGGTCGCGCTCGATCTGCGAGCCCTCGTATACGCCCCTGTATTTCGGATTCCTTGGCGACAGGGTCCTTACTCCGCGGCTTGTGAGCAGTTCATCCCTCACCACCTTGACTATCTTCGCCATATGCTCGTCATCCACCATTGAATATGGCAACCAGACAGCATAGAGCTGGTTGCAGCGGACGTCTGTGTTCTGGCCAGCGCCGTCGACATAGTCGGCGAGACAGTTCTTCACGTCGCACCAGAACATAGGCTGGAAGGTCGCCTTGGCCGCATCCCTTACCGGAGTCCACCTGTCGGTGAAGGCCTTGGAGCCCTTGCCCGGGAACCTGCCCTCCATCTCGATGGCGAAACAGAGGGTGTTGTACCAGAGTGCGTTGGTCTCGACCTGGTAGCCGGCCCTTTCGGTCACAGGGAAGCCGTTGGCATATGCATTCATCCAGCTGAGGGCCACGCGCTCGGCCTGAGCCCAGATGAGGCCGTTCGGCTGGAGCGCAGCCTCTTTCCTGCATCCCGGGGCATAGCTTTCGATGACGCCCCTGACGACAGGGCCGTATTTCTTCCATACCCTGCCCGGATCCGCGCCGAACTCTATGTACTGCTGGAGCACGTCGGCGAGCCTCAGGGGAGCTTCAATCTGGGTGGTCCTGCGGTAGAACCTCTCCTCGTTGTCGGCAATGAGATTGTCGAGTATCTCCTCGAACTCTTCCATGTTGCCGTCGGCATAGAGGGTCAGGCCAGGAAGCGAATAGAGGGTCTCCCTGAGAAGACCGGTGTAGAGCCAGGAGAATCCGGCAGTGATCTGCTTCTTGCCGCCGCGGTCCCTCTTGAGGAGGTCTGCGCAGTGAACGAGCTGGTCGTGATAATCCTCGATTATTCCCGCCTTCTCCACGCCTGAAGAGAAGACCCTCTTCATGCCTGCAGGAGCAACCTCATTGACGGATGCAGAGAAGATCACCGTGTCACCTTCCTTCATCCTGAGGGAGAAGTGTCCCGGCACGAAGAGGTCCTCGACGCAGTCGAAGCCGCGGCGGTACTCGTCGGAATAGGTCACACCCTCGTACCAGTGAGGCTCGCTCACGAAGCTTGCGGATGAAGTGTTGAGCTGGAGGTTGAGGTCAGGGAAGCCCTGATACATGTTGAAGGCCACTCCGTTCCTGATTTCCCTGTAGTCGAGCACCGCCTCGTCATTCTTCCTGGTAAGGCAGTTCACGCTCCTGAATGCCAGGAACGGCTTGAGCTCGAGGTCTAGTTTCGAAGGGGACTTCTCCAGATGATAGCTGATGAGAACCTGGTCGCTGTTAGGGACAAGCAGTATGGACTTGGTGAGGACCACCGCACCGACCTTGTAGGTGATTTCCGGAACCGGATCCGCCTTGAAGTCCACGATGTACTTGTGACCCCTCGGCTCGTAGATGGTTCCGTAGCGGTGGATACCCAGGTTGAAACGCTTGTCGTCGATAACCAGGGACTCGTCGAGGGACGAGAGCAGCAGGTACTGCCCACCACCGAACTCATCTACAGGAACGGCAAGGAGGCCGTGATAGCGCCTGGTGTTGCACGTCACGATGGACGTGTTGCAGTAGGCTCCCGTCTTGTTCGCAAGGATGATCTCCCTCTTGAGCGAATATGACAGGTTCACAAGTTCAGCCTTGTTGAATTTCAAAAACGCCATTTTGTCTGTATTTTATTATTTCTAAACTTTTTCCAGTATCAGTGCGCACCTGCCCGGCAGATAGAGCGTGAGCGTGTCAGATAAATCCTGATTCCCGTTCGGACATTTCTCCGGTCTTGTGAAATAGTGCGTGCCTGCCTTGAGCCGCCCGAAACCGTCGAACTCCGGAGCGTCAGAGTCGAAAACCTCGACATACTCTCCGGCGGGAGCGGAGAACGAGTAGTCGGCGAAAGAATCCACAGGATTGAAATTGAATGCAAAGATAGTGTTTCCCCTGCTGAATATCAAGACTTTCTTGCTCTCATCCGCGGTGAGCAGCAAAGGTTTAACGTTCAATATGCCACGTGATCGGGTGTAGTGCACCATCGCCTTGTCGAAATTTCTCAGGTAACGGTAGCGGAGATAATCCGGCTCGGCCAGAGACCACTGCCTGCGGGCATATTTGTATGACCATCCGTTCCCCTCGCGAGGGAAGTCTATCCACTCCGGATGGCCGAATTCGTTGCCCATGAAATTCAGGTAGCCGCCTCCGGATGTGGCGAGGGTGACGAGGCGTATGAGCTTGTGCAGGGCTATGCCCCTGTCCACTGTCAGGGACTGGGAATCCTTGGACATGGAGAAATACATCTCCTTGTCTATGAGACGGAAAATGAGGGTCTTGTCGCCCACCAGGGCCTGGTCGTGGCATTCGGCGTAGCTGACCGTCTGCTCGTCCTCCCTCTTGTTCGTGAGTTCATACCATATCTCGCCCGGGCTCCACTGCTCGTCCTTCTTCTCCTTGATCCACTTTATCCAATGGTCCGCGATGCCCATGGCCATACGGAAGTCGAAACCTATTCCGCCTGCGGCATATGGTGCCGCGAGTCCGGCCATACCGCTCACGTCCTCGGCTATGGTGAGTGCGTTCCTGTCTAGTTCGTGAACCAGCATATTCGCAAGAGCGAGGTAGATGAGGGCGTTCTCGTCGACGCCTTTGTTGAAGTAGATGTCGTAGCCGCAGAAATCGACTCCGAGGCCGTGGTTCCAGTAGATCATGCTGGTGACGCCGTCGAAACGGAAACCGTCCAGCCTGTATTCCTCCATCCAGAACTTGCAGTTGCTCAGGAGGAAGTAGAGGGTCTCGTCCTTGCCGTAGTCGAAGCATCTGGAGCCCCAGGCAGGATGATGGCCCTGAGGACCGGAGTAGAAGTAGAGGTCTTCCCTGCCGTCGAAGCGTCCCAGGCCTTCAGCCTCGTTCTCCACGCTGTGGGAGTGGACTATGTCCATCACGACGGCCAAGCCCTTCCCGTGGGCGTCATCGACCAGGCGCTTGAACTCTTCCGGCGTGCCGAACCTCGAGCTGAGGGCGTAGAAATTCGCCACCTGATAGCCGAATGAACCATAATACGGGTGCTCCTGGAGCGCCATTATCTGAATGACGTCATAGCCCAGGTCCGCAATCTTCGGCAGCACCACCGTCCTGAAATCCTCAAACGTCGCCACGCCTTCCTTCTCCATGCACATGCCTATATGGCACTCATAGATAAGCGGATGCTTCTTCTTGCCCGGACGCCTGTGTTTCCAGGAATATGCCTGTGCGGGATCCCAGACCTGCGCGCAGAAGACCTTGGATACAGGGTCCTGTACGCAGCGCCTGGCGTATGCCGGAAGCCTTTCGCCTCCGCCGCCCGGCCATTCGATATAGAGCTTGTAGAGCGCCTGATGATGGAGAAACATCTCCGGAAGCACGATTTCCCAATTGCCGCCGCCTATGGGCTTGAGCTCATAGGACGGGACGCGTTTCCAGTTGTTGAACTCTCCGATCAGGTATATGCGGTTGGCATTTGGCGCCCATTCGCGGAACACCCAGCTGCCGTCAGGATTGTGATGGAGACCATAGTAGAGGTGGTTGTTCAGACCAGCCGAGAGCGAGCCGTCCCGGGCTATCCTGTCAAACTTCTCCCTGATCTTCCTGTGACGGGCATCTATCACCTCCTTATAGGGCAACAGGTACCTGTCCGTGTCATAAATCATCTTTTGTTTCTTAGCCATATGCTTGGAAATCAATTCTTTCTGTCAATTTCTTCCCTGACTTGGCGCAGGTACTTCCTGCAGCCCTCAGTCAGTTCCCTCGCGCGTGACACGAGTTTACCTATCCCGTCCAGACCTGTGGAGGGATCCTCAACCCTGGCGACTATCTCCTCGAGTTCCGCCATGGCCTTGTCGTAGTCAAACTTTTCCATCCTCTTCCTTGTTTTCATCAAAATATGGCATCGTGCCCACCGACTCCACACGGCAGTTCAGTATGCCGTCGGGGAACACCACCCTTACGGTATCTCCTGCCACGCTGGATGACGCGGAGGAAAGGCGTACCGAATCCTTGTCCAGCACCAGGGTGTAGCCTCTCCTTATGACCTGGCGCGGATCCCCCGAATCCAACCTCATCTCCAGAAGCTTGAGAGAGGTCTCGGCCCTGTCCACCGCGGAGGAAGCAAGTTGGCATATTCTCGAAAAGAGCAGGTCCATCTTCGCCTGGAGGGCGCTGAAACGTGCGGCGAAAGCTATGTTGAGCCTGTTCTCGAGGGCATCTATCCCCGCTTCGGCGGAGGCTGTGGTGTCGAGTATGAAATCCGCCAGGGCGGTAGGGGTCTTGAGGGCGGCATATGCCACCATATCCAGCACATGGACGTCCCTGTCGTGTCCCACGGCGGAAAGCACGGGGAGCGGGCAACGCGCAACGGCGGCGCAGAGGCCGTAGTCGTCGAAGCAGTCCAGGTCAAGACCCGAACCGCCTCCACGGAGTATCAGCACCGCGTCGTAACGTTCCCCGGAAGCCAGCACTGACGCCAGCGCGGCCATCATCGAGACGGGAGCATCCTGGCCCTGCATCTGCGCCGGGAAAAGCCTCAGGTCATAGGCATAACCGCGGGCATTCTCCCGGATATGACGGCTGAAATCCCCCCATCCGGCAGCGGTTTCCGCCGAGATGACGGCAAGCCTGTAGGGTATATGGCTGAGCGTGAGGTTCTTCTGCAGTTCCGCCAGTCCTTCCCCGGTAAGCCGTGCAAGGGTCTCCTTGCGGAGTTTCTCACGCTGCCCCAGGGTGAACTCGGGGTTCACGTCCTCGACGGTGAGGGAAAAACCGTATATCTCGTGGTAACTTATCCTGACCAGGGCAAGTATCTCCATGCCGGCAGCGAGACGGGAGCCGGTAACGGAAGCGAAAGCACTGTCCATCAGAAGATAACGGTTACGCCAAGCGACAGCCCTGGCCTTTGCGACCAGCACCCCGCCCTGAGTTTGGGAGAACTCCATGTAGCAGTGTCCGTTGGACTTGACGCTCAACGAGGCAATCTCGGCCTTGACCCATACGGAATCAGGGTAGAGCGACCCGATGTCATTGCGCACCGTTGTCTGCAGAGTATATAGGTCAATGTAGTCAGCCATAGCATAGCATCAGTGCCG
The DNA here is from genome assembly GCA_016295455.1 of Bacteroidales bacterium. Lineage (GTDB taxonomy): Bacteria > Bacteroidota > Bacteroidia > Bacteroidales > UBA932 > Cryptobacteroides. The sequence continues at coordinate 12,009 of JAEDLE010000028.1, forward strand.
AACTCAAGTCACGCAAGCCGGACAAGATATGTCCTCACTTGCGGAACCGATACAACAAATTTATGAAAAATCGTTTTATATGCAAATATTCGGGCCAAAGAATAAAAAAGAAGAGGCGGATTTCAGTCGCAGGACTTCAAGCCACCTCCCATATTCATGCGCAGACGTCATTTCTGTCTGATGAAAACCTGCAGCGGACAGCCGCAGAGGTCGAAATGTTCACGCAACTTGTTCTCCAGGAACCTCTTGTACGGGTCTTTCACATACTGCGGAAGATTGCAGAAGAACGCGAAAGACGGGAACTTGGTAGGAAGCTGGGTCACATACTTGATTTTCACGTACTTGCCCTTCCATGCCGGAGGCGGGTAATTCTCGATTTCCGGGAGCAGGGCCTCATTCAGCCTGGCCGTGCTGATCTTGCGTGAATAGTTGTCGTAAACGTGTGCCACCTCGTTGAGCACGTCGAGTATCCTCTGCTTCTTCAGCACCGAGGTGAAAATGATGGGAACGTCGTCAAAAGGCGCAATCCTGGCCCTCAGGCCCTCGGTGTACTCCTTCATCGTGTTGCTCTCCTTCTCGAAGGTATCCCACTTGTTCACGACTATGACACAACCCTTGCGGTTCCTCTGTATGAGATTGAATATGCTCATGTCCTGGGCCTCCATACCGTTGTTCGCGTCTATCATCAGCACGCAGACATCGGAATGCTCAATGGCCCTGATGGACCTCATCACGGAATAGAACTCCAGGTCCTCGTTCACCCTGTTCTTTCTCCTCATGCCGGCGGTGTCCACCAGCACGAATTCGTGGCCGAACTTGTTGTAATATGTCGATATGGAATCCCTGGTCGTACCTGCGACAGGGGTGACGATGTTCCTCTCCTCCCCGAGCAGGGCATTGGTGAGCGACGACTTGCCCACGTTAGGCTTGCCGACTATGGCTATGTGCGGAAGGTCGGCGTGGAGGTCTTCCTCCACCTTGTCCTCCGGAAGCAGTCTGACGATTTCGTCGAGCAGGTCTCCGGTACCGCTGCCGTTGGCCGCGGATATGCTCCAGCACTCGCCCAGGCCGAGAGAGTAGAACTGATAGACGTCGAACATCTTCTCGCCGGTATCCACCTTGTTCACGCAGAGCACCACCGGCTTGCGGCTTCTCCTGAGGATGTCGGCGATTTCGGCGTCATAGTCGGTGACGCCCGTGGCGGCCTCGACCATGAAGAGTATCACATCGGCTTCGTCTATAGCAATGATGACCTGCTTGCGGATCTCATCCTCGAACGCATCGTCCGAACCGGATGACCATCCTCCCGTGTCCACGACTGAAAACTCGGCACCGCACCACTCGCACTTGCCGTAATGTCTGTCTCTCGTAACGCCGGCGGTCTCATCGACTATGGCTTGTCTCATTCCTACGAGACGGTTGAAAAGTGTGGACTTGCCGACATTCGGACGGCCCACTATTGCTACCAGACTCATTATTAATCGCTTAAAGTCCCGTATCGGCGGGACTGTTTATAAAAAAAACCGTACCCGGGCGTCATCTGCCCGCATGAGGATTGAAGCCGCAACCTTCGCAGTCCGGGCTTCCCTCCCCGTCACAGCCCTTCAGTTCCTTCATCTTCCTGTGCTCGACATTGAACAGGTCATCGTCGATCTCCCTCATGCATCGTATGCCGCGCTTGCGCATTTCGTCATTGTGGCCCACTTCGGTCTGGGGGAAATCCTTCTTTCGGAATATGATGTTGAAACACATCCCGAAGACGCCCGCACCTATGAGCAGGAGTGCCGCAAGGAAGACTTTCATAGGCTAGAAGATGAATTCCGAACTGATCTCCTCGTAATTGTAGACCTTGTTGATGATCTTCGCGAAGGTGTTGGCAAGCGAGACCACGTGAATCTTGCTCTTGTCGACGGACGGGTCGGCGGTGAGAGGGATGGAATCCGTCACATAAACCTCACTGAGGGCGGAGTTGTTGATGTTGTCATATGCCGGTCCGGAAAGCACTGGATGAGTCGCGCAGGCCCTTACGCTGCGGGCACCCTTGGCCATGAGCACGTCAGCCGCCTTGGTGAGGGTGCCGGCTGTGTCGATCATGTCGTCCACTATGATGACATTCTTGTCCTCCACGTCACCTATGGCGGTGATGGAAGCCACCACATTCGCCTTCGCGCGGGACTTGTGGCATATGATGACCGGACAGCCAAGCTCCTTGGCATATGCGTGCGCCCTCTTCGCGCCTCCCATATCAGGAGCGGCGATGGCGAGATTCTCGATGTTCTGGGACTTTATGAACGGAATGAAGACCTTGCTTGCGTAGATGTGGTCCACAGGGATGTCGAAGAAGCCCTGAATCTGGTCGGCGTGCAGGTCACAGGTCATCACGCGGTCAGCTCCGGCGGCCCTGAGCATATTGGCCACGAGCTTTGCGCCTATGGCGACTCTCGGACGGTCCTTCCTGTCCTGCCTTGCCCAGCCGAAATACGGCATCACGGCTATGACCTTGTCAGCGGAAGCCCTCTTCGCCGCATCGATGCTGAGGAGCAGTTCCATCAGATTGTCGGTCGGAGGGAAAGTCGACTGGATGATGAACACCGTCGCGCCACGCACGCTCTCGGTGTATGCCGGCTGGAATTCTCCGTCACTGAACATGGTGACTTCTGAAGACCCGAGGTGAACTTTCTCATCCTTGAGGAAGCCGTTCATCTCATCAATGACCTTTGCCGCAAAATTCTTGGACGCTCTGCAGGCAAACAGTTCCATTCTGTGTTCTAACATAGCTATTCGGAATCGTTGTTTAATACGGAATCAATGAATTCAAGGATTTCTTCCTTTCCCAGGCCGGTCTCGGACGAACTCACGAAACAGGGCGGAAGCCCCGCCCAGTGCTGCAGCAGGGTGTTCTTGTACCTGTCCACGTTCCTCTGCAGGACTACAGGTCCCTGCTTGTCCCCTTTGGTGAATATGATGCCGAAAGGTATCTCATTGTCCACCAGTTCGTTCATGAAGTCGAGGTCGATCTTCTGCACCTCGTGCCTGGAATCCACCAGGACGAAAAGCATCACCAGTTCCTCCGAAAAGTTCAGGTAGTTCCTGATGACCTCGGTGAGTTTCTCCCTCTCCTTGACGGGCATCTTCGCGAAACCATATCCCGGAAGATCGACAAGGTACCATTCATTGTTTATGATGAAGTGGTTGACGAGCTTGGTCTTGCCCGGAGTGGCGGAGGTCATCGCCAGCTTCCTGTTGTTGCAGAGCATGTTGATAAGGGACGACTTGCCCACGTTCGACCTGCCGATGAACGCAAACTCCGGAAGCTTCGCTGCCGGTTTCTGGTCTGTCCTGGTGCTGCTCTGCACGAAGCGCGCGTCGGTAATTCTCATTTTGACCTCCTGAAGGGATTGGGTTCTGGATGTAACGGATTCAATTTCCGGCGCAAAGTTAAGAAAAAATATGACAAACTCGGTCCACCCCTTCAATTTTCAGGGCTTCTTCGGGTAGCGTATGGTGAAGCAGGCACCGCCGAGGGCGAATGAAGTGCTGTAGCTTATCTCCGCCCCGCAGAGGTCGAGTATGCTCTTGCATATGGCAAGGCCAAGACCCGTGCCGCTGCTCTTGGTGGTGAAGTTCGGAGTGAACAGCTTCACCCTGTTCTCATCCTTCACTCCAGGTCCGTTGTCCTCGAAGACTATGTCGTAGTAGCCGTCGCGGGAACTATTTCTCACAGAGAGGAATACCTTGCCCGGAGTCACCGGCTGCCCCGCCTCCTCCTGTTCGTGCCGCATGCCCTCTATGGCCTGTATGGAATTGGTCAGCAGGTTTACGAACACACGCGTCAGCTGGGGCTTCGGTCCCATCACGACCGCATCCTTCAGGCCTATGTACTGGAAAGTGATGCCGTCACGGCTGTCCTGCAGGGCCACCTGGTCGGTAGCCAGGGCATCCAGGTCAATCTCGACCGCCTCCTCCCCGTAGAGCTTGGCGAAATTGGAGAACTCGTTCGCGGTCTCGGTCAGACGGTCTATGCTGTCGAGAATCACAGGCACTATCGCATCGAACTTGTCAGGCCAGAGCGGGTCATTCTTGCTCTTGAACCGGACTATCCTCTGAATCTGCAGTTTGATAGGTGTCAGAGGGTTCTTTATCTCGTGCGCAATCTGACGGGCCATCTCCGTCCAGGCCCTGTTCCTCTCCACCGTCGCGGACTGCTTGCTGCTCTCCGAAAGGTCGTGAACCATCCTGTTGTAGGAATCCACCAGGGTCGCGATCTCGTCGTCACGGTCATAGATGATATACTCCAGACCATGGTTCTTCGCCTGCTGCATCTTCTTTCCCATATCCACCAGAGGTCGGAACATCTTGTCCACCACCTTGCCTGACACCCAACGCGAAAGGACAAGCAGAATCAGGAACACGACTATGACGAAGCTGGCGTGGAAGAGGGCGTCATTCCTGAACGCAAGACCCGTGTCCGTATATGGCGAATTGACAATTGCCTGCATGTTTCCGCGGCTGTCGAAGACAGGAGCCGACATCGTATAGAACACGTGCCCCGCTACCGACTCCCTGTTGATGACATACCTCTTGCTGTCGTATATGATGCTGCGGTACGCATCCCCGTTCAGCCTGGTTCCTATGGCAAGGGACGCGAAGATGTCGGGATAGGTCGAGGTGATGATCCTGCCCTCGGTGGAATAGACCGATATGTCCGAACCCGTGTAGTTCCCGATTGCGCGCAGCTGCGCGTCGAACTCAGGCGATGAAAGGTCGCTCACCGACCTGAACTGGCGGCTCTGGGCCTCCACCAGCGACTGAATGGTGCCTATCTTGCTTGCCATCAGCTGGTGCATGTTCTCGTCATTGCGCCTGTATATGAAGAGCACGCTGATGAGCGCCAGGGAGACCAGGGTCGCCGACAGCGAGGCCATAAGCAGGATGTTCAGCCTGCGCTTGTAGTAGTTGTACTCGAACATTGCCTTGCGCCTGCGCCCCAGGGTCACCACGCCGCTGCCCATGAACGAGACGAGCAGAAGCATGAATCCCGCCACGAAATAACGGGTCACGTCATTCGCCCTTCGGGATATGACGACGTACTCGTCAGCGGAGACAGGAGTCACGAAGTGCACATACTGCTCGATGGTGGCGTAGTTCACCGATGCGCTGTCACTCACGCTCTTGAGCCTGCCCGACAGCACTGTAGGGTAGGCAAAGTCGCCCCGGTATCCCACCAGCTTGCCGTCCAGGTACTTGGCATATGAATAGTTCTGCGGCAGGCTGACCGGAACCGTCCTGCTGCCACCGCTCATCACCACGTCATAACCCCTGCCCTCGGACTCCGCCTTGCTTTCCATCGCCACCAGCAGGTGCACCACCCCGACACGGCTGTTGTAATAGGTGAACAGGCCGGTGTACTGTCCCCTGCCCACCGCCGAGCGGGTATAAACGAAACGGGAGCCCGGCGCCAGAGGAGTGCCGTTGAACATCCTCTCGTTGAAGAAACGGTAGAGTTCGGCATCCGCATCCCTGTCCCTGAACATATACACGCCGACATCATAGCTCTGCGCCAGCCTGTCTATATAGTCCTCCTTCACCCTGTTTATGATGACCCCGAAATCAGGGTCTATGGCCAGGAGGGAAGGTATCAGTCCGTCGTTCGCCAGACTGGTCTCAAGGTTCCTGAGCTGGATTTCGAAAGCCAGATCCCTGTTGATGGACAGGCGGTTGGCCCATATTTCGGCCCTGCCCTCCTCCCTCTTGAGACTGAGCGACGAAGAAGTGGCAAGCAGATACGCCGCACCCAGCACCGACACCACCAGCCTACCCGTACGGGAGAACACGTCATAGCGCAAACCGGTCCAGTCGCGTATCACCGGACTCAGCATCTGGAGGAGCAGCGGTATGGTCAGCAGCAGGCCCAGATAGGAGAGATACACCAGTATGGTATGGAGGGAGATGTCCCCGACCTGGTAGAGCTCGAGGTTTATGTTCGAGTTGATGATGAGACTGCAGAATGTGACGTGGGCATATGCCATAATGCACAACAGGCACAGGACCATGCCCAGGACATACAGAGTACGCCTGCTCCTGACATTGCCCGAGCGGAGATATCTCAGCCAGGAGTAGCGGCACATGTATATGCATATGACGTTCATGGTCAGCAGCATATTCACGATGAGGACGGCGCCCAGCGAATACAGCAGACCGCCGTCGGCATATACCGTAGGAGAGAAGACCGCGCTCTGGGAGCGCATCGCATATCCGAGGAGGAAGTATATGGCGCTGATCAAGGTGTTCATGAATATGGCTCCGCGCATCCTGCGGAGGGTGCGTCTTGTAGAAAGCCGCAGCAGCACGCCCGCAAGGAGCAGAACGAGGGAAAGCCATACCGCCCATATGTCAGGCCAGAGGGCCATCACGTGGGAGTTCTCCTGGATGAGCTTCATCAGCGGACGTCCCTGGACGGTAACGGTCGCGCCGCCGCTCGCCGAAATGGGATGCAGCGCGAAGCGGTCGGAAATCTTGAGTCTGGGATTGACGCCGTTGTAGCTGCTGCCGTAGTTGCGGTTGATTATCTGAATGCCGCCTATGACCTTGCAGCCCCGGACGTCCTGCATCATCTTCACCAGATACCACCTCGGGCCTATGTTCATGAAACTGACCACGGTGTCGGCGTCGATGAGCGGAGACTGGCGGTTGTAGCGCAGGTTGGAGACCTGAGGGACGAGTATGCGGGTGTTGAGGTCGTCGTTGTCGAGGGAGAACTGGTGGTGCCAGGACTTGAGGGTGTCGTTGACATAGCGGTATATTACCATATCCTCAGGCAGTCCGTCTATCGAAGGCCAGGCTCCGGTGCCCGCCTCGAGGGCCTCCTCCATCTTGCCGTCCAGGAAGGTCATCCTCTTGTCCAGCTTCCGCTCGAGCCTGCGGGCGGTCAGGGTAGTGACGTCGGGACCCAGACGGGTCAGGAAAGACATCGTGAGTATGACCAGGGACAAGGTCACCAGCACCAGCCACAAGTTACGGCCGATGCTGCCCTTGATGAACTTACCCATTTTGTCCGGTTTCCTACTCATGATGGTACGGTTCGCCCTTTATTATGGTCATCGCGCGGTACAGCTGCTCTGCAAAAACCGTTCTCACCATCTGGTGCGAAAAGGTCATCTTCGAGAGGGAGACCTTGCCGTCAGCCCTGTCATATACCGCATCGGAGAAGCCGTAGGCACCTCCGACCACGAAGACAATGTCCCGGCCGCCTCCGAGCATACGCCCCTCGATGAAGGATGCGAACTCAAGCGAGCGGTATTCCCTGCCCTTCTCGTCCAGAAGTATCACCTCGTCTGACGGGCGGAGCTGGGCCAGCAGCAGTTCTCCCTCCTTACGGCGTATCTGGTCCCTGGAGAGCGACGACGCGTTCTTCAGCTCAGGCAGTTCGTTCAGGACGAACGGCAGATAGTGCTTGAGGCGTGACACATAGAGCATCAGCCCCTCCCTCACCCAGGCCACATCGGTCCTGCCCATGGTCAGCAAAGTGATTTTCATTGTTCAGACTTGTCCGGTTCCACGCAAATATATGAATGTGGCTTGGTATTTGCAACTGAAACACCTCTGTCGAACAGCAAGGCATATGATGAAAAAGGCACTCGCAATCATACTCTTTTCGCTCGTCTCCGCTTCCGTGGCCTCAGCCCAGAACAGCGGGGAGTATGATGTCTTCATCCCGATAGCGAAATACATCCGGCTCGGAGATGCCGAGAAGCTCTCCGCCTGGTTCGCGGGCAACCTTGAAATCGCGGTCTTCTCGGACGTGAACGACGTCAGCAGGAACCAGGCCAAGCAGATAATGAAGAATTTTTTCGACACCTACTCCCCCAGGTCCTTCACCATAGACCACACCGCCGGTCAGGGGAATATGAAATCGGCCCTCGGTTCCCTCAATGCGGGAGGTGGAGTCTACCGCGTCACCATATTCGTAAGCCGCAAGGACAGAAGTTATTACATCCAGCAGCTGAAAATCGAGAAGACGGATTGACGAGAGTTTGGCACGGTAGTTGAAACATAGATTGAACGGTTAGTATTTAGTATTAGTTTATAATTTGGTTAATAGAAAGACAGAAGAGCCCGTCGCGATGACGGGCTCTTCTGTCTTGTTATGGTCCGGTGAGATTACTAGACTCTCTGTCCGTAGCTGCGGTCCGTGGTGTTCACGGTGATCACGTCATCGGTGTTGATGAAGAGAGGAACCATGATCTTCGCGCCGGTCTCGAGGGTTACTTCCTTGAGTGCGCTGGTGGAAGCGGTGTTGCCCTTCACTGCAGGCTCTGCGTAAGTAACCTTGAGGGTGACGTAGGTAGGAAGCTCGCAGGTGAGGCATCTCTCCTCCTCTACCACGAACATCATCTCCACGTGCTGGCCTTCCTTCATGAGGTCCGCGTTCTCGACCACATCCTTAGGGAGCTGGATCTGCTCGAAGGTCTCCTCGTGCATGAAGTTGAAGCAATCCTCCTCAGCATAGAGGAACTGGTAAGGACGTCTCTCGACGTTGATGGTCTCGATCTTTGCACCTGCGGTGAAAGTGTTCTCGAGTATACGTCCGTTCTCGAGGTTGCGAAGTTTGGTCTTCACGAAAGCAGGACCCTTGCCCGGCTTCACGTGCTGGAACCATACGATTGAGCACGGTTTGCCGTTGTAGTTCAGGAAAAGTCCGTTCTTGAAATCTGCTGTTGTTGCCATATGAAAATGTTAATTATTGTATTCTGATTCAAGTTGCGAAAGTTCAGATTATCTGTCATTCTGAGCCATTTGCGGCGCAAAATTACTGATTTGTCATTGAAGTTGCAAAATTTTCTTGGCCACCGCCTCGAGCAGCCACTTCGGAGTGGAGGTCGCGCCGCACACTCCGACCAGGTTCCCGTCCCTGAACCATTCCCTGCGGACTTCGTCTTCCGAGCCCACGCGGTAGGTGTGGGGGTTGACGCTCAGGCACAGGTCCGAGAGCACCTTCCCGTTCGAGCTCTCCCTTCCCGAAACGAAGACCACCACGTCGTGCGCCGAGGCGAAGGCCGCCAGCTGCTCGTGCCTGGAAGCCACCTGGGAGCATATGGTGTTGTGGACCGTCACCTTGCCGCTCACCCTGCGCTTGAGCTCGTCGCTTATGCGGGCATATCCCGAAGGGCTCTTGGTGGTCTGCGAAAACAGTTCGATGTCCGCGTCCGGACGTATCTCACCGCTTTCCAGGGCCTTCTCCAGCATATCCATATCCTCGATGACCGTAGCGTCACCGTTGACCTGGCCCACGAGTCCGAGCACCTCGGCGTGGCCGACCTTTCCGAATATGACTATGCGTCCTGCTCCTCCCTGTATCCTTGAATATGCCTCCCTGATTCTCTGCTGCAGTTTGAGCACCACGGGGCAGGTGCAGTCAATCAGGTTTATGCCCTCCGCCCTGGCCAGTTCATAGGTCGAAGGCGGCTCTCCGTGCGCCCTGACTATCACGTCCGCGCCCGCAAGCCTCTGAAAATCATCCCGGGATATGGTAACGAGCCCCTTCTGGCCCAGCCTGCGGAGTTCCGCCTCATTGTGGACTATGGAGCCGAGGCAGTAGAGCGGTCCGCCTTCCGTTTCGAGGAAACGCTCCGCCTTGTCTATGGCCCTGATGACTCCGCCGCAGAAGCCGGAGCAGCCGTCTATGCGCACTTTCAGGTCCATAACGATCAGTCGAGTATGCCGAACCTGCCCATCACCAGTCCCCTGAGCCATACCAGCTCCTCGTGGAGGGTCATGTCCGAATTGTCCATCACGAAGGCGTCCTCTGCCCTGCGGAGCGGGGAGGTCTCCCTGTGGGAATCGATGTAGTCCCTTTCCCTGAGGTTCGCCAGGACCTCGTCCATCTTCGGGCTCTGGCCCTTGGAAACCAGCTCGTCGTAGCGCCTCTGTGCCCTGACCTGTTCGTCTGCCACAACGAAAATCTTCAGTTCCGCATCGGGAAACACTGTGGTTCCGATGTCGCGGCCGTCCATGATCACACGGCCGTTGCGTCCCGACTCGTGGAGTATGCGGTCCACATAGGCCCTGACCTGAGGAATCGCCGCCACGGGGCTGACGCTGGAGGAAACCCTGAGCGTTCTTATGCTGTCCTCGACGCTGCGGCCCGCGATGAAAGTCTTCGAGCCTTCGCCGAAATGTACGTCCAGGCCTTCGAGAGCGGGGATGAGCCTGTCCGTGTCGACACGGTCCCCGTCTGCATATCCCTGTTCGAGTGCGAACAGGGTGACTGCCCTGTACAGGGCTCCGGAGTCGAGATACAGGAATCCGAAATCCTTTGCGACCATCTTTGCGAAGGTGCTTTTTCCGGTTGCGGAGTAGCCGTCCACGGCTATGGTTATGTCAGGGATGGTTTTCAGCATAAGTACTTATATATGAATAAAAAAGGACAGAAATGCCCGCCCGTGATAGACAAAATTAGTGAAATTTCACGAAAGAATTGATATATTGCCCGATATTTGCACTAGCCCGACGATGCCCCGCCGGGAGGTACCCGCGGACTGCAGGACAGGTCGGCATATTCAGCCGGAAATGTGCACTTGAGAGTTTTGATATGAAGATACTGATCATTGACGACGAGAGGGCGATTCGTGGCGCCCTGAAGGAGATTCTTACTGACGAAGGTTATGAAGTTGAGGTGGCGGAGGACGGAGCCGGCGGATGCGCGGCGGCCCTGAAGGAGCGTTTCGATGCCATATTCTGTGACATAAAGATGCCGGGCATGGAAGGGACCGAGGTCCTCTCCAAACTTGTGGCTGAAGGCGTGGAAAGCCCTATCATCATGATATCGGGGCACGCCGACATTGAAACCGCTGTCAGGTGCATCAAGGACGGAGCCTTCGATTTCATCCAGAAGCCTCTGGACCTGAACCGCATACTCATCACCATCAAGAACGCGACGGACAAGGCCAATCTGGTGAAGGATAACAAGATACTCAAGAAGAAAGTCTATGGGCAGCAGATGATAGGCAGCTCAGAAGCGCTTGAGCATATACGCAGAATGATCGAGAAGGTCGCCCCGACAGACGCGAGGGTGCTCATCACAGGCCCGAACGGTTCCGGCAAGGAGCTGGTGGCCAGGAGCCTGCATCAGCAGAGCCTGAGGAGTTCGATGCCGTATATCGAAGTGAACTGCGCGGCTATTCCGTCGGAGCTCATCGAGAGCGAGCTGTTCGGGCACGAGAAGGGTTCCTTCACTTCCGCAATCAAGCAGCACAAGGGCAAGTTCGAACAGGCTGACGGAGGCACGCTGCTGCTGGACGAGGTGGGCGACATGAGTCTGCCGGCACAGGCTAAGGTGCTCAGGGTGCTTCAGGAAAAGAAGCTCTCGAGGGTCGGCAGCGACAAAGATATTGAGGTGAATGTCAGGGTGATAGCTGCGACCAACAAGAATCTTCAGGAGGAAATCGCCAAGGGCAATTTCAGGGAGGACCTCTATTACAGGCTGAATGCCATACACATCAAGGTTCCGGGGCTGGACGACAGGAAGAGCGACATTCCGGAGCTCGCGAGATACTTCATCTGCCAGATATGCTCGGAGAGCGGCAAGCCGGAGCGGGAAATCAGCGAGGAAGCGCTCAAGCTGCTGATGGAAAAGAACTGGCCCGGCAACATCAGGGAGCTCCGCAACGTTATGGAGAGGCTGCTCATCCTCGGAGGCTCGCCTATCAGTGCGCAGGATGTCCAGGATTATGTGATGGCGTGAAAATGATTGCGCAGCGGGCTGAAAGTAAAGAACCCGGAGAGTCAAAGGGAGACTTTCCGGGTTCTTTTTTAGCAGATCCGCGCCCTGGGGGATACAGGGCATCCCGCGGGAAAACGCCTGGTTATCAGACCGTACGATTCAGATCTTCAATCTGGGAGAGTATCTCGTCAGCCTCGCGCATAGCCGGACGGAACATTCCGAAATAGCCTGCGAAACCTCCTATGAGAGCCCCGACGAGAGCGCAGCAACCAAGGAAAGCGAAATCCTTGATATCTTCCATACCGCTCGCGACTCCCATTTCATAAACATACCATATGCACCATACCAGTGCCAGCGGCAGCCCTATCATCAGGCTCAGTTCATTGTCCTTCTTGAACTTCACCACCCTCTTGGCCGTATCCACCAGATTCGACTCCGGGGAATATGACATCTTCCTGATTCTCATTACGAAAGCGAGCCAGACATTGACCCCGAGGAATACGGCCGTCACGACCAGGAAGAGAGTGCTGACTCCAAAAGAGACAAGTATCAGTTCCACCAGTATCAGGGCCGCCACACATACCGCCACGGAGAGTATTCCCCTTATGCGGAGACTGTCCATATTCCTGCCTATGGCCTTTCGGATCATACTGTCGCTGATCTGCGTGCTGGCGTCAATCCTTTCGCGAAGAGCATTGAGTTGCTGCTTCAGTTCTTCATAATCAGTTATTCTTTCCTTTTCCATAATCATTTCAATCACACAAGTTTCGCAATTCTTTAATTTTCCATTCCGAGTTTTGCGCTTCTCGCGAAACTGTTTTTCCGCACAATTCTCGTCCGCGTTATCCTTCTTTCACATTTTTCCGCAGGAAACGCCTTGCAATCAATCATTTCATCTGTTTCAACTGTTCACGGATACGTACCAGTCTCACACTCACATTTTTGGCGGATATGCCGACGATTTCGCCAATCTCTTCATAACTCAGGTCCTCAAGCCATAGGAGCACTATCGCCCTGTCGAACACGCCGAGATTGTGGATACGGTCATGCAGAAGTTTTATCTGACGGTCGTCCCCGGAGCTGTCAGCCCTGTCAATTCCAAGCCCTTCGAGAGAACTTGTGCGTTCGGAATGCCGGCGCGCCTTCCTGTCGTAAGATATGCAGGTGTTCATGGCTATACGCCATACCCAAGTCTTGATGTCGCTGCGGCCCTCGAAACTGTCGTAACCCTGCCACAGCCTGACGAGAGTCTCCTGAACCAGGTCCTCGACCTCGTCGCGGCCTTCTCCGAACATCATGCACACGGTGTAGATGGTGCTCTTCTGGTCTCTCACCAATTTTGTGAATTGTGTTTCCTTCGTATTCATTGCTTATGCTTGTTCTTGAAAGCTTTCGTTCATTAGACAGAGGTGACGAAGCTTTTGCTACAGAAATATT
>JAEDLE010000077.1 GCA_016295455.1 Bacteroidales bacterium
CAGGCTTCCGAATACGGGGGTGCTGGGCTCTGTGTGCACGAAGTATTTTGAGCGGGCGGACAAGTCCTGCGCGGAGGACAAGACCCTGGAACTGGATGTGTATCTGGACATTGAGGATAAGGACGGGGCTTGGGAAAAGTTGATGGAACTGTGCTTGTAATTAGTGATTTCCGTAAATTTGGAGAAACCCTCGCCTGTTCGGGGAGGGTTTGCACTAAATACTGTATGTTATGGACGGAGAATTGATCGTGATTCTTGCGAGTGTGGTCGGCATCTGCGTGCTGCTGCCGGCTTTCGTGCTGCGGCACTGATCCTAATCCTGGTCCTCGCCACCGGCCCCGGCTCCTATGCCATAGCCTACACCATAGCCATCTCCATATTTGCAAGCGTGGTAGTGCAAGTTGTTGGAATTTCATAGTCCACCTATGAAATTCCAACAGCCTGAACTGCTATTTCCTGTATCCGCACTTAGGGCAGACGCCGTTCTCGTTGAGGGCTATGCCGCAGAGTGGACAGCGGTCTATGCTGGTGTGGGAAGGGTACTCCTGGCTTGCGGCGTTCACTCCGCTGGTGAACGTCAGCTTGACGATGTTGAGCTTGTCCTTGAGCAGGTCATAGACTATCTTGATCATGCCTTCGACAGTCATGGTTTCCTTCGTGACAACCAGCCTGCAGTCCGGAAATGCCTGGCAGAGTTCGGTCTTGAATGCCTCTCCCTTCATTGTGTTCTGGGGGGTACCGTTCTTCAGGCCTGTCTGCTCGTAGACTCCGAGTATCGCCGGAAGCAGCGGGTCGTCCTCTCGCAGAACCAGCGCGTGGTCGAAGTTCTTGAGCACTGACCAGGCTACTTTCTGGATTTCGTTGCAGGGATATGCCATATTCACGCCCTCATTGATCGGCTCCTCCACTTCGATGGTGAGAACACCGGTGTGTCCGTGAAGGTACTGAGCCTCGCCCTTGAATCCGTAGAAACGGTGAGCGTACTGAAGATCCAATTTTGCAATGCTTCTCATATTCGTGTGATATTAAGTGTTATTACTGGAAACAAAGGTATAAGCAAATATCCTGCCCGGAAATGGGGATATGGGAAATTGTATGGTAAATCCGTTACCTTTTGATGATAATAATGGACTAATGTTTCAAATTTACCATAAGTTGTCTATTTTTGCCACGGTGTAGGAGAGACCGTATGCCAAACACAGGCAGAACCGGCTGCCCAACGCCCCATGACCCCAAATGCAACCCCGTCAATCCACAACACGATGAATGACCTGAAAGAAATCTTCTGCCGCTACGACATGGTCTGCGACAACCCCTCCGGCGTCGGTCTGGAAATCCGCCATATGCCTGAATTCTTCGATGAAATGCCTCTTATGGAAACCGGCAAGATGCATCTTCACGGATTCTACGAAATCGTATGGTTCCAGGATGGTGGGGGAGTGCATTACGTCGATTTCAGCCAGTTTGAAGTCACCCCGGGCAGCATCTTCATCATAGCTCCGGGCCAGATACATTCCTTTGACTGCAGGCACGACCGTAAGGGAGTGGTTCTCAAGTTCTGTACCGGGCTATATGACGGTTTCATTGGCACCCCGCTTGTTCATATTCAGGAAAAGGACAGCGAGGGACTTATGCTTCTGATACGGGCGATGGAAGAAGAGTTGCGCAACCCCGGCCTTCCGGGGCACGGCGAGGCGGTTCGCGCCCTGGTGCAGCTGTTCATGGTAAGAATCGGACGAAGCGGCGCCGTCAGCGGTCCGTCTGCGCCAGACCCGCTAAAGACCTCCCACAAGGCCTTCCTCTCATTCCGCAAACTCATAGAAGAGAACTACTTCCGCCTTCACAGCGTAAAGGACTACGCCTATCTTCTGCATATGACAACGAAGACCCTGACCCTGTACGTCAGGGAGTGTTCCCCGTATACTCCCCTGGAACTGATAAACGAACGTATCATACTGGAGGCCAAGAGATTGCTCAGGTACTCAGTGTTCACCGTCAAGGAGACCGCCTTCCGCCTCGGCTTCGAGGACCCGTCCTATTTCGCAAAATTCTTCAAGCGCATAGTGAAGCAGTCCCCAGCCGACTACAGGGAGTCATTCCAGGATTGAGCATATGAACCAATCTGAACTTGATTGAGAGCTGGGAATGGACGTAACGAAATAAGGACCAAGCTGATACACTTCAAGACAGAGAAGGGCGGACAGACTGGGGCCATACCCGACAATCCCGGAACCTCAGACCCCGGCGATGTCATACTTCCGCCGGACGGCGCTTGAAATCGGCATCGGATACATATTTTGACTATATTTGGACATTCGAGACCTGAATGCTTGAACACAACTACCAATAACACTAAGTATTATGAACAAAAAACTGACACTCGCTTTCGCGGCGCTGCTTGCTCCGGTCCTGATGCTGGCGCAGCCTAACGGAGGCGGCAGGAGAATGGTGCAGGTTTCTTCACCGGTTGTAAATGCCGACAACACCGTGACATTCAACTACCGCAATGACTCTGCAAAAGATGTAAAGGTCAACGTGCAGTTCGCCGGAACCCACGACATGGCAAAGAACAGTGACGGAATATGGACCGTCACCCTGGGTCCCGCGGCTCCGGACATGTATCCTTACTGCTTCATCGTTGACGGAATCAACGTGATGGACCCTCTCAACCCTGACTGGTTCCCGAACGAGACTTTCAAGAACAGCATACTCGACATGCGCGCCGACGGCAATCTCCTCCATTCGGTTAGGGATGTGCCCCACGGAAGCGTGGACTACGTCAACTACAAGTCCTCTACCCTCGGCGTATATGGCAACGCAATAGTTTATACACCAGCTGGTTACGATGAGAACAAGGACAAGAGATATCCTGTCTTCTACCTTATCAGCGGAACAACCGATACCGAGGAGGTTTACTTCAAGGTCGGCAGAGTGAACTTCATCCTCGACAACCTCATCGCCGAGGGCAAGGCCAGGGAGATGATAGTCGTCCTGCCTTACGGTAACCCTTCAAAGTATTTCCCTGCCGGAACTCGCATGCCTGTCCGTGGCGACGCTTTCAGCACAGACCTCCTCAACGACCTCATGCCTTTCGTGGAGGCCAACTACCGCACCATCAATGACCGCGACCACAGGGCAATAGGCGGTTTCTCCCGAGGCGGAAACCAGGGTCTCGCATTCGGCCTTACCCACCTCGACAAGTTCTCATATCTCTGCTCATACAGTTCGTTCACCAGCATGACCCTTCCGGGTGTATATGATGACGCGGACAAGCTCAACAGCCAGCTGCATCTCTTCTGGCTCGGCGTGGGCACCGATGATTTCCTCTATGGCAACGCCAAGGAATATATGGACTTCCTCGACAGCAAGGGCATCAACAACGTGAAGGAGTTCACCACCGACAAGTTCGGCCATACCTGGATGAATGCCAAGTTCTTCCTCGGCAAGACCCTTCCTCTTCTTTTCCAGTAATCCCTGAATATGACGAACATGAAAAAGACTATACTCATAATGGCTGCGGCAGCTCTTTTCCTGGCTGCCTGTCCAGTATCAGCACAGAACCGGGAGCAGAGACTTACTCCTGAGGTTATGGCGAGGCTCTTCCCGGCGGGAGTTGTTTCACCGCAGTGCAACCCTGACGGAAGCGTCACTTTCCGCTGTCAGGCTCCTGATGCGGAGAAGGTTGAACTCGAGTGCCAGATGTTCAGCGGCAACAGGCCTATGGTCAAGGACGAAAAGGGAGTATGGACACTCACCGTCACTCCTGACGCACCGGACATCTATCCATATGCATTCGTAATCGACGGGACCAAGGTCGCAGACCCGAACAACATGTATCTTTTCCCTAACGAGGGCTTCAAGTACAGCCTGGTCGATGTACGCGGCGAGGCTCCTTCGGTACAGGATATCCAGGACGTGCCTCACGGAAAGATTTCATACAGATACTACACATCGCAGAACTGCAAGGGCATAGTGAGGCCTATGTGTGTCTACACCCCTGCGGGATACGACCCCAAGGGCAATGAGAAACTCCCTGTGCTCTATCTTATCCACGGTATGACCGATACCTATGAGACCTGGTTCAAGGTGGGACATGCCAACATAATACTCGACAACCTCATCGCAAGTGGCCAGGCCAGGAGAATGATAGTCGTGATGCCATATGCCAACCCTTACATCGAAATGATGGCACAGGGCAAGGCAGACAGATATGATTCCTTGGATACCGACCTCATTACCAACGAGATAATCAAGGAGGTCATCCCGTATATCGAGAAGAACTACAACGTGCTCACAGACGCGGACAACCGTGCCGTCGCCGGTTTCTCCCTCGGAGGCCGCCAGACTCTCGCCTGCGGTCTGGGACATCCTGAACTCTTCAAGTATGTCGCTTCCTACGCTCCCGCCATCTTCGGCAACGAGTATGAGACCAACTTTGCCAATGGCACCTACGCTCCTGTGGAGACTCTCAATAAGGAACTCAAGCTGATGTGGCTCGGTACCGGCAAGGATGATTTCCTAATCCAGTCATCTCTCGGTCTTGACGAATACCTTACCCGGAACGGTCTCGAACACACTTTCTACAATCCTGAAGGAGGCCACACCTGGATGAATTGCCGCGACTATCTCGAGCTTACCGTCAAGGAACTCTTCAAGTAGTTGCTGCTCAGAGCTTCTGCCCGAACCGGTCTTGCGGCCGGTTCGGGTTTTTGTTTGTCCGGCAGGGAGTTGGCATATTC
>JAEDLE010000078.1 GCA_016295455.1 Bacteroidales bacterium
AGATATTTCAGGTCTGATTCAGCCTTGATCTTGTCGATGATGGAGCAGACCAGACGGTAGGCGCGGCTGTCCTTCGTGTAGATGGCCGGCGTGATGAAATTCACACGGCCCTGGCGGTGCAGTTTCTCCGCAATCTGCCTCTTGGCGGCATCCTGCGGATTGAACACGGCAATGGAATTGCCGCCGAACATCGTGACTATCTTCATGCAAGGCACATCTGTGGCTCCGTCTCCGAAATAAATCATATTCGAGAAAGGAATCCTCTTGTGCTCTTCGGATATGCTCTCATTGACCTTTTCGGAATCTCTCGAACTGAATATGCCCTTGTTGATCTTGAACATGAACTGGGTCTTGGCGGTATAGTCCACCGCGATGCCCGGCCACTCGGCCTGTCCGTTCTCGTCATAGAGGAAAGTGCAGGCGAAGATGTGCTTGAACTCGTGAGCTATGGGACTGCCTTCGATTATTTCCTTCAGGCCTGAGGAATTGATGTAATGCTCGACCTTCACCCCTTTCGCGTCACCATATTCATTCACGAGACGGAACCAGCCGCGCACTCCCTCGAAAAGTTGGATTTTCTCTCCGAACTTCTTGAACTCGCTGCGTCTGAGCATTATGCCGGCTTTCTTCGCCTCATCGAACATCAGTTTCATATATGCCAGTATATTGCTGGCATCCTGGCCTTTGGCTATGCCGTCGCTCATCGTCCAGAACTCCTGTGGCGTCTTGCCTATGGCCTGGATGAAGCCGAACTCCTGCATATTGCCAGGTGAAAGAGTTCCGTCGAAATCGTAAATGAGTGCGACTATGGGCTTTTTCTTCATAGCGTGATGTATTCTGGGCAAATATGCAAAAAATTGGGATATTGAAGGCATTATTTCCTATTTTTGTATATATTTCAGAAATACAGAAGCCAAAAATCACACACGCATATGACCCATTATCTTGACAGACTCCAGAATGCGACCAGAAAATACTGGAACAAGCCTGCCCTCAACAACGTGGGCGGCATCAGTTTCACCTATGGGGAGATGGCCCGTTCCATAGAGAGATTCCACATAATCTTCGAACACGCAGGCATATCCAAGGGCGACAAGATTGCCCTTGCGGCAAGGAACGGCGCGAAATGGGGCATGGCCTACCTCGCTGTGAACACCTACGAGGCAGTGATTGTGCCCATACTCGCGGACTTCACTCCCGACAACACCTGCTTCCTCGTGGACCATTCGGAGAGCGTCGCCCTCTTCACGAATGCCGACAAGTGGGAGAAGATGGATGCGGCCAAGATGCCGCGCCTGAGGATGGTGATAGATGTGGAGAGCTGGGAACTGCTCTATTGTCCTGACGATCAGCTGCGTTCCGAGTTTGACCAGGTGGACAGCCTCTTCAGCTCGAAGTATCCGGAGGGCTTCGGTCCGGAAGACGTGAACTACCCTCTCGACAACCTCGACAAGCTCAGCACCATCAACTACACCTCCGGTTCCACAGGCAACCCTAAGGGAGTGATGCTCACCTACCGGAACTTCTCGGCCACCATCGACTTCGCACAGGAGCATATGCCCGCAACTGACAAGGACAATATGGTGTCCATGCTCCCAATGGCTCATATGTACGGACTCGTGATCGAATTCATCTACCCTCTCTGCAACGGCGTGGGCATATACTGGCTCGCAAAGGCCCCTACCCCGTCGGCGCTGATGGCCGCATTCGCCCAGGTGAAGCCTTATCTGCTCGTGACCGTGCCGCTGGTGATGGAGAAAATCTTCAAGAGCAAGGTGCTTCCCATCCTTGAGAAACCGGTTGTCAAGTTCGCCAGCCACATCCCCGGATTGCGCTGCATCATATACAAAAAGGTTCGTGAGGGCCTTCTGAGCGCCTTCGGAGGCAATGTGAGAGAATTCATAATGGGAGGCGCCGCCCTGAATCCGGAAGTCGAGAAATGGCTCCACCGCATCGGATTCCCGTATGTTGTCGGCTACGGGATGACTGAGGCCACCCCGCTTCTGGCATATGAAGGCCACGAGAAATACGTGATGGGCTCCTGCGGCAAGGCTGTGGCGGACGTGAGGATAGACTCCCCTGACCCTGAGCACGTTGCAGGAGAAATCCAGGCCAAGGGCGACAACATCTGCATAGGCTACTTCAAGAACCCCGAGGCTTCCGCCTGCGCCTTCACGGACGACGGCTACCTCAGGACCGGAGACCTAGGAGTAATGGACAGGGACGGCAACATATTCATACGCGGACGCAGCAAGAACATGATACTCGGTCCTTCCGGACAGAACATCTACCCGGAGGAACTCGAGGCTTTCGTGAACAATCAGGAATATGTCATCGAGTCAGTGGTGCTGGATCGCGGAGGCAAGATCGTGGCTCTGGTTTATCCTGACCGGGATGCCATGAAGGCGGCGGGAGCGGATCCGGAGAAGGTTGGCGCAGCCGTCAGGACCGGGGCCAACAGACATCTCCCGTCATACAGCCAGATTTCCGCCGTAGAACTGATGGAACAGCCTTTCGAGAAGACTCCTAAACTCAGCATCAAGCGCTTCCTCTACAAATAGGAACCCCTGTAGTGACAATTTGTCATATACAAAGGCTTCGGAATACATTTTGAGTTGTCATATTCCCGTCAAAGAATATGATGACTCAAAATTTTTAGATATATATGGCACAGACAAACGGAAAGATAGGTGTGACGACCGAGAACATATTCCCGGTCATCAAGCAGTTTCTCTATTCTGATCATGAGATTTTCCTGAGGGAAATCGTTGCGAATGCCGTGGACGCTTCGCAGAAGGTGAAGGCGCTCGCTTCTTCGGGCGATTTCAAGGGCGAACTCGGCGAAATTGCCGTAAGGGTGGACCTTGACGAGGAGAACAAGATCCTGACGGTGACCGACAGGGGCATAGGAATGACGGAAGAGGAGGTCGACAAGTACATCAACCAGATAGCTTTCTCTTCAGCAGGCGAATTCCTCGAGAAATACAAGGACCAGATCGGTTCCATAATCGGCCATTTCGGACTCGGATTCTACTCATCGTTCATGGTTTCGAAGAAGGTCACCATAGACACGCTCAGCTGGAAGGAGGGCGCCAAGGCCGTGAAATGGTCTTGCGACGGCACTCCTGAGTACAGCATCGAGCCTTCGGAAAAGACTGACAGGGGTACGGTCATAACGATGTATCTTGACGACGATTCTGCAGAATATGCCAAGAAGGAGAGGATTTCCTCACTGCTCTCCAAGTATTGCAAGTTCATGCCTGTGCCGGTGTACTTCGGCAAGGAGCAGGAGTGGAAGGACGGCAAGTATGTCGATACCGACAAGGACAAGCTCATCAATGACATAGACCCTATCTGGACCAAGGCTCCGTCAAGCCTGAAGGAGGAGGACTACATGAAGTTCTACAAGGCCCTCTACCCTATGCACGACGAACCTCTGTTCTACATCCACCTGAATGTGGACTATCCGTTCAACCTGACGGGCATACTCTATTTCCCGAAGATCAAGGAAAGGATGGCCATCGAGAAGAACAAGATCCAGCTCTACTGCAACCAGATGTTCGTGACAGACCACGTGGAGAACATCGTACCTGAGTTCCTCACCCTGCTTCACGGAGTCATCGACTCTCCGGACATCCCGCTGAACGTGTCCAGGAGCTATCTCCAGAGCGACAGCAACGTCAAGAAGATTTCCACCTACATCACCAAGAAGGTGGCGGACAGGCTCCAGGAGATTTTCGACAGCGAGAGGGCGGCATTCGAGAAGAAATGGGACAACATCAAGCTCTTCATCGAATATGGCATGCTCTCTGACGAGAAGTTCTGTGACAGCGCCATGAACTTCACCCTGGTGAAGAACACCGACGGCAAGTACTTCAGCCTCGAGGATTACAGGAAGGCGGTTGCCGATAACCAGACCGACAAGGACAAGAAGACAGTATGCCTCTATGCCACTGATGTGGACGCGCAGTATCCGTTCATCGAAGCTGCCAGGAACAGGGGCTATGACGTGCTGCTGATGGACTGCGAGCTGGATTCCCATTTCGTGAATCTGCTTGAGCAGAAGATGCAGGACGTACGTTTCGCCAGGGTTGATTCAGACAGCATTGACAACCTCATCCCTAAGGAGGACAGAACCAGGCTGGAGATGAAGGAGGACCAGAGGTATGACCTTGAGAACATGTTCAAGGCAGTGCTTCCCGAGGGCAACGACTACTTCGTGAACGGGGACACTCTCGGCGAGGGTTCGGACCCTGTGCTCATCACCCAGAGCGAGTTCATGAGAAGGTACCGCGAGATGAGCAGCCTGAGCGGAGGCATGAATTTTTATGGTGAGATGCCAAACTCCTACAACATCACCGTGAATATGGACAACCCGCTCATTTCCAAGATTATGGATGCGGCGAAGGCAGAAATCAAGCCTCAGGGCGAGCTGCCTGCGGAGGCTCCTGAGAGTGCTTCCGATGATGAGAAGAAGGCTGCCCGCGAGAAGCGGGAGGCAGTCCGTGCGGCTCACAGGGAGGATGTGGAGAGCTTTGCCAAGGGCAATGAGATTCTGCATCAGGTGATTGACCTGGCCCTGCTGGCCAACGGCATGCTGAAGGGAAAGGCTTTGAGCGATTTCATCGCGCGCAGCAAGAAGGTTGTCTCTGACGCCTATCTCAAGTAGAAGCTTCAAATTCCAGGATTGCAAATGAGAGAGGCCGACCCAAAAGGTCAGCTTCTCTT
>JAEDLE010000029.1 GCA_016295455.1 Bacteroidales bacterium
TCATCAGATACCTGATCATCGATGCCTCGACGAACATCTCGTTCATCACAAGTTCAGGCGCACCATAGGCTATGGAATCATAGAAAGATGCATTCTCGGCGAATATGGCATCAGCCTTGGCTGCGATGCTGTCCCAGATTCCTTCGTTCAGAAGATTGCAATATGAATGATTGAATTCATGCACAAGTACAGGCGTGGTAAGAGGGAAAGAATGTTTGCAGTACGCGCCCCGGACAAGCATGGACATATTATTTTTTGAACGAAGTTTCCTATTTTTGCATCAAGATTACAGCATATATGGAATACCTTTCAAAGGAGAGACACGACGAACTTGCAGCCGAACTTGAAAACCTGATCAATGTGGAATATCCCCGGATCAGGGAAGAGCTGTCCGAAGCCCGTGCCCAGGGTGACCTGAGCGAGAATTTCGAATACAGGGCGGCGAGAAGGGCCCAGGCGAAGACCATCAGCCGCATACGCTTCCTGCAGAACGTCCTGAAATACTCGCGCGTCATTGACCGTAGCGCCCTGCCCAAGGACCGCATATCCCTGCTGAGCAGGGTTGAGTTCACGAATCTTGCCACGGACGCAAAGATGAAATACACCATAGTCAGCCATCACGAAATGAACCTGGAAGCAGGCAAGATATCCTGCAATTCCCCTATAGGAAAGGCACTGATGGGCAGGAAAGCCGGTGAAATTGTCGAGGTTCAGGCCCCTGCGGGAACCTTCTCCATCAGAATCGATAATGTGAGCACCGATTGAAGGAAGAACGTTTTACCTTCCGGTTTTTTGTCGCATTTCGGATAATATTTCGTAAATTTCACCTCAAATTGGCTGAAGATGACAAGAAAGAAACTGGACCTTGTTCTCGAGAACGTGCTGATAGAGAACGTGGCGGCCGAAGGAAAGGCCATCGCGCACTATGAAGGCACCGTGGTCTTCGTGGAATTCGCCGTACCCGGAGACATAGTCGACATAAGGATATACAAGAAGAAGAAAAACTATATGGAAGGCCGCATCCTGAGGGTCGTGAAACCTTCCGAACACAGGCTGGAACCGTTCTGCGGGCATTTCGGAGTATGCGGAGGATGCCGCTGGCAGCCGCTTCCCTACGAAATGCAGCTTCAGGCAAAACAGCAGCAGGTCTATGACCAGCTGGTGCGCATAGGCCATCTCGAGATACCTTCCATCTCCCCCATCATCCCCTCCGACAGGACCAGACTCTACCGCAACAAGCTCGAATTTTCCTTCTCCTCGAAACGCTGGTTCCTCGACGGCGAGAATCCCGAGGCGCTTCCGGCGGAAGAAAGAGTCGGTCTCGGCTTCCACGTAGGCAAATTCTTCGACAAGGTCCTGGATATACGCAGGTGCTACCTCCAGCGGGAACCATCCAACGCCATACGCCTCTTCATCCGTGAATATGCCGTCAGGAATTCGCTTGAGTTCTACGACATACGCGAGAATCGCGGATATCTCAGGAACATGTTCATCCGCACCACGGAAGACGGCCAGCTGATGCTGATAATCTGCTTTGCCCGCGAAGAGAAGGAGACCAGGGAGAAAATGCTCAAGGCCATACTTGATGCATTCCCTGAGATAACTTCCCTCTACTATGTGATAAACACCAAGATGAACGATTCCATATCCGATCAGGAATGCATTCTCTGGCACGGCTCTGACGTGATAGTGGAGACTATGGAGGGCCTCAAGTTCCGTATCGGACCCAAATCATTCTACCAGACCAACAGCCCCCAGGCACACAAGCTCTACTCGACGGCAAGGGATTTCGCTGCCCTCACCGGCGACGAGGTGGTCTACGACCTGTACACGGGCACCGGAACCATAGCCCAGTTCGTCTCATCCAAGGCAAGCAAGGTGATAGGAATAGAATACGTCCCTGAGGCGATTGAAGACGCAAAGGTAAACGCGAGGAACAACGGCATCTCCAACTGCAGTTTCTTCGCCGGTGACATGAAGGATGTGCTGAATGCCGATTTCATAGCTGAACACGGCCGTCCGGACGTGATAATCCTGGACCCTCCCAGAGCGGGCATACACCCCGATGTGGCGAAGGTCATACTCGACGCCCAGCCGGAGCGCATGGTATATGTCAGCTGCAATCCCGCTTCACAGGCGCGCGACCTTGCCATACTCTGCGAAAAATATGAAATCACGGCCGTACAGCCGGTGGACATGTTCCCGCACACCCAGCATGTGGAGAATGTCTGTGCACTGAAATTAAAAACAGCAAGATGACACTTCAGATTCTCATACTCATAGCCGGACTCTTCCTCATAGTCGGTGGCGCCGAGATACTGGTCGACGGCTCGTCCAGCCTTGCCAGGAAGATGGGAATCAGCGAGTTCGTGATAGGATTGACCATAGTCGGAATGGGCACCTCCGCCCCGGAGATGGTGGTAAGTTTCATCGGAGCCGTAAACGGCAATGCCGACATCTCCATAGGCAACGTGGTGGGTTCCAACATAATGAACACCCTGCTCATAGCCGGACTCACCGCCGTCATACTCCCGATAGCCATCAGCCGGGAGAACCGCAAGGTGGACATCCCCGTCAACATATTCATAGTTGCCCTCCTGTTCGTGCTGGGCATGAACCGCAGCCTTTTCGGAAAGGGAGACAATATGTTGAGCCGCGTTGACGGAGCCGTGATGCTCCTGGTGTTCCTGACATATATGGCCTGGACCTTCGTGAAAGGCAAGGGCAATGCGCCTGAAGCAGGGGCGAAGACTCTCGGGACCGGAATTTCCATTCTGATGACAGTCGGAGGAATCGCAGCCCTGATATTCGGAGGCAGGCTCTTCGTCAACTCCGCCACCGCCATTGCGAAGATGGCGGGCGTGAGCGACAAGTTCATAGCCCTGACGATACTCGCCGGCGGCACCTCGATGCCGGAACTCGCCACCTGCGTGGTCGCCGCCATACGCAAGAAAGGCGCCCTCGCCCTGGGCAACGTCATAGGATCCAACATATTCAACGTACTCTTCATTCTCGGAGGCTCGGCACTCATCCGTCCGATGTCTATGTCCTCTATGAATATGGTGGATTTCGGTGTACTCGCCATCAGTTCGCTTCTGCTGCTCCTGGCCTGCTTCACCGGACGCAACAATAAGATAGACAGATTCGACGGAACGCTGTTCCTCCTCATGGAAGCCGGCTATCTTGCCTGGCTGTTCCTGACAATTTAGACACAATCAAAACTACAAGCATATGGCTGTATTCAAACCTACATCCTACAAACTGATGAACGTCGCCACCGGCAGGGAATTCCTGGACGAAGGCTGGACGTTGGCGGACCCGCAGGCAGAATCCCCTTCTCTGGTCAGGGCCGTATATCAGACACGTTTCACCCCAAGAGATGAACTCAAGGGACTTTACAGATATGCCGACTGGCTCCCTATCCTCCGCACCCTCAAGAACTCCCACGCCCCCGTGACCTACAAGAGCAAGGGTCTTGCGGAATTCCTGGGACTCCAGAACCTCTACATCACCTTCTCCGGATATTGGCCGAAGATAGGCGCAAAGATGGAGACCTGCTCCTTCAAGGAGACCGAAGCATTCTCAGTCTGCGCCCGTCTCCCGAAGAAGAACAGGAAAGTGCTGGTGGTCCAGTCTGCAGGCAACACAGCAAGGGCCTTCGCTAGAGTATGTTCCGACAACAAGATTCCCATCGTCATATGCATACCTCTGGACAACATCAATGACATGTGGTTCAGCAAGCCTCTGCACTCCTGCGTGAAGGTGATAGCCA
This sequence comes from Bacteroidales bacterium, assembly GCA_016295455.1. Taxonomy (GTDB): domain Bacteria; phylum Bacteroidota; class Bacteroidia; order Bacteroidales; family UBA932; genus Cryptobacteroides. The sequence continues at coordinate 3,773 of JAEDLE010000029.1, forward strand.
CCCCGAAAGGTTCCGACTATTATGACGCCATCGCTCTCGGAGAGAAGCTCTGCCGCAATCCGAGATTCTTCGCGGAGGGTGGAGCAAAGAATGTGGCAAGACGTGACGGCATGGGAACCACCATACTCTCCGCAGTGGAGACCATAGGACGCATACCTGACGCGTATTTCCAGGCTGTGGGCAGCGGAACAGGCGCTATCGCCGCCTGGGAAAATGCCTGCAGGCTCGAGGCTGACGGCCGTTTCGGCAAGAACAGGATGAGAGTATATGCCTGCCAGAATGCGCCATATTCCCTGATGTACGATTCCTGGAAAGCGGGACAGAGGGAACTGGTCCCTATCACTCCCGAGACTTCAAGGAAGTCATCAGAGGTCATACTAGCGACCGTGCTCTCCAACAGAAAACCGCCATATTCCATAGCGGGAGGACTCTATGACGTGCTGAAGGCGTCGGGAGGAGACATGTATCTGGCAAACAACGACGAGATAGTGAACGCCATACTCCAGTTCTTCAAGAGGGAAGGCGTTGACATATTCCCGGCTGCAGCCTGTGCGGTAGCCTGCCTGAAGCAGGCCGTGGAGAAAGGCGACGTGAAACCGGACGAGGTGATTATGCTGAACATCACCGGCGGAGGTATGCTGAACGCCACCAACCACGGCATCTACAAGAAGGAACCTGACCTGGTGCTCAGTCAGGATCTTCCTGAAGAGGAAATCATCGCCGCTGTCGATTCACTGTTTTAGTTAGAATAGAATTATGATATTCAATTTGTTGCAAGTTCCTCAGGTGGATCCTGAAGCCATAGCCATCCAAGCTGATTCAGCCAAGGTGGCGCTCAAGGAGGCTGCCAAGGTGCTGGCTGAAGACCCGAACAAGTTCCTAATGGGTCTCGGGGAACACGCCATCGCCTTCGGTCTTAAGGTGCTTGCCGCAATAGCCATATACGCGGTAGGTTCCTGGCTCATCAAGTGGGTCAGGAAACTGCTCCGCGCATTCTTCAACAAGAGAGGCACCGAACCGACGCTCTCGACCTTCGTGATCAGTTTCACCTCCATCACCCTGACCATACTGGTCCTCGTCATAACAATCGGTACGCTGGGAGTTAACACCACATCATTCGCCGCATTGCTCGCTGCGGGAGGTATGGCCATCGGTATGGCATTGAGCGGCACTGTGCAGAACTTTGCCGGAGGACTCATGATACTGTTGTTCAAGCCTTTCAAGGTCGGAGACTACATCAAGGCCCAGGGCTATGAGGGCACGGTCACCGAAGTCAGCATAGTCAGCACCAAGATACGCACCGTCGCCAACTCCATAATAGTCATCCCGAACGGAGCCCTGTTCAACGGCAACATCGACAATTTCTCCGAGAAGCCTTTCCATAGGGTACACTTCGATGTAAGCGTGGCATATGGCAGCGATGCGGACAAGGTACGCGAGCTCCTGCTCGGACTGGCAGCGGCGGACGAAAGGATACTTGACGGCAAGGACGAAGGCACTGCGGCGCCGTCAGTCGTGCTGAACAGCCTTGCAAACAGTTCGGTGGATTTCAGGCTGGTGGTATGGGTAAAGACTCCCGACTACTGGCCGGTGACTTTCGACATTACCGAACGCATATACAAGGCTTTGCCTGAAAACGGCATCGAATTCCCGTTCCCACAGATGGATGTCCACGTGAAGAACGGCTGAAACCGTTTCCAGGCAAGAACCTGATATTACTCGGGGAAATCAGCCCAGGCTTTCGGCAGCCTTTACAGGATTGCCGTATATGCCGAGGAGGATTTCCCTCAATTCGTCTCTGGAGAGTTCAGGCTCGACCTTGTCGAGCTGTTTTTCAATATAAGCCTTGAAAGCCTCGAGGGCCTCAGGACTGTATCTGTCCGCATGGTCTGAGCTGCCGTTGAGCAGGTCGCTGCCCATATAGTTTGTGTCCCACAGGCGGTAACCCGAAATGATTCTCCGGTCCATGGCCGAGCGTATGTACTGGTAGCGGTCATTCTTGTTGCAAAGCGAAGCCTCCTGGATTTCCTCCCTTGAAAGAGGCTTGCCGACGTGCAGATGCACGTTGCCCTTGAACTCCTTGATGCCGGATATGATGCTCGCAAGGTCCTCGTTTTCACCCTTGACGTACTTCCGGGTGCGGGATATGAGGATTTCCCTGGCTTTCATGATGTCACACGGCTCATACTGGTAGGAAATGCTGAGCGGAAGTATGTGCAGTTCGTCGAAATTCGTCACGAAATCCGCCGTTCCGCTCATATCGAACATCTTGAGCAGGCCCTGCTCCGTAATGTCGAATCCATCCTTCGCCCTTCCCTCCCTCTGGGCTATCCATACCGAACTGGTGCCGCTGGTGACGGTCTGGCGTATATATCTGGAAAGGAGCTGAGAAGAAAGGTAGAGACTCCTTGCATTGATTCCGCGTATGACCTTGATCATCTTGTTGGAACGGAGCAGTTTCTCCACGTAAGGGTTCTTCAGCAGATTGTCGCCCACGCAGAGCTGGGAAGTCTCGAAGCCGTTCCGGAACAGCACCAGCTGCGTTATCGCCGGGTCCAGGACTATGTCCCTATGGTTCGAGACCGCAAGGAAACGGCCGTTCACCGACGTGACGTTCTCAAGCCCGTCATAACTGAATTCGGCGACGGTGTTGGCGATAACCCACTCCACGCCCTTTGCTATCACTATCTGCTGGAATTCATCCACCGTCCGAACGTTCTTCAGTACATGCGTGAGGAACTGAGGCTCCTTCTCAGGAAACAGCGCCTGCGAAGCCAGGCTGACATACGGATGGTCCGCAACTGAGGACAGGGCCGCCCTCATTTCTTCATCTGAATATGGACAAATGTCCGAAAATTCTGTGTAATCCATGTCTGATCGTAGTCGATGTTTTGCTAATGTAATAAAAAATCAGCTGTGCCGCAAGGGCATATGCCTTCAATGCAGCCCGGTTCAGCGTTTCTCCCCGGCCCTGTACAGCAGGGAACTGTCCCCGTAACTCAGGAAACGGAAGGAATTCGAGAGGGCATAGTCATAAATGGTTCTCCAGTCTCCGCCTACAAAGGCGGAAACCAGCAGTATCAATGTACTCTCCGGCTGGTGGAAATTGGTCACCAGCAGGTCCACTATGCGGAAACGGAATCCCGGCACTATAATTATCCTCGTACCCGCCACCAGCGAATCCAGGCCCTTCGCGTCCAGATAACCGACTATGGCCTCGAGCGCCTGGCGTGTGGAGCAGGCATATTCCCTTTCATATGGAGCCCACTGGTCCACATCGCGAGCTTCTCCGGTCTCGAGTATTGAAACTCCTATGTAATAAAGTGATTCAAGGGTGCGGACCGAGGTTGTCCCGACGGCAGTCACCGTGCGGTCTCCCCTGAGCAGGTCCTGGAGGAAAGCTTTCGTGACTATGAACGGTTCCCTGTGCATGGTGTGCCGGGAGACATCCCCTTCCTTGACCGGAAGGAAAGTGCCGGCGCCCACGTGCAGACAAACGGTTTCAGTGTCAATGCCTTTCTTCCTGATCCGGTCCAGGACGTCCTCCGTGAAGTGCAGTCCGGCCGTGGGAGCGGCGACAGAGCCCCTGAAATGCGCATAGAGGGTCTGGTAACGCTCCAGGTCCATGGCCTCGGTGTCCCTGTTCAGATATGGCGGAATCGGCACGGAACCGCATGACTCGAGCACTGATGAGAATGCGGCGCCACCTTTCCAGCTGAGCCTGACGTGACCGGTCTGCCCGTCCCTGTCAATGAGTTGCGCCTTCAGGTCCAGTTCTGCAAGTTTCGGGTCATTCTCCGGATTGTAGTGGCTGAGGACGTCATCCTTCCACCTCTTGGCATTGCCTATCACACATTTCCATATACACTCCGAAGTACATTCGAACACGAGATTGTACTCGGAAGGTTCCGCCGGTTCGAGACAGAAAATTTCTATGTGCGCGCCGGTTGGGCGGCGGAAATGCAGCCTCGCGGGTACGACCTTGGTGTCATTGAAGACCATGATCGAATCCGCCGGCAGAAGGTCCGGGATATCCCTGAATATGTGTTCGGTGACTCTTCCGTCCTGATATCGGAGCAATTTCGATGCATCCCGCTCCGCGAGGGGATATTTGGCGATGCGCTCGTCAGTCAGCGGATACGCGTAGTCCGCGATGTTCAGCTGTGGAATCATTTGGTTTTACTGATCTAGTCCAAGTTCCGCAAGTTCATTATCTCAGCTCTCGTGAGGTCAATGCTTCTTGAGGACACATTTCCGTGCAAATCTACATAAACGCCGCGAAAAAACGAAATACAGCTTTTCCACAGCTTATCCACAGGTCACATTTTTCACTGCCGTATTCACGTTTGTAAAGTTTACAAATTTGTAACATTGTTTACATATTTAAATTTGTAAACTGTATTTTTGTAAAATAACTAAATATTATTGCACAATAACATCTTATTAAACTCATTATAAATCTGCTACTTATTATAATTCTATTAAACCAACACTATCACTAAATGACGTAAACAGAATCAAAATTTACATCATTTACTTGAAAACATCCCTTATTTATGGCATATGCTAACATATATTCTGCTATTTATCAGTGTTTTATTTAAGTTCATCTAATTATTATATTCAATAAATTAGCCATTTGATACGATCCGACTCTGCCCTACCCTGTCGTTTTACAGTTGGATGATACTTGTAAATGCGATTTATTATTGTTAAAATTGTAATCACAACGTTAAGTATTATGAACGAAAGATTGTCTCAGTTTCTGGCAGCGGAAAACATATCCCAGTCTCAGTTCGCCGATTCCATCGGAGTCGCCAGGGCAAGCATATCCCACATAGTTGCGGGCAGGAACAAGCCTGGATATGACTTCATCTGTTCTGTGATGGAGCGCTACCCCAGCCTGAACATTGAATGGCTGCTTGCAGGCAAGGGCAAGATGTACAAGGGTGCTGCTATGGAAAAGGCAAGAAATGAGACAGTTGAGAATCAAGTGGAGAAGATGGCGGAAGTCCGTGAAGAAGAAACCGACCTTTTCAGCGCAGCAAGGCATGAAGAAGAACTGAAGGCATCACAGGCAGCGCCCGATCTTTCCGCTCAAATGCCTGCGGATACGCTCCGGAGCCGGGACCTGCCACTTCCCCAGACAAAGTTGCCATATCCCCCTGAGAGTGGAGAATCCGCGGACGCGCCTGCTGCCGGACGCAGAATCGACAAAATCGTGGTATTCTACTCAGACTCCACCTTTCAGGAAATTAAGGCCTAGTATTCTCCTTTCACAGGTCTTTTTGCTACATTTGCATATTGATGCTGTCTTCTTCCTGAGGAAGAGGATATTCGTAACTTGCGTGTTGGAATAATGCTTTACAGTAACATCATACGGCCGTTCCTGTTCAGGATAAACCCCGGAAAGGCATATATGCTGGCAATGAAATGCCTGCATATGGCCAGGGCAAACATATTCACACGCTACATCTTCGACCATCTCTATAAAAGCGAGCATCCGTCCCTGAAGAAGAACGTGATGGGACTAGACTTTCCGAATCCCGTAGGGCTTGCCGCCGGACTTGACAAGAATGCCCGGTACAGTGAGGATCTGGGAGCCTGCGGTTTCGGCTTCATAGAGATAGGCACCGTGACCCCGAAGCCGCGCAAGAGCCCGTCAGACTACTCCTTTTCCAAGATACACCACGAAAAGTCCATCGTAAGCAACGTGGGAATCGCCAACAAAGGCGTTCTCGAAGTGATCAACAACATCAAGAACGCCCATCCGGGCGTCCTGCTTGCCGCAAACATCTCCCACGACGTGGGAACGCTTGACGACGATCTCAAGAAGGACTACGGCAAGATGGTGTCACTGCTATATGACTTCGTGGACTTCTTCGTGATAAATGCATCATATTCAGAAGATTATACCCGTTCTCCTCTTGAGGATCCCCAGATTATGGCGGATGTGATGGACGAAGTCCTGGACAAGAGGTCGGATATGGATCAGGTGAAGCCGGTGCTGATAAAGGTTTCTCCCGACATTCCTCTGGAGCAGCTGGACGAGATCATGCTCTACTCGATGGCATCAGGCGTTGACGGTCTGGTCATCGGTGACGCTGTCCGGAACAAGCCGGGGATGCTCAACGGAAAGCATTATCCTTCAGACGGTTTCGTATCCGGTACCGCCATACGGGAGAAGATACTCGAGCTGGTACGCCATGCAGGTGCATTCAGCAGGGGTAAACTTTCCATCATAGCCTGCGGAGGCGTGATGAGCGCTGAAGATGCAAAGGCGATGCTCGAGGCCGGCGCGTCGCTGGTTGAAATCATGAGCGGATTCATATACGGCGGCCCTAAAGCCGTCAGGACTATATTAAAGACATTGGACAATGAATCGGGAAAAGACAGTATCGGCAGCGGTCTGCACGATAGGTGACGAGATCCTAATAGGGCAGATTACGGACACGAATTCTGCAGCCATATCCAGAGAACTGGGAGCTGCAGGCGTCAGGGTCACGTCGATGGTCTCAATCGGGGACAGACGTAAAGAAATCTTGAAAACTCTGACAGAAGAACTGAAAATCAACGACATAGTAATCACCACAGGAGGACTCGGCCCAACCAGGGACGACATCACCAGGAACGTTCTGGCCGAGCTGAGCGGAAGCAGCCGTTTCATCCGTCACGAGGGACAGCTGCAGGTAGTCCGCAAGCTGTTGAGGGCCAGAGGTTTGGACACGCTCGAACCGAACCTCCGCCAGGCAGACGTCCCGGAAAACTCCGAGGTTATAGTCAACCGCTTCGGCACCGCCCCGATTATGGTCTTCCGCCTGGATGAAGCGCGTTTCGCTCACCCCTGCACCCTCATTGCGATGCCCGGAGTGCCTTTCGAGACCGTAAACGCCCTGCCGGACGTCATCGCAGACATCAAGGCGCACCACAGACTCCAGTCCATCACACACAGGAACGTGATGACCTTCGGCATAGCCGAATCCGCCCTTGCGCAAAGAATCGGCGCCTGGGAGGACTCCCTGCCCCGGGACATGAAACTGGCATATCTCCCTGACACCCTGACGGGCGTAAAACTCAGGCTTTCGGTATATGGCGGCGAGGCTGCCGACAATGAAAGGCGTCTGCAGGAGCAGATTCAGGGCCTCACGGCACTAGTCGGGAAACATATCTACTCATATGAGGAAGACACCCTCGAGCACGCTCTGGGAGTACTGCTCAAAGCCACGGGCAAGACCCTTTCCGCAGCCGAATCCTGCACTGGCGGTGAGATTTCCCACCTTATCACCACCGTACCGGGCTCATCGGAGTATTATCTGGGTTCAGTGACCTCATATGCCATACCCGTCAAGGAGAAAGTATTGGGTGTGGACCCTCGGCTGATAGAGCAGAACGGAGTCGTCAGCAGCGAGGTAGCAGCTGCGATGGCTGAAGGAGTAAGGCGTCTTACGGGCAGTGATTTCTCTGTTGCGACTACGGGTTTCGCCGGCCCCGGAGGCGGGGACGAGAGGTATCCTGAAGGGACGGTTTGGGTCGGAGTTAGCTCCGAAAAAGGTACCGAGACCCGAAAATTCGAGTATCACAACGACAGGAAGCGCAACATACAGCGGTTTTCCGCCTCTGCCCTCTTTTTCCTGTTCACAAAAGTAAGAACTGAGGTAAATTGTTAACAAACAACTGATAAAACAAAAAAGTTTCAGCCTATAACAAAAATGTTATAGGCTGTTTTTCCATATTTTGTGCAGTATTTTGTAACGAAAAGTTCAGTTTTGGCAAATCAGCGGCCGTCCATTGCCCGGAGGAAATTCTCTCCTGCCACAAGCTCGATCTGATCGTCGGTATATCCTCTGCGGCTCATCTCGTCGAAGACCAGATGAAGCTTGGAAATGTCGTCCAGGCCTGCGGGAGGAACCGCTATTCCGTCGAAATCCGTGCCTATTCCGACATGTTCGATACCGCCGACCTTGACCGCATGGTCTATATGGTCCACCACCTCAGAAACTCCCGGCCTCTCCAGCTTCATAAGTATGTCGGTCACCCCGTTGCGCCTCGCTCTCCTGGCCTGGTCGGCAGGATTGGCGCGGTAATCAGCCTCTGCCTGCTCATATTCCGGATGTTCAGCCTCAACCAGCTCAAAACTACGGGCAAAAGAGTCACTGAGGAAGACCGGGTAGAAATTGATCTGTATCACTCCACCCCTGTCCGCCATGCAACGTATCATATCATCACTCATGTTCCTCCTGTGTGAGGCAAGGGCCCGGCAGCAGGAATGGGTCGATACTACCGGCTTTGTGGAGCATTCCAAGACGTCATAGAAGGTCTTGTCCGAAGCGTGGGCCAGGTCTATCAGCATCCCGAGACGGTTCATCTCGGCGACGACTTCCCTTCCGAACGGGCTGAGACCGTTCCAACGGGTGCCGTGGGATGCGGCGTCAGCCACCTCGTTGTCCCCGTTGTGGGTCAGGGTCATATAGCGCACTCCCATACGCCAGAATTCCCTCAGCAAAGGGAGGGATTTCTGTATCGGAGATGCGTTCTCCATACCCAACAATATGGAAACCAAGCCATTGGCCTTGTTTTTCTCTATCTCCGCACGGCTGCTTGCAAAGGCCAGATGCTCCGGATTGGCGGCAATGGCATCCTTGGTCACGGAAAGCATCTCGAGCGCATATGCAGTGGCCCTGTCGGGAGCCATCGAAGCAGGGGTATATAGAGCGAAGAAAGTAGCGTCCACCCCGGAACGGAGCAACTTGGGCACATCCACGTGACCATATTCATTGTCAAGAGATATGTCCCTGAGCCTCAATATTTCGGACGGGGTGTCGCAGTGGGAGTCAAGTACCGTCATGTCAGAGCTGTGAATGTGAGACGGATGAGTTCTGGATGTTCACGATGTCGATGACAGGCTTGCCGGCGAAGACTATCTGGCATCCGCCCTTGAGGTCGAGCGAGAGGTTGTCGGATACGTTCAGTTCTGCCTTGCAGGCATTGGAACCCGTGACGGCGGCGTCATTCACGGAAAGGCCATCAGCGTGGATTTCCCTGCACCCGGCCTTGAGGTTCAAGGTCACTGCCGAACCCTCGAGCCTGAGTTTCGCAGAATTCAGGGCAGTTACGTCAAGAGTCTCGCATCTTCCTGATACAGAAACGTCTGATGTACTGTTCACCTGAAGGGAAACAAACTTGCACTCCTGGTCCACCCTGACATATGCCGAATTGTTGGTATTGATTGAGAGGTTGTCGGCCATCACGGTTGCCGACTCCACTCGTGCCTTCTTGCCGGCGGTGACGGTCAGGGCTGAAGCCTTCACGTCCAGACCCTTGAGAATAGCGTCGTCACTGATTTCTATGACCATTTCATCGGTGTCCACCCTGAAGCCGGACATATCCACTATCGCATTGCCGGATGCCCTGAGGGTCTTGAGTTCCGGGGTGTGTATGGTGACGCTGATAACCGCGCTGCCCGCCTTCTTTCCCGAGTACTTCTTCTTGGCGTCGGAAGACAGAGCCTTGCGGTCAAGTGTGGCCACGAGCGCGTCGCCCCTGAGGTAGACGTGCATCGCCTCCTTGAGATCACCCTCGATGTTCCACTCGGCGCCATAGTAGTCGTCATATACAACCTTAGCATTGAAATAGTCGCTCACTTCGATGGTCCTGAAGCCGGAAGTGTAGTCCTGGGAACCGCTTACGGTCTGCGCAGAAAGTGCGACAACACCTAAAGTCACACTTCCGATAATAAAAGCCAAGAATCGTTTAATCATATCATTATCCTTTATTTGTTATTCTTGCAAACCCGCCCATTCCTCTGTCTTTGCGTCTATCTCACGCTTGCACTCGAGGTATTCCCGGGTAAGTTCCATTATGTCGTCCCCCTCGCCCGGAGCGGCAAGTATCTTCTCGATGTCCTGCATCTTCCCCTCAAGCTTTTCTATTTCCTTCTCGAGGAATGCAATGCGGTTCTTGATCTTGCGTTCTTCCTTGGAAACGGACTTCTTCGCCTCGAAATCTTTCCTGGACTCGCTCACGACAGGTGCGGACACCGGAGCGGCTTCCTGCTTCCCGAACCTGCGTTCCAGTTCCTGCAGATTCTCCAGCTTCCTTCCGTCGAGGAAGTCCTGGACGCTTTCCAGATGTTCCTTGACCTTTCCGTCCCTGAACTCGTACATCTTGTCCACCAGCCCGTTGAGGAAATCACGGTCGTGGGAGACAACAATCAGCGTGCCGTCATATGCCTTGAGCGCCTGTTTGAGTATATCTTTGGACTTTATGTCCATATGATTGGTCGGCTCGTCAAGCGCAAGCAGGTTGTAAGGCTCCAGCATCAGTTTCGCCATTCCCAGTCTGGCCCTTTCTCCTCCGCTGAGCACGGACACCTTCTTGTCTATGTCCTCGCCCCTGAAAAGGAACTGCGCGAGTATGTCCCTGAGCCTGGTCCTGATATCGCCCACGGCCACACGCTCCAGGGTTCCGAACACGGTTTCATTCCTGTCAAGGACATCTTCCTGATTCTGTGCGAAATAGCCTATGTGCACGTTATGACCGATCTTCGCCGTGCCTTCGACAGGATCCAACTGTCCCATTATCACGCGCATAAGCGTTGTCTTGCCCTCACCGTTCCTGCCTATGAGCGCCACCTTCTCGCCTCTCCTGATTTCCACTCCAGCATGCGAGAACACTGTCTTTCCGGGATATGCCACCGTGATGTCGTCTGCCTTGAACACCACGTCACCGGCTCTTGGAGCGGGCGGAAACTTCACCGTAAGTGTCGCATTGTCAGTCTCATCCACCTCGATGCGCTCCAGTTTTTCCAGGGCCTTGATCCTGGACTGCACCTGATTGGACTTGGTCGGCTTGTACCTGAACTTCGCAATGAAGTCCTCGGTCTTCCCTATCATCTTCTGCTGGTTCTCGTATGCGGCCATCTGCTGCGCCATACGCTCCGCCCTCAGGTTGACATATTCGGAATATGGCACCTTGTAGTCGTGGATTTTGCCGAGCATCACCTCGACGGTACGGGTGGTGACGTTGTCCAGGAAGCGGCGGTCGTGGGAAACAAGCATCAAGGCGCCCCTGTAGTTCTTCAGATAATCCTCGAGCCATTCTATGGATTCGATGTCGAGGTGGTTGGTAGGCTCGTCGAGCAACAGCACATCCGGGGAATGGAGGAGTATCTTGGCAAGTTCTATCCTCATGTTCCAGCCCTGGCTGAAGGTCTCGGTCGGACGGTCGAAGTCAGAGTCCCTGAAGCCGAGGCCGAGGAGGGTTTTCTCCGCCCGCACTCTCGGAGGCTCGGAATGCTCCAAAGAAAGACGGTCGCTGATATCGTTCAGCCTGTTGATGAGAGAAAGATAATATTCTGATTCATAATCAGTTCTCTCCGCCAATTCATTGTTGATTCCGTCCAGCTCCGACTCAAGCGCATTCAGCGCCTCGAACGCCGTCATGGTCTCCTCCATCACTGAGAGACCCTTGTGATGCTCCATTACCTGCGGAAGATATGCCACCGTCATATGGTTGGGCATATCGATATGCCCGGAAGTCGGGACCTGCTGTCCGCAAATGAGCTTCATGATCGTGGACTTGCCGGCGCCATTCTTCCCGACCAGGCCTATCCTGTCCCGTTCGCTTATATGGAAACTTATGTCATCCAGGAGGTTATAGCTCCCGAAAGATACGGTCAGATTGTTTATCGATATCATCTTTCTTTCATTTCTTTCCCCTGGCTGGACAATCAGACAGCGGGTTTGCGTTCTTTTCTGCACATCAGCACGCTGCCTTCATAGAGCAGGTACAGCGGTGCCGCCGCGACAAACATGGAGAGCGGATCGGCCGGCGTCACTATCGCACCGAGTACCAGCGATGCCACTACGGCATATTTGCGACCCTTGCGCAGCGATTTCCTGTCAACCATCCCCAACGAAGAAAGCGCCGCTATGACCGCCGGGAACTCGAACACCACCCCGAAGAGCAGCACGGTCGAACTGAATGTAGAGACATACGAGCGCAGGGATATGGTGTTTACGACGGCCCCGCTGACGGAATAGCTGCTGAAAAAATTCAGCACGAAGGGCAGAACCAGGAAATACCCCGTCAGAGCCCCCAGATAGAAGAACAGCGATGCCAATATGAATGCCTTCCTCAGCGCCTTCTTCTCCTGGGCATACAGCCCCGGAGCCACGAATCGCCATATTTCGAATATGATGACGGGAAATGCCGCCAGGAATCCCGCGGCAAGGGCCATTTTCAGATGCACGAAGAACTGGGCGGACAGGTCGTAGTTGACAAGGTCCATCGAGAAATCCGTGTGCATCAGCCTGTATAGAGGGAAACTGCCTCCGGTGGGCGCCAGTACCGCCCAGAAGAGCAGGTCCTTGAAGCAGAAGGCCACGACCGAAAGCAGCGCGACAGCCGCAAGAGCCCTCAGCAGCGTACCGCGCAGCTCCTCCAGGTGGTCCCAGAAGGACATTTCCGCCTTTCCGGACATCACTTCGAAGCTTCGCCGTCCTTCCTTTCGGAATGAGGGTCCTGCCTGTCGTTCAGTTCGTCGTCAACCTCCTTGAGGCCGTCCTTGAAACTTTTCACGCCCTTGCCCAGGCCTTTCATCAGCTCAGGTATTTTTTTCCCTCCGAAGATGAGGAGTATCACAAGCGCGATGAGAACTATCTCCATCGGGCCCACAATGCCGAGAGGATATACTATCATAGTTAACTATTTGTTTTTCAAACCGTTGCTAATAATCTCCACTATCTTTTCCGGACAGCGGGTCGGAAGCCCGGTAGCCTTGTTCAGGAAGCCCAGGGTCACGTCGCCATATGCGCAGAGATCGCCGTTCTGGTTATATACGGCCTGATGTATGACCATCTTGGCCATTGGAACCTTGTCGACCGCCGCCACGCATCTTACCACGTCTCCCATAAGGGCGGAATGTTTGTAGTGGCATTCGACACTGACTATCGGTATGGTGACTCCTTCCTCCTCGCATTTCTGTATAGGATAGCCCCATTCCTCCATCATTGCACTGCGCGCACACTCGAAATACCTGATGTAGTTCGAGTGGTGCACTATGCCCATCTGGTCCGTCTCGTAGTAGCGTACCGGAAAACTGACTGAATACTCCAGCATACCACTACTTTCTCAATGCCTTCAACTGATTCTCGTAACTCTCTATCTTAGAGAGAGAATCAGCTTCCTTCTTCCTTTCCATCTCAACCACCTTCGCAGGGGCGTGCGCAACGAAGCTTTCATTCGAGAGCTTCTTCCGCACGGATGCGAGGAAGTCCTGCTGGTACTTGAGCTCAGCCTCCAGCTTCGCGATTTCCTCAGCCGCATCAACCAGGCCGGTGAGAGGCACGAACATCTCCACGGTCCTTACCATGAACGAGATGCCGGCGCTTTCCCCGAAGCTTTCCACACTCTCGAAGGATGAGAGGTTCGCCATCTTGCAGACCACAGGAATGTAGTCGGCAGGGAATGCACCCTTGACCTTGAGTCCGAGCGCCTCCTTCGGAGAGATGTTCTTCTGCTGGCGTATGCCTCGTATGCCGTTGACAGCCTCCTGAACCATCTCGAACGCGAGTATGCACTCTGCATCTGCTTCACCTGCGGCAGGAGTGCGCTGGTACATTATGGTCTCGCCCTCCTTCCTCTCTTCCATCGACTGCCACAGTTCCTCGGTGATGAAAGGCATTACAGGATGTATCAGCTTGAGCAACTTCTCGAAGAAGATGTTGGTGCTTCTGAAAGTCTCCGCATCCACAGCCTCGCCGTATGCCGGCTTGACAGCCTCGAGGTACCACGAGCAGTAGTCATCCCAGAAGAGCTTGTAAACCGCCATCAGGGCATCGGAGATCCTGAACTTGGAATAGTGGTCTTCCACCTGTGCGATCACCTGGTCAAGCCTATTACTGAACCACTTGACTGCCATTTTGTTGACATCGCTCTGCTGAAGCGATTCCTCAACTTTCCAACCCTTTACGAGACGGAAGGAGTTCCATATCTTGTTGCAGAAATTCCTGCCCTGCTCCACCTGGGATTCGTCATAGAATATGTCGTTTCCGGCAGAAGAGCACAGGAGCATGCCTATTCTGACAGCATCGGCGCCATATTTCTCGATGAGATCGAGAGGGTTAGGGCTGTTTCCGAGAGTCTTGCTCATTTTCCTGCCTATCTTGTCCCTCACGATACCTGTGAAGTATACGTTGCTGAACGGAATGTCCTTCATGAACTCATTTCCCGCCATTATCATCCTCGCCACCCAGAAGAATATGATGTCCGGACCGGTCACGAGGTCGTTGGTCGGATAGTAATATGCCAGGTCGGCGTTCGGCCTGTGCTCCGGATGGCCCGGCATCTGAGGGTCGAACACTGAAATAGGCCAGAGCCAGCTTGAGAACCAGGTGTCGAGCACGTCCTCGTCCTGCCTGAGGTCCCCGGCATTGAGTTCAGGATTGATTTTCCTTGCAGCCTCCAGCGCCTTCTCAGGGGTTTCCTCCACAATTACCTTCCCGTCAGGAAGATAATAGGCAGGAATACGCTGACCCCACCAGAGCTGGCGGGATATGCACCAGTCGTGCGCATTCTCCATCCAGTGGCGGTATGTGTTGCGGTACTTGTCCGGAATGAGCTTGATTTTCCCTGACTCGACGCTTTCGAGGGCCATTGCGGCAAGATCCTCCATCTTGAGGAACCACTGGGCTGAGAGCTTAGGCTCGATGACAGCGTCGGTACGCTCCGAATATCCGACAGGTGAGGTATAGTCCTCCACCTTTACGAGGTTTCCCGACTCCTCGAGCATCTTGGTTATCTTCTTCCTTGCCACGAAACGGTCCTCTCCCACCAGTATGCAGGCTTTTTCATTGAGACGGCCGTGGTCATCTATGATTTCGAGCACAGGAAGGTTGTGTCGCAGTCCTATCTCATAGTCATGGGCATCGTGGGCAGGGGTAACCTTGAGACATCCCGTACCGAAATCCATCTCGACATAATCATCCTCGATAACAGGGATCTCCCTGTTGATCAGAGGAATGAGCACCTTCTTGCCACGCAGCCAATGATGACGTTCGTCTTTCGGGTTCACGCAGATGGCAGCATCCGCCATAATCGTCTCGGGACGGGTGGTGGCAATGACGAGATACTTGTCGGTAGGATTGCCGTTACCGTCTGAGATATAGTACTTGAGATGATAGAAATGGCTCTTGGTGTCCTTGTGAATCACCTCGTCATCGCTGATGGCTGTGAGTGCCACCGGATCCCAGTTCACCATGCGCACTCCCCTGTAAATCATGCCCTTCTTGTAGAAATGGCAGAAAGTCGCTATCACCGCGTCGGAGAGTTCCGGCTCCATCGTGAACCTGGTCCTGTCCCAGTCGCAGGATGCACCCAGCTTGCGGAGCTGCTGGAGTATTATGCCTCCGTGCTCCTCCTTCCACTCCCAGGCATATTTGAGGAACTCCTCCCTGCTGATATCCTCCTTGCTTATGCCCCTTTCCTTGAGCCTTGCCACAACCTTGCTCTCGGTGGCTATGGACGCGTGGTCCGTACCCGGCACCCAGCAGGCGTTCTTGCCGTCCATCCTGGCCTTCCTGATGAGCACGTCGTTGAGGGTGTTGTTCAGGACATGGCCCATATGGAGTATGCCGGTGACATTCGGCGGAGGTATTACTATGGTATATGGTTCCCTTTCATCCGGTTCGGAATGGAAATACTTGTGTTCTAGCCAGTAGGCATACCACTTGTCTTCGACCTGCGAAGGATTGTACTTAGCGGAAAGTTCCATCAATTGCTATCTTTAATTTGTTTTTGTCAATTCAGGCGCACACGTACGCATATTACGCAAATATAGCGTTTTTTTCACTACTTTTGTAATCCGTAAAGAATAAGCTGCTTCAGATTTGAAGAAGCATACCCAGCTGACATAACCAAACAAATGACTTATATATGGACAACAACGACAAGAAGTCTTTCGGTGTAGACATAAAGCCAGAAGTGGCGAAAGGCGTATATTCCAACCTTGCGCTCATCACACATTCGCACAGCGAGTTCATAGTCGATTTCGGAGCATCCCTCCCCGGCTTCCAGAAGCCTGAAATCGTCAGCCGCATAGTCATGACCCCCTACCACGCGAAGCGCTTCCTCATGGCCCTCCAGGACAACATGATCAAATATGAGAGCGCGTTCGGCGACGTCGACCTTGAAGCCGCCAATCCGCGCCAGAAGGGCACATTCAACTTCAACGACTTCGGCAAGAACGGCAACGGCGAGAACAAGTCTTAGGAATATGGTGGATTTCAGCGAGATAAGGGCATTCCTCTTCGACGTGGACGGAGTGTTCACTGACGGAGGGGTGCTCTGCGACCTCAAGGGCGAGCTCTACCGCACCTTCGACGCAAAGGACGGATTCGCGGTGAGGATGGCCTGCATGCGCGGCTATCCCGTCGGCATAATCACCGGCGGAAGATCCAGGTCCATCACGGAAAGGTTCCTGACAACGGGACTCAGGGAGGAAGACGTCTATCTGGGTTCCCGGAACAAAGTGGAGCAACTTCAGGATTTCTGCGAAAGGCATTACCTGAACGCCGACCAGATACTCTTCATCGGCGACGACATCCCCGACCTCGAGGTGATGAGGACCGTGGGCATAGGCCTTTGTCCGAGCGATGCCGTAGAGGAAGTGAAAGCTGCGGCGGACATGATCAGCACCCACCCCGGAGGAAGAGGCTGCGTGAGGGATGCCGTGGAGAGGGTCCTGAAGGCGCACGGGGACTGGAACTTCGATGCTCTGGAATACAAGAAGCATTTCTGAAAGATGGAACTCAAGGGAAAGAAAATCATCCTCGCCAGCAACTCCCCCAGAAGAAAGGAACTGCTGGCAGGTCTGGACGTGGAGTTCAGCGTGGACACCAGGAACAATTTCGAGGAAGTCATACCTTGCGATGCGGACCCTTCAGCAGTCCCGGCGCTGATGTCCGAGGGCAAATCCGGAGGATTCTGGAGAGAACTGACTGATGACGAGATACTTGTAACCGCGGACACTATGGTGGTTTGCGACGGGGAGATGATGGGCAAGCCTCACGGCAAGGAAGAGGCGGAGCACATGCTCCGGACCCTCTCCGGACGGGAGCATCAGGTCATCACCGCCGTTACGGTTAGGGACAACAAAAGGCGCAAGACCGTTTCGGACTGCGCCAACGTATGGTTCAAAAATCTGACTGACAGCGAGATATCTTACTATATAGGCAAGTGGAAACCTTTCGACAAGGCCGGAGCCTACGGAATCCAGGAATGGATAGGCTACATCGGCATCGAAAAAATCGAAGGTTCATTCTTCAACATAATGGGCCTGCCGGTCCACCTGCTCTACTCACTGCTGCTCGAGTTTGTCGGCTGACTTCACCCTGAGCCTCTGCTCGACCATGGTCACATACTCCGCAAGGGTGGCGTCATCCTTGGCAACCACCGAGATTATGGCGAGCAGGCCTTTCTTCAACTCACAGAACATCACCCTCATAGGTGAATCATCCTCACAGAGGCACTCGAAGCCATATGCCTTCTTCCCGGAGAAAGGCCACACAGTAAGCGGGTCCTGATCCTCAGGGTCGTCCTCGTCGAAGCCTACCATATCCACATAGTTGAGCATGGCCTGCTCCTGTGCGTCGCCGTCCGCCGGCATATCCCCGAGGTATATGTCGATGTCGGATATGTCCGCCTGTGCCTTCTCGTCGGAAAGGTAGGCGGAGAGGTGTGTGATTTCGGTTCCGTCCGGGTCGAGCGACGTCTCGACGGAAGATTTCCACCCCTGTGGAAGTTCGAGTCTGATGGAATATTTCATGCGCAAACCGTTAAGCGTTAGTATGGTGTTCCGCGCTTGCGGAACTTGTAACAGGCAAAGATATACATTGGCACAGAAAATGCAAAACAATATCCGGGCTGAGAAGCCCACATCATTTGACACAGATATGGAAAGAACCGTAAGCGCATCACTCAATGGCAGGAACTTCATCTTTGAAGATTCCGCATACCGCGTCCTGAACTCATATATGAGACAGTACCGCGCGGCCCTCGGACAAAACGACAAGGACAATGAAATGAAGGCGGTGGAAGTCACCGTCGCACAACTCCTCGGAGCGAAAATCGGCAGTTCCTCCGCCATTGACAGGAATATGGTGATGGAGACAATAGACCGGGTAGGCATGCCGGCAGGTGCGAAATTCGAATACAGGGAGGACAGCAGGCTCAACAACGGCAACGGAGGCCTTTTCAACGGCAGGAAACTCTACCGTTCGATACGAGGAGGCATGGTTGCGGGAGTCTGTTCCGGGCTCGGCATATTCCTTGGGATAGATCCCTGGCTCATCAGAATCATATTCATACTCGCTGCAGTCTTCGGTCTGTCGGGTTTCTGGATATATATGCTGCTCTGGATAGTGATTCCGTGTGCCCGCACCCCGGAAGAAAGATGCAATCAGTATGGTTACGTGCAGACGGATGACAATATCCGTAAGTTCAGATAGGCCGTTTACTTTCAATTCGGAATTAAAATCGTTTAAGCATTTTTCAGCACCATTGAATATCAACGATTTAAAACCGTTTTAAGAGCTAAATGAAATAGAATAGTGAATTTTGATTGAAAATTATAATCGTTTCATATTATTGATTTTCAATACTTTTATTAATACCTTGTTCAAATATTGAAATAATTTTAGTTAGTTTTATTGTTGTGAAACAGAAAAGACTTAACTTTGCATTGTGTTCAGAACAGGGTTCTCCTGAAAGAACACAAGTGGTTATTAGTTTTAGTGTTATTAATTATGTGGTTAGGTGAGCCTTCGCGCGTGATGCGTAAAAGCTCATAGTCTAAGAAGCCTGCTGAGATTTCAGCAGGCTTCTTTTTCTTTCTGTAACTGTCATCGGTCCATACTGCATTCAACGCAAATAAACCGGTTGACCAGTGTGACGAACTAGAATATCGATTCCTCTGTCCTGGTAGTCAAGAGTTCGAGGGCCTTCATTCCCAATACAGAATTGCCCTTGCCGTTTAACCTCGGGCTCCATACCGCTACCGAATACCGCCCGGGACAGTCCGCTACAATTCCGCCGCCCACACCGCTCTTTCCGGGAAGACCTACAAGATACGAGAACTCCCCCGCCTCATCATAGAAACCGCAGGTCTGCATCACTGCATTCAGCCGCTTTATCTGCGAGGAAGTCAGAGAGAAACCGCCATATTCGAAAGGCTTGACGTTTGTGAACGCCAGAAATGCCCTCGCGAGATCGCGGCAGGACATATTGACAGAGCATATACGGAAATAAAAACCGAGCACCTCTTCAATATCATTGGATATGCGTCCGTGATGCTTGAGCAGGTTGGCTATGGCAGCATTCAGGAAACCGCTTGCCCTTTCGGATTGCGCAACCTCGAAATCATATGACACTGAAGTATTTCCGCAAATGCTCCTGACAAAGGAAAGGAAGCTGCTGTCCGCATCCGGCAGGGAGGACAGCAGCACATCCGCAATTACTATGGCACCGGCGTTGATGAAGGGATTCCTGGGGAAGCCGCGTTCGGATTCGAGCTGCACCAGTGAGTTGAACGCGGTGCCGGAAGGCTCTTTCCCGACCCTCTTCCATATGGACTCCCCTTTCAGGGACATCGCCATGGCCAGGGCGAAAACCTTTGAGATACTCTGAATCGAGAATGGTGTATCAGCTTGACGTACAGAGAATTCTCTTCCGTCAACCAACTTCAGGCACATCCCGAACTGATCCGGATTCACCCGAGCAAGGGCCGGAATGTAATCCGCCTGCTCACCGTCTCCGGAATATGGCAGTATATCGTAATATATACCCTCCAGCAGCTGCCGGTAATCAAACTCGCTCTTACTCTTCATATCTCTTGTCTAACCCGTTACCGGTACGGCAGGGATCAAAACTCCAGGAGCACCTTGCCACACTGGCCGCTCTTCATCACGTCGAAGCCCTTCTGGAACTCGTCGAACTTGAAGCGGTGTGTGATCACAGGACTGAGGTCAAGACCGGATATGAGCATCTGCTCCATCTTGTACCAGGTCTCCCACATCTCACGACCATATATACCCTTGAGTGTCAATGCGTTGAATATCACCTTGCTCCAAGGAATCTGGGCATTGTCAGGCTGGATGCCGAGCAGGGATATCTTTGAGCCGGAGTACATGCTGTCTATCATCTCACGCAGGGCATATGGCGAACCGGACATCTCCAGACCGACATCGAAGCCTTTCAGACCGAGCTCATGCATTGCAGTCTCCACGGACTGACCGTTCTTCGGATTGATACAGAGGGTAGCACCCATCTTCTTTGCAATCTCGAGACGGTACTCGCTGAGGTCTGTCACCACAACGTTCCTCGCACCGGCAAACCTGCAGATGGCGGTTGCCATGGTTCCGATAAGCCCGGCACCCGTTATGAGCACGTCCTCTCCGAGCAGAGGGAATGAAAGTGCAGTATGTGTCGCATTTCCGAACGGATCCATTATTGCGACGAAATCATCAGGGATGCGGGAATCCACCTTCACGACATTTGATGCAGGGATGCTGAGATATTCGGCAAAGGCGCCGTTGCGGTTCACGCCTACACCGATGGAATTCTCGCATATATGCTCACGTCCGCGGCGGCAGTTGCGGCAATGTCCGCAGGCAATGTGGCCTTCTCCGGTCACACGGTCGCCGATCTTGTAGTTCTTTACTCCGCTTCCTAGCTTGACAATTTCTCCGACATATTCATGACCTATGGTCATAGGAGTCTTGATGGTGTTCTGGGACCACTGGTCCCAATTGTAGATGTGCAGGTCGGTACCGCAGATTGCAACCTTCC
>JAEDLE010000030.1 GCA_016295455.1 Bacteroidales bacterium
ATATTTCGTCGCGAGAATTCCCATAAACAACCCGCCGGATCAAATACCCTCAATTCAAATACTTATCTGCAATGACCATATTATTGTCGCTGGCCGGTCTGGGACTGATAGTCCTGGGCGCCTTGATGCTGCTCGCCTTCGCCGCGTATATGTTTTCCTGTTCAATAAACTCTGATGAATATGACAAGCCTTTTCCTAATACTCATCGTGACAGTCATCCTCAACTGCATATGGCTGAACAAGATATCATCCCGCATGGGAGTGCCTGCCCTTCTGGCCTTCATAACAGCGGGCGGTGAGGCCCTTCCGCAGGCAGGAGACCGGCTGGTGATACTCAAAACTTAGTTTTGCAGGACAGAGTTACCCTGTCAGCCGTAAACTTCCTCTATCTCAGCTATGAATATGGTATGGAGACCGCCACCGGGACGGTCATTATACCAAGTTGAGAGGAGTTCCGGTGCCGTAAAGTTGTCCGGACTCATTGCACTCCTGAAAAGCTTGCGGCATACAAGCGTGAGCCTGGCCTCACAGAACCCAACGGTGCCACCTTCCATTGAGACCGGGTGGAGCCCGGCTTCGGCAACCTTGTCACAATCCCGCCCTGACAGGCTGCCGCAAAGCTGCAATGCCTTGCGGCAATCTTCACCGAAAAAGCTGAGGGTCAACTTTTCATTGTCCTCGATAAAACCGTATGTGTAGCGCTCGGGCCTGATGAAGACAACTGCAACAGGCCTGTTCCACAACCATCCCAGGCAGCCCCAAGAGGCTGTCATGGTATTGAACTTGTCTATGGTGCCGGCGCTCACCAACATCCATTCTTTCCCGATAAGCTTGAAAACATCCTCATTGGCGAGGATACCTATATCTTGTTTATTCATGGGTTAAAGGTATGAAAAATCATTGTAAGGACTATGCAAATGGAATGGAAAACATTTCGGCGGACAGGTTGACACCCATACTCTTTTGGAAATCAGGTAAAGGAAAGGATGGTCGCACCATTCCGGGACCTCGAAGCCGAAGGCATCACTACCGTGCTTGGAGGATTCCGTGCACACTCTCAGGCGATCCTCGCCAAGAGTTTGTCATCTCCCAAAACTGAATCGCAAGCCGCCTGTCAGTGAGAACATCAGGGGGTTCTCTGATCGGTAGGTCTGAAGCATATGGCTGTCAGAGGGTAGTCGCCAGCTGATTTGAGGTTCGAGATACAGTCCGGTTCTTTCATTCAAGTTCAGTTGCAAGCCGCCTGCGCCAAGCAGGGACAGTCCGAATCTGTCTTTTGAGATGGGAGTGCCGTCAAGCGCAGCCTTGAGGCAAAACTCGCCCTCAAAGCCGCAGCCCAAATAGACGTCCAGCCAGCCTATGTCGGCAACAGTCCAATCAAGACGCACAGGAATACCCAGATAATGAGCACGTTGCGTCATTTTTCCGGGAATGGCGAAAGTAAAGCGGGACGTATATAGCGAGTAGTCCAGTCCGGTGACAAAGTTCAGCCTGTCCGCGAGCGGAGCCCTTGCGGAGAGACCCAGTCTAAGAGGCATTTCGTGGGAGCTCTCATTGAGAATGTCGCCTCCCGGTTGATTCACACCGTGGTTTCCTCCAGAATTGAAATCTCCCATATTGATGGGGTCATCACCCTTTGTCCCGATTCCCTGAATAAACGGGCTTACCAATGAGGCAACCAGGCCGCCAGCGGCAACTATACCCACAGCAGGAGCCACTTTGAGGTTCAAAACTTTTGCAGGAGCCCTTTCCGGTTTATATGGCGACGTGACAGCAGGAGCAGCGGCATCCCCATCTGCCGCCACTCCATCGCTACTGCCTGGCTCATCTGCCTCTGCAATATCATAACCACATACAACATCAGCGTCAGATTCTCCTGAAGCAGTCACACGGACGCCATCTGCTTCATCCGTACAAGCGACAAGCCCGGAATCAACTGCCTCATTCCCACCGGTGGCATCACCGGAATCAACAGTCTCATCCACGTCGGTTAAGACACCGGAAAACGCAATCGAATCCACATCGGAATCCCCAACGGAAACGTCACCTGAACCTCCAAGCTCAACCGCAGCGCCGGCAAAACCAGAATCTCCCTCACCGCCAATTGCCTCAGCGACAGTTCCCCGGGCGGGATGCACAACCTGAAAGCCATCCCCAGGCTCCGCAGGTCTGTGAAGGAGCAGTACGGCTGCCAGCACTGCAGCCACGGCAGGGATGGCCAGCCACAACTGAGGGACACGCTTACGCCCGGGAGCCTCCGCAGCGGCATCCCGACGGGAGCGGAACTCGGCATAGACGCTCTCCGGAAGTGTCCATTCAGACTCTTCCATTTTTTCCCTGACTATTTCTTCCCACTTCCTCATCATCCCTGTTCCTTCAAGTATTGATGTATCTTTTCCTTGAGTTCCTTTCTGGCTTTGGCCAGCGTGCTCGTTGAAGATCTCTCGCTGATTCCTAGCATCTTACCTATTTCCTGGTGTGAATAACCCTCGATGCAGTACAGGTTGAAAACCGCCCTTCTCATATCCGGCAGCCGGGAAATCCACTCCATCAATTTCTCCCCGGGAATCTCGGCCAACTCCTCCACTGCCGGTTCCGGTATATTGTCCTGAGTACTGAAATCCACGCTGACCATACGCCAGTTCTGCCTCCGGACACGGTTGAGTGCCTTGTTTATGGCTATACGGCTGATCCAGGCATAGAGTGAGCCTTCGCCAGTGTATTTGAAGGTATTTATCCTGTCAAGCGCCCGCAGCAGAGTTTCGAGCATCAGGTCCCTGGCGTCATATTCATTTCCGAGATATCGCCGGCAGAGTTTATAAAGCCTCACTGCATATCTCCTATACAGTTCATCCTCAGCCATTCTGTCTTTCCGTGAGCAGTACCCGGCAAGTGTCTGCTCATCCAATTCACTATACACTCACGCCTTGATCAGATGGTCCAAATATAACCAATCTCAGTTAATCAGTAACGACGCAGGCAGCCTGACCAGCGAATAAGTCGCGGCAATACCGTCACAGTTGCAGGCCATCAGCGCCATACTCTCCCCGGTAATTGTGCCCATATACTCCAGCAGGGACTGGTCCGCAGCCGTTCTGAACAGACCGAAACTGTCTGACGCGGACCACCTTGCTTCAAGTGTAATGCGGTTAATGGCCAGCAGTCCTTCTATTCCGGTTTCCACGACACACTGCGCCCCGTCATTCTCGAACTGCAGAACGATGTACCCGGTCCTGTCCTCAAGTTCACCGTCGGTTCCGTTCTGAGTCTTTACGGGATATTTCCCGGTCCAGAAATAGTCCGAGGAATATGGTTTCTCAGTTTCCTCCTTGGTACAGGAAGCGAATGTCAGGCACACCATGCCCAACACTGCAATTGCATATTCAGCTATAGTTTTCATTGTTTAAGAATGTCCTTCTGCCCTATAAACACACAAAACCCGGAAATGCGTCTCCGCAGAACTGAAAATTTTCGCGGAAACACTCTCGGACGTTTCTTCATGGCAGGAATTTCGTTCAACTTCGGCAAGATGAACGCCAGGAAGAACTCCACCGCCTAGAGCGCGCTGCTGAATATGCAGTACTGATACCGCGCCTCTAATCCCACTCCACTGTGACCGGGCACTCTGTGCGGTCTCCGTCAAGAGTCCATTTATCCTTTACCAGGAGCAGGCTGTAGTTGACCCTGCGGTCATAATGAATGGTACGGGTACTGCCGTCAGGAAGGTTCAGGATGAAGTCGTCATCATAATCGGATTCACCGTCCAGTTCCCCGAAACTGAGCATCCGGAGACCATCCTTGCAGATAAGCTGAAGTCCCTTGAAATCAGGCATATAAGTCTTTGTATCCGGCATTGCAAGTACATAGATACGGTTCCTGAATTCAAGCGAGAGCCTGTCCCCGACAAAAAGCGGCGACTCGGAATCCAACAGGTCATTGCCATCTCCGTCAACCACGGAAATGGTGAGTACCACAGGATAGAAATCCACTTCCCTCGCACAGCCTGCGACAGTCATGACCAGGAAAAAAGCAAGGATTGCCTTGTATATATCATTCATCGGTATCTCAAATAACCGGATAAAAGATGCAAGTCAATCCATTTTTGTTGCATATGCCCACTCCATCACAAGGACGGAGCCTTTCCTGCGCCGGAAGTCACCGTCAATAGGTATAGAGCCTGAAGCGCTGCAGTCTGAACGTGCCGCAAGGGATGCGGATATGCCTGCCCTGATGGGTCTGATCTCCGTTCAGACGCCGTATTTCAGTTATCGCACCATCTTTGACATCGACCTCTGCGCAGTAGGCGATTCCGACTTTGGAAGAGTCTTCCGCACTGAAAGTCAAGACTGTACCGCTGCCGGCAAGGAGGTAGTCATATTCCCCCAGACGCAGCAGCATGCAGGAGGCTTCGGGCCAATGACCTTCCTTCGAACGAGGGTCCCAGCCGAGGCTGAAGTCGTGATTTACATGGACTTTTATGCCGTCAGGAGTCAGGATCGAAGCTTCTCTGTGGCCATCATCCAGCAGCACCGCATCCATATCGTCGCTCCCCTGCCTTGCGAGCACCAGCTCTTCTATGCTGTTCATCAATGAATATGCAGACGCGATCGGTGAGAGCCTGTCTGTGACCCTGGTATATGCATTCAGCTGGTCGTCGGCACTCATGTCAGTGTTCCTCCAGTCGTTGCCAGAGTCTCCGGTAAGAAGAGGACAGTCTTCGATGCTGAACGGGCAGAAGCCCATCGCATCGTGATGTCCGTAGGCATACAGGGCATAATGTGCGGCCTTGTCCTCAAGCCTTATCTCAGGTATGAAGAGCGGGTTGTCGGCAAGATGGTAGCGTTCCATCCATCCGGTCACCCCACTGTCGTAAATATCCACGCCCAGCACATCTATCGACGGCGCAGCGCAGTGCCATATATCCTTTAACTGAGCCAGTGGCCCGCCTGAAGGATACTGTCCCGGAAGTCGTCCACGGCTGTCTAAAGCCACATTCACGTACATAGGCAGATTGAGTATCTCCTTGCCTGCACGGGCGAGTTCCCCGGTATAACGGGCATAGGTCCAGGTCTGGAAAATCTCTTCGGCATATATGTCATCCCCGAAGAACTGAGGCCAGCTCAGGCCCTCGCCACTCTCCCCCATCCTCCCGGCAATATGCGGATGCAGGCTCTCCCGGTGGGATTCCAGATATGACACAAGTTCCTGTGGCACAGGAGAATGATAGAGAGAGTCGGCGATCGGGCAATAATCCCGCGGGACGTTGATCATACCCATCTCGTTCTCCACCTGCACCATTACCACGGTATGCTGCCGGTCGTTGTCGCGGAGATACTCCATCACCCGGCAGAATGCCTTTCTGTCAGCCTGGAGAACGGTTGGGCTAAGGGCACAGGCCTCCTCTACGGGACTGCCGTCCGGCAATATCGCCCTCGGAAATCTACCGGTGTCTCTCTTGAACCATTCCGGTGCATAGCAGCTCATACTGTTCTTCCACGCCCCGAACCATAGCAGCACCACCCTCAGGTCATGCTCCCTTGCCCGGAACACTATCCCGTCCAGAATGCTGAAGTCGAACCGGTCTTCCTCCGGCTCTATGAGTTCCCACGACAGGGGCACAAGCACGGTATTAAGGCCCAGCCTTTCAAGATGCGGGAATATCCGCGCCAGGTCCTCCGGGCTTGATGCCGAGGAGTTTCCGAGTTCTCCGCCTATGATGAGCATAGGCTTGCCGTCAACTACCAGAGTCGCGTGGCTGCCGTGGTTTTCGAGTATCGGAAGAGGACAGGAATGCTCCCCGCTGCAGGAACACAGGAGGAGCATCGTAAACAATGGGTAAAAGAGTCTGGCTTTCATCGGTATCTGATATCGTTCAGCCAAATATAGTAATCCTCAAATAATACTTTGCAATCTTCGTCAAAACGGACTGCCTTTTCCCGTCAGAAAGAGTATGTCAGACCGGCTATGAAAGAGCGGCCCTCGGTCGGATATCCGCTCACGATTTCGTATCTGCAGTCAAAGGCATTGCGCAGCGTGAGCAGGAATCCGAGAGTGCTGCTTCCCTTGAGACTGAAGCTCTTGGCAAGACTCAGGTCAAGAGTGTTCCAGTCCGGCATATCCCCGTATGAGTCCTTTCTTCCTGCATGGATCTGCCAAAGCGGCCTGAGTTCCCATCCCGCATATGCGAGGGCGGCGTCCAGCACGAGACAATGACGTGAGACATAGGCTATCTGCTGGCCGTAGCTGGAACTGTCGGGTGTGCGGTCAACGGCTGACTGGAAACTGTACCTCAGGTCGAAGGAGCCTTTCCAGAGGTCCCTGTCATATGCAGTGCCCGCCGAAAGGTCCACTCCGTCAGAGACCACCCTTCCGATGTTGTACGGCATCCAGATGTTCGGGTCTTCCGGTGTAGGTGCGGAGCTTATCTTGTCGCTGAGGATATTGTGGTAGCCGTCGATGCGGGCTCTCACTTCGAAGAACCCGATGTTTCTACGCCAGTCCGCTCCTGCATCCATCATCCAGGCATCCTCACACCTGAGGGACGGGTTGCCATATCCCACATAATAGAGTTCGTTGAAGGTAGGGATACGGTAGGCACGGCGTCCGAAAGCAATCAGGCTCAGGCCCTGGGCGAGGTCGTATCGCAGGCTCAGTGACGGGGAGAACGCCGTACGGGATTCCTGCCCGCGGTCGAAGGCTCCGGTGTATTCGAGGGCAAGGTCCGCCGCGAAACGGGAACTTCTGTATGCGGCCGAAAGGACACCCAGCACTGAGAAACGGGATGCCTCATAGACGCTTGATTTCAGTCCGTCTTGCGCAAGGTCGGCGGAGAGGCAGAGCAGCAGATGTTCATTCACGCGGAAGCGGTGCGAACTGTTGAGCTGATATTCGGTCTGAGAATAGTCGCTGTCGCCCCATACGCTGCTGTAATGGATCTCGTCCAATGCCGCCTTGGCACTTATATCCAGTGTATATGCCGATGTGAAGCGTTTCCTGGCCACTGCCTGGACGAAGGCGTTGCGGTCTGACTGGCGGTCTTCGGAAGGCCAGTCCACGCTGCCGGGAGTGCCACGCTCCGCATCGTTGTACCATGCCTTCACGTGGTACTCGCCTCCTTCCATCAGTCCGAACAGGTCGAGTCCGCCGCGGAACTGCCTGAGGTCATTGTTCTGGCGGAGCTTGCCGTCACCATATTCATAATTGCCCTTGTATGTGACAGCATCCGCGTGGGCGGAGAGGGACAGGCGGTCGGAGAGTCTGAAATCGAGCCTTGCCGATGGCATCAGAGTGGAGAATGAACCTCCCCGTACGCTAACTTTTGCAGATACCGGAGCTTTCCCGAATACGGGTCTTGCGGTGTTGAACGATATGCTGTTCTGGGCATAGTCCACCACAGCGGATGCGAGTGTCACTCCGCCGAGCATGGAGAGGTCGTTCTGTCCCGACTGGACGTTCCCGACTCTGACGCCGTCAAGGTATATGGCTGTGTGAGCCGAGCCCAAGCCCCTGAGGCTTACGTTCTTGAGCCCCGAAAGGCCGCCATAGTCACCGATGTGGACGCCGGAACTCCGACGGAGCATTTGGGGGACTGATTCTGAATTGATGAAGGGAATCGTGTCCTTTCTGGACACCACCACGCCGCGGTCTGCGACGACGGTTACAGCGCTGAGGGTGTCTGTTGCCTCTGCAGCGCCGGTTTCCACAAGACCTGAAGCGAGCAGGACTGCGGAAAGCAGGATGGAATAGAGCATATTGATTACTTTAACCGGAACTTGTCCCCGAGTTCCGCGGTTAAACATTACTGCGGCAGGTATTCGGACTCACTCCCCGGACGGACCTCTCCCGCGCCTTCTCACGGCCTGGCCGCAATGGCATATGCAGGATATGATGGAGTGTCACCGCTGCGGGCACAGTTCCGGAATCGGGCTCCCGCCCTGCACCGGATTCCCTTTTGAAGACTAAGTCTCACCGCAATCCGGGGCAAAGATAAGTTCAAGTTGGGCAGTTTTGCAAGAACAGGGCAACCTTGTAACGATTCAGCAAGAAATGACACACTTTTGATTCAATCTGATTCAAAATGAAAAGTCCTTTCCGGGGGATGGTGATAACTTTGGAAATCCTCGGGGGTACTGCAGTCGACACGGCAGCATATCCGCAGGGGCATATACGTGAAAAAGACAGGAAATACAACCAAACCATATTTGATTTCTTATGAAAAAAGCATTGAGACTAACGCTCTGCGCCGTCGCTCTCGGCATTGCGGCATTCGCCCAGGCCCAGCCGCGCGGACGCGTCCAGGAGCCACCTAAGGATGGACTCAAGGACCACTACAAGGATTACTTCAGCGTCGGTGTCGCCGTGAACCTGACCAATGTCAGCGACCCGGACCAGATTGCCCTCATCAAGAGGGAATTCAACAGCATCACCGCTGAAAATGCGATGAAGCCTCAGCCTACTGAGCCGCAGAAGGGTGTCTACAACTGGGAAGACGCCGACAAGATTGCTGACTTCTGCCGCCAGAACGGCATCAAGCTCCGCGGCCATTGCCTCATGTGGCACAGCCAGATCGGAAGCTGGATGTATCAGGACGAGAATGGCAATCTCCTTTCCAAGGAGGAGCTCTACGCCAACATGAAGAGCCATATCAACGCCATCGTCAGCCGTTACAAGGACATCGTCTACTGTTGGGACGTCGTGAACGAAGCTATCGCGGACGAGCAGCGCTGGCCGGGAGCATCACCTTACCGCAACTCCCCTCTCTACCAGATCGCCGGTGACGAGTTCATCGCCAAGGCTTTCGAGTACGCAAGGGAAGCTGACCCTGACGCCCTCCTCTTCTACAATGACTACAATGACGCCGATCCGGGCAAATGCCAGCGCATCTGCGACATGGTCAAGAAGATGAAGGATGCCGGAGTTCCTATCGACGGTATCGGCATGCAGGGCCACTACAACATCTACGGTCCTACGCCTGAGGCAGTTGACGCTGCCATCACCAAGTATGCCGAACTGGTTGACCATATTCACGTCACCGAGCTTGACATCAGGGTGAACGAGGATATGGGCGGTGGACTCCGCTTCAACCAGGGTGCAGCACAGGTAGCCGAGTATGAAAGGGTTCTTCAGGAAGACCAGTACGCCCAGCTCTTCAAGGTGCTCCGCAAGCACTCCGATGTCGTTGACTGCGTCACTTTCTGGAACGTGGGCGACAAGGATTCCTGGCTTGGCGTGAACAACTATCCGCTTCTCTTTGACGCGGAGTATCAGCCTAAGAGGGCTTACAACATCGTCAAGAACTTCGACCCTGCAATGGACAACGTTGTGGTCAAGGAAGATTTCGTTCCTTCTTCTTTCAACGCTCCGGGACAGGACTATCCTATGGTCAACTCCCAGGGTTACGCCCGTTTCCGCGTAAACGCTCCTAAGGCAAGCTCCGTAATCGTGAGCCTCGGTCTGGGCGGACAGGGTGGCACCGTGCTCCGCAAGGGTGACGACGGCTACTGGTGGGGAACCACCGCAGGCCCAATGGACGAGGGCTTCCACTACTATCACCTCACCGTTGACGGCGGCGTGATGAACGATCCGGGCACAGGTTTCTTCTTCGGTTCCTGCAGATGGGAGAGCGGTATCGAAATCCCTGCACACGACCAGGATTTCTATGCCGAGAAGAATGTGCCTCACGGAAATGTCGAGCAGGTGCTCTTCTGGTCAGAAAGCACACAGCAGGTACGCAGGGCATTCGTCTATACACCTCCTACCTATGACAGCAGCAAGAAGACCAGGTATCCTGTGCTCTACCTCCAGCATGGCTGGGGCGAGAACGAGACATCCTGGCCGGTACAGGGCAAGGCTGGCCTCATCATGGACAACATGATCGCCGAGGGCCGCATCGAGCCTTTCATCGTGGTGATGACCTACGGTATGACCAACGACGTGGTATTCGGCCGCATGGGCGGTTTCACCGCCAAGGAGTTCGAGACCGTGCTCGTGGACGAGCTCGTGCCTTACATCGACTCACACTACAAGACCATAGCCAAGAAGGAATCCCGCGCGATGGCAGGACTTTCAATGGGCGGTATGGAAACCCACACCATCACCCTCAGGCGTCCTGAAACCTTCGGCTACTACGGCCTCCTCAGCGGCGGCACCTACTCTCCTGAAGAACTTCAGGGCACCGGCGTAAAGGGTGTGTTCATCGGCTGCGGAAGCAAGGAGAATCCTGACGGCGTGACCAAGGCCGCTGAAGCCCTCAAGGCTGCAGGCTACAACGCCAAGTCATACGTATCGGAAGGAACGGCACACGAGTTCCTCACCTGGAGGCGCTGCCTCTATGAGATGGCTCCTATGCTCTTCAAATAGCATACGGAATATAACCTTTCTACACGGGAGGATGGCTGCTGCCATCCTCCTTTTCTTTTGTCCCTGGACGCAGTAGATTTCGAAACACCTGTTTTGGAAAAACGTAGTCCACCTATGAAATTCCAACAAATTGAAGCCGGGGACTGCAGAATTCTGCCAAAACGGTGGGGAAAAAGCGGATTTTGCAGTATCTTTGCTGGCCCGATTTGCGGCAAGTCAGAAACAATCACTCAGACCATATATGAAATCCAATCTCAAAAAGGTCCTGGTACTCGGCTCGGGAGCCCTCAAGATAGGGCAGGCCGGTGAGTTCGACTACTCGGGATCCCAGGCGCTGAAGGCGCTGCGGCAGGAAGGCATCCGCTCTGTTCTCATCAATCCCAACATCGCTACCATCCAGACTTCGGAAGGTATTGCCGACAAGGTCTATTTCCTTCCGGTGACAACCCATTTCGTTACTGAAATCATCAAGAAGGAACGTCCGGACGGAATACTTCTCGCATTCGGAGGCCAGACGGCGCTCAATTGCGGTACGGAGCTGTTCCTCAACGGAACTTTGAAGGAATATGGGGTCGAGGTACTCGGAACGTCAGTGGAAGCCATCATGAACACCGAAGACCGCGACCTTTTTGTAAAGAAGCTGAACGAGATAGACCTCAAGGTGCCGGTGAGCCAGGCCTGCGAGAACCTCGACGACGCCATCGCCGCAGCCAGGAAGATAGGCTATCCGGTAATGATACGCTCAGCCTACGCCCTCGGAGGTCTGGGTTCGGGTGTCTGCAAGGACGAGCAGAGTTTCAGGGAGATAGCCGAGTCTGCCTTCACCTTCGCCCCTCAGGTCCTTGTCGAGGAGAGCCTCAAGGGCTGGAAGGAGATTGAGTTCGAGGTCATCAGGGATGCGAACGACCACTGTTTCACCGTGGCCAGCATGGAGAACTTCGACCCGCTCGGCATCCATACCGGCGAATCCATAGTCGTGGCTCCTACCTGCTCCCTGACCGACGCCCAGGTGAAGATGCTCCAGGATATCGCTGTCCGCTGCGTCCGCCACCTCGGAATAGTCGGAGAGTGCAACATCCAGTACGCATTCAACGCCGACACCGACGATTACAGAATAATTGAGATAAACGCCAGACTTTCAAGAAGTTCAGCTCTCGCATCCAAAGCTACGGGCTACCCTCTCGCGTTCGTTGCGGCAAAGATAGCCCTCGGCTACACCCTCGACCAGATCGGAGAGATGGGCACACCGAACTCCGCATATGTCGCACCTCAGCTCGACTACCTCATCTGCAAGATACCGCGCTGGGACCTCACCAAGTTCGCGGGTGTCAGCCGCCGTATCGGCTCCAGCATGAAGTCAGTCGGGGAAATCATGAGCATCGGACGCTCCTTCGAAGAACTTATCCAGAAGGGACTCAGGATGATAGGCCAGGGCATGCACGGCTTCGTATGCAATGACCACACCCACTTCGACAACCTCGACGACGAACTCGAGAACCCTACCGACCTCCGCATATTCGCCATCGCTCAGGCCCTCGAGGAAGGCTACAGCATAGACAGGATCTTCGAACTCACCAAAATCGACCGCTGGTTCCTCGGAAAGCTCAAGAACATCGTCGACTATATGTCCGTCCTCAAGGAATATGACGACATAGATTCCCTCCCTGAGGATGTGCTCAGGCAGGCTAAAGTACTTGGCTTCAGTGATTTCCAGATTGCACGCCTGGTCTGCAAGGGCAATGCGACAAGGAATATGGAGAAGGAGAACCTCGCTGTCAGGGCACGCAGGAAGCAGTTGGGCATACTCCCTGCAGTCAAGAGGATCGAGACCGTGGCAAGCGAGCATCCGGACCTCACGAACTACCTCTACCTCACCTACGGCACCACCGGTCACGACGTCAACTACTATCAGAATGAAAAGTCTGTCATAGTGCTCGGTTCCGGCGCCTACAGGATAGGTTCATCAGTCGAGTTCGACTGGTGCTCGGTGAACGCCATCCAGACCGCGCGCAAGCTCGGATACAAGTCGATAATGATCAATTACAACCCTGAGACCGTATCGACCGACTACGACATGTGCGACCGTCTCTATTTCGACGAGCTCTCGTTCGAGAGGGTGCTCGACGTGATAGACCTCGAGAATCCGCGCGGAGTAATAGTCTCAGTGGGCGGACAGATACCTAACAACCTGGCAATGAAGCTCTACAGGCAGAGCGTGCCGATACTCGGAACCTCACCTGTCAGCATCGACCGCGCAGAGAACCGCAACAAGTTCAGCGCCATGCTCGACCAGCTCGGCATAGACCAGCCAAGGTGGAGCGCCCTCACATCAATGGATGACGTGAAGGGTTTCATCGCCGAGGTCGGCTATCCTGTGCTCGTGCGTCCGTCATATGTGCTTTCCGGCGCCGCTATGAACGTATGCCACAACGACGAGGAACTCGTCAGATTCCTTGAAATGGCGTCCGAAGTCAGCAAGGAGTACCCGGTGGTCATCTCCCAGTTCATGACCGAAACCAACGAAATCGAGTTCGACGCAGTGGCACGCAACGGCGAAATCGTGGAATATGCCATCAGCGAACACATCGAATATGCCGGCGTGCATTCCGGTGACGCAACGATGGTATTCCCTGCCCAGCAGATCAGTTTCGCAACCGCCAGGCAGATCAAGAAGATAAGCCGCGCCATTGCCAAGGAGCTCAACATCTCCGGTCCGTTCAACATCCAGTATCTTGCAAAGGGCCGCGAGGTGAAGGTGATCGAGTGCAACCTCAGGGCATCCAGGAGTTTCCCGTTCGTGAGCAAGGTCCTGAAACGCAACTTCATCGAGACCGCAACCCGCATAATGCTCGATGCACCATATTCAAAGCCGGACAAGAGCGAGTTCGACATCGACCGTCTCGGCGTGAAGGCCAGCCAGTTCAGTTTCGCAAGGCTCCAGAATGCCGACCCTGTGCTGGGTGTGGACATGTCCTCTACCGGTGAGGTAGGCTGCCTCGGAGATGACTACGACGAGGCCCTGCTCAACGCAATGATAGCCACCGGCTACAAGATTCCATCAAAGGAAAAGGGCATAATGATAAGCAGCGGCGAGGCGAAGAGCAAGGTTGCCATACTCGACGGTGCGCATATGCTCGACCAGGCCGGCTACACCATCTACGCCACTGCGGGCACAGCCAAGTTCTTCAACGACAACGGAGTGAAAGCCATAGCCGTGTCTTGGCCTGACGAGGAGCACAAGGATGGCATGAACGTGATGAAGATGATTTCGGAGCATGCATTCGACCTGATCATCAACATCCCGAAGAACAGGACCGACAGGGAGCTCACCAATGGCTACAGGATACGCCGCGGTGCAATAGACCATAATATTCCGCTCATCACCAACGCCCGTCTGGCAGGAGCCTTCATCGAGGCCATATGCCGCAAGGACTTGAGCGGTCTGCAGATAAAGAGCTGGCAGGACTACGAATAGCCGCCGCTCACCTATGACGGGGACCCCGTCCGGGTTCAGGTTTTCTTCTTGCGGGTACGCCTGCGGGACGGCCTGACTTCCCGGGCGGGGTCTTCTTCTGCCGCGAGCTCTTTGGAAACCAGCGCCCCTATCGAGCGGAGCACCGGCCTCAGACGGTTTTCCGGCGAGAGTTCCCTGGCTATCCTGGCCTTGAGAAAGGCTTCGTTTATGAATCCGTTGCTGCGGATGAACAGCATCAGTCCCAGACGCATACGGAACTCTTTCAGGAATTCGAGCCCGTGCTCGCGGAAGGACTTCGCGGTATCCTTCGCCGTCGGTTCCACGATCATCGTGGTCAGCAGCATATCCACCATGGCCGTAAGGGCCCCGGAGAAGAACACCGCCGCCTTGTTGATGCGCTCGGCGAGCAGAGCCTCATCTTTCTTCAGGAAAATCGAACGCAGCTGCCTCCGGAACTTTTCGGCGGTCTCCTGCAGATACCACAGGCCCTCCTGACTGCCCTTTCGGCCATATGCCGACGCGAAGGCCATCGACTCCTCCTGATGGCGGGATGCCAGTTCAAGTTGCCATATACGGTTGAGTTTGGAGGCGCAGATGCGGAGATATTCAAGGTCGAAAGCCTCGCACATCAGGCGCAGACGGTAGTTTTCACGGTGGCTGTCGAAAGCCGCTTCCACCTCTGACAGAGCGGTATAGCCTGCCTCGAAGGCGTTGACCAGAGGGTCGGTGAAGGTGCAGCGTCGGGTTATGGGCGAGGTCAGGACTATGCCTTCCAGCGAGCGGCAGCGGGATAGCGCCACATAGACCTGGCCCGACGAGAAAGCTGCCGCCGCATCAATGACCACGTGGTCGAAGCTCAAGCCCTGACTCTTGTGTATGGTCA
Source organism: Bacteroidales bacterium (assembly GCA_016295455.1). GTDB lineage: Bacteria > Bacteroidota > Bacteroidia > Bacteroidales > UBA932 > Cryptobacteroides. The sequence continues at coordinate 14,718 of JAEDLE010000030.1, forward strand.
CCGCCCAGGCGAGCCGGAGCGGGTACTGCCGGAACACACCCTCCACCTTTGCCTTTATCTCATTATCCTCAGGATCAAGAGCATAGCTTATGTTCTCCCACTCTTCCACCGGAACAATCACACTCTCGCCACTCTCATCCGTCACCACAAGTTCAGGCTCAAGCTGCGAGACACGGGCTAACTTTCCGTTGTAATACTGTCCCTCCCCTCTCGTGTCATTCCTCACGAACATCACCTGAGCGCCCACTTTCAGGCGAAGCTCCGGATCCACGGGATATGCCGACACGGGAAACTCGCCCTCGGTCTGTGCTGAATACAGCTGTTCAGGACCTTTAAGTACGGCAAGCTTCGCCATATTCACCGAGTCGGCCTGGCTGTTGTGGGTGGTGAGGCGTATCCAGCCTTCATTCTCCGGCGGGTCGAAGTCTGGGTCCAGCCTGGAGTTCAGGGCATTGACGGTCCGGGCGGAAGGATTACCGCCGCGGACGTCATTCAGCAGGTCTATGAAGTGCCTGTCCTCCTGCCTGTGAACCTTCCCCAGCTCGATGACCACGTGCTCAAGACGGGATAAGGCCTTGGAATAGAAGAAGTAAGGGGAAGGATAGACCTTTTCGATATACGGCCGCTCGGCCTCGGTCACGACAGGCGGCAGCTGTTGCACGTCACCGATCATGAGCAGCTGGACTCCCCCGAAGGGCTGTTCGGAATGGCGGCAACGGCGCAGCACCATATCCATTGCGTCCATCAGGTCGGCGCGGACCATCGAGACTTCGTCGATAATGAGCAGGTCCAGGGTCCGGATGATACGCATTCTGTCCTTGCGCATCCTGAAATTCCTGGGATGCATCTGATACTCGGTCACAAGTTCCGGGACATCAGGCAGATACGGGCACAGGGGAAGCTGAAAGAAGGAATGTATGGTCACTCCCCCGGCATTCATTGCCGCAACTCCGGTAGGAGCCACGACCACGCAGCGTTTGTCCGTCCTTTCGACTATGGAACGCAGGAAGGTGGTCTTTCCGGTCCCGGCCTTGCCGGTCAGGAAGACTGAAACCCCTGTCTCCATCACGTAACTCTCAGCAAGTGAGAATATCCTGTCCTTCTCGATTTCCATCCTATTCCGTCTGACCTTAATGTGAATGGCTGACAAACGGCTTTGAGGCCGTAACTGTGCCGATGCCAAATATATGATATTTTTGTCGGAAAAATGTTCCGCTCCGGAGCATTTCCGGCCGGAGAGGCCTGCCTTCCTGTCATCTTCAGGGTTAATGGCAGAGAAATTGCAACTGGGCGCAGAGATGGCCGGGGCCTTGTGTCTGGAGCCATCTGCATTATCAATCAATAAATTGAAAAGAAATGAAGGTTCTCATACTCTCCTGCAACACCGGCGAGGGACACAACTCCAGCGCCAAGGCCATAAAGGCGGAACTTGACCGCCAGGGCATCCAATGCGATGTCAGGGACACGCTTGCCCTTGTGAGCGAAGCAACGTCCCGGAACGTCTCCGACATCTACGTCTATACCACCAAGAAAGACCTCTTCGGCAAAGTCTACAGGCTCGGAGAAATGATAAGCGAGGCGAACAAACATATCAAGTCGCCCGTCAACTATGCCAACAGATTATATTCCAAGGATTTGCACGAACTCATCATAAACGGTGAATATGATGTCGCGGTCTGCACCCACCTCTTTCCTGCCGAGGCCCTGACCGACCTCAGGGAAAAGGGGCTGCTGCAGATTCCGACTCTTTTCGTGATGACAGACTACACCTGCATCCCATTCCTCAAGGAAACCAAGCTGGACCGGTACGTGATTCCTCACGAGGACCTGATCGAGGAATTCGCAGAGAAGGGTATGGACCGGTCCAGACTGGTGCCTATCGGCATACCGGTCAACGAGGAGCTTTTCTCCCGGCATATTCCCAAGATGGAGGCAAGGCGACAGCTGGAGGATATGACGGGATGGGAAGTCTCTTCCGAAGAAGACAGATGGTTCCTTGTGATGGGCGGTTCGATGGGCTTCGGAAATATGGAAAGCCTTCTCAACTGCCTGCTGGACAAGATAAGACACCAGGACAGGATAATCTGCGTGTGTGGACGGAACACCGGGCTGGAAAACAAGCTCAGGGAGGAGTTCGAGTTTGAACCGAGGATACGCACGCTGGGTTTCACGGACAAGGTTTCGCTGCTTATGGACGCCAGTGAGGTGCTGTTCTCCAAGCCGGGAGGCATAACCAGTACAGAAGCTGCGGTCAAGAACATCCCTCTGGTACACACTGCCCCGATTCCGGGAGTCGAGGACCAGAACGCCCGCTTCTTCCACTTCCACAACATGTCCTACAGCTCGCTCGACCCGCAGCGTCAGGCAGAAGTTGCGATACGCCTATGCGAGGACAGCGTTTGGCGGAAGAGGATGACAGACGCACAGAAAAGAAACGCCAATCCGCTGACCTGCAAACAGATAGTCGGATTGCTCAAGGATATGACCAATGAAAAATAACCGTCTGAACACTTTCTCGAAGGTGATACTCTGCCTGTGCGCGCTGCTTGCCGCAGGCAGCGTCGCCTCGCTCTTTCTCGTGGATGACGATGCCGCAATCAGCCGCATCTCCTTCCAGCTGTTCGAAACCGTCGTGATGATGGTGCTGATATTCGTGCCTTCGATGCTCAGCAGGTTCGCGCACATCAGGGTACCCCACAGCATGGAGGTGATATTCGTCGCCTTCGGTTTCAGTTCCCTGATACTCGGGGACGTCATCGACTTCTACGGCCGTTTCCCCTGGTGGGACGCGATGCTGCATACCGCCTCGGGAGTGCTCCTGGGCATCATAGGATATGCCATCATCAATCTCTTCAACAGAATCGAGGGGCACACCATACGCTTCCCGGCGCTCTTCGTCTCCATATGGGTAGTCTGCTTCGCCCTTTCCATGGGAGCAGTCTGGGAGATCATGGAATACCTCACGGACGGATGGTTCGGGCTCAACTCCCAGCAATACCTTGTCAGCAGCGGAACTTTTGACGACAGCATCCCGCTGGTCGGACACGAAGCCCTCAGGGACACAATGGAAGACCTGATGCTGGATCTCTGCGGCTCGATAGCCATAGCCGTGGTCGGATTCATCGACACTATGAAAAAGAAGCGAAAATAATAAATGCTTCTGCTGAATATTTCATCGTAAATGGTTATCTTTGAAAGCAATCAAGAAGCCAGTGTCCGCCATATGCCGATGAAGGAGAAAATAACCTTTCACCTGCCGTCCACGGCAGTTTTAGCCTTAAGTTCCCGGAATTTGTGGCAACACGGTCCGTCTTGCATCTTTGTCAAGGTTAACCAATATACCAACCATATATGATGACAAAAAGACTGCTACTATCATTGCTCGCATCAGCGGCAACCGCCTTTACGGCATCGGCACAGAATGCCATCTCGCACGCCATGTACACCCCGGATCCTGCTCCTTTTGTCTATGGCGACACTCTCTACCTCTTCACCGACCACGACGAGGATGACGCAACCTATTTCAAGATGAATGACTGGCTGCTCTTCAGCACAAAGGATATGGTTAACTGGACCTATCACGGAGCCCAGATTTCCACTGAAACCTTCGAATGGGCCTTCCACGGAGACAAGGCATGGGCATCGCAGGCTGTGGAACGCAACGGAAAATGGTACTGGTACGTATGCTGCACCGCAAAACGCCGGGGTGACGCCCTTGCGGTAGCCGTTGCGGACAGCCCTACAGGCCCCTGGACCGACGCCATAGGAGGGCCCCTTGCCACAGGCTTCGGATTCATCGACCCGACCATATTCATCGATGACGACGGCAGGGCCTATCTCTTCTGGGGAAACAAAGGTCTATGGTACGGAGAGCTGAACGATGATATGGTATCGTTCAAGGACGGCTACCGGGAAGTTCCAGGCTATCACGACCCGGCTTCTTTCGGAGAACTCCAGATGAAGATGAACTGGAAGATAAGGAAGGACGAGCTGATGACCCAGTACGAGGAAGGACCTTGGGTGACAAAGCGCAACGGGATATATTACATAGTCTATCCTGCGGGAGGTGTGCCTGAGCATATGGCATATTCCACCGCTCCGACGATAGACGGTCCCTGGACCTACCGCGGCAGGATTATGGACGAAGCCATCAATTCCTTCACGATACACGGTGGAAACGTAAACTACAAGGGCCGCGACTATATGTTCTATCATAACGGGGTGCTCCCTAACGGCGGGGGTTTCCACAGGTCCGCGGCAGTCGAGGAATTCAGTTTCAACCCGGACGGAAGCATACCTTTCATACCTTTCACCGAGACAGGACCGGAGCCGGTCGGCACCATAGATCCGTATTCTACCGTGCAGGCTGAGACCATGGCCTCTTCCTGGGGTATCAAACTTGACAGGCTCCCGGGTGACAGACATTACGTAACTTCCGTGCACAACGGTGACTGGATCAAGGTGCGCGAGGTGGATTTCGGAGACAAGGAGCCGGTTCTCGTAAGCATTGAGGTGCTGAACTTCAAGCATGAAGGCGTGGTTGAGTTCTATCTGGACGATATCAGCGACAAGCCTATCTGCAGCGTCAAGGTGGACAACAGCAATATGATGCTGAAGGCTCCTGTACGCCCGGGCGTCAGGGGCAAGCACGACCTCTACCTGCTCTTCAGGGGCGGAGACGAGGAACTCTTCGATCTGGACTGGTGGCATTTCAACCATCATCTGAACATGCCGATAATCCAGACCAAGTACACCGCGGACCCTGCCCCTATGGTATATGACGACACGGTGTTCCTCTACACCACCCACGATGAGGATGACGCCCAGGGCTTCAAGATGAAGGACTGGCTGCTCTACACTTCAACGGATATGGTGAACTGGACCGACCACGGCGCAGTGGCGTCCCTGAAGGATTTCAAGTGGTATGACGGAGACAACGGCGCCTGGGCCGAGTGCGTAGTGGAGAGGAACGGCAAGTTCTACATGTACTGCCCTATCCACGGCCACGGCATAGGAGTGCTCGTTTCGGATTCCCCTTACGGACCGTTCGAGGATCCTTTGGGAGAACCTCTCGTATGGAGGAAGGAGCACTGGTATGACATCGACCCTTCAGTCTATATCGATGACGACGGCCAGGCATACATGTACTGGGGCAATCCCCACACCTACTACGTCACCCTCAATGAGGATATGATTTCCTACAGCGGTGAGGTTCACGAGCTTGACTACAAGATTGACTTCTATCAGGAAGGCCCGTGGCTCTACAAGCACGACGGCCGCTACTATCTCGCCTTCGCTTCGACCTGCTGTCCTGAGGGCATAGGCTATGCGATGAGCGACAGTCCTACAGGACCTTGGAAGTCGATGGGCCACATCATGGACAGGACCTGGAGGACCAGGGGCAACCATCCCGGCATAATCGAGTATAAGGGCCAGTCCTATGTCTTCGGCCTGAACTATGACCTGATGCATCTGGAAACCTTCAGGCATCACGAGCGCAGGAGCGTGTCAGTGGCGCCTATGTACTACAATGAGGACGGAAGCATAGCCAAGGTGCCGTACTGGCTTGACAATGAGCTGGAACAGGTTGGTTCCTTCGATCCTTTCAGGAAGGTCGAGGCGGAGACCATGGCCTGGGGATACGGCCTCAAGACCCGAGAAATCAAGGCTATGGATGCCATATACATAAATGACATCGATGACGGGGAGTATCTGATGATACGCGGCGCCGATTTCGGAAAGGGCGCGTCTTCGCTGGAGGCCTGTGTATGGGGCAAGAGCAACTGCAGCGTGGAAGTGAGGCTTGATTCAGTGGACGGTCCGCTCTGCGGCACGCTGAAGATTGCTCCGGACAACGGTTTCAGGAGCATCAAGTGTGCCCTGAAAGGTGCCAGGGGCAAGCATGACCTCTATTTCGTGTTCCGCGGCGAGAGCGGCAAGGACCTCTTCGAGTGGGACTGGTGGAGAATGAGATAGTATCTGACAGCATATTGAAATGGTAAGCGTACTTTGCACCAACACCGGGGAGAAGAAGGAGTTCAACGAGGGCATGTCCCTGCTGGAGATTCTGCCTTCTTTCGGATTCGGACAGCCATATCCCATAATTGGCGCTCTGGTCAACAATGTGGTCCAGAGCCTCAAGTACAGGGTGTTCAACAGCAGGACCGTCGAGTTTCTGGACTACAGGTCCTATGCCGGAAGGAGTATTTACAGCAGTTCGCTGTGCTTCCTGTTCAGCAAGGCCTGCGAGGACTGTTTCCCGGGGTGCAGGGTCACGCTCAGAAGGCCCATCAGCAAGGGCTACTTCTGCCACGTGAGCCTTCCCGACGGCAGGGCTTTCGGAGGGGAAGAACTCAAGAAAGTCAAGGCGGCGATGCGTTCCCTGGCGGAAAGCAACCTTCCCATACGCAGGCATGAGGTAACCCAGCAGGAGGCGATAGACCTTTTCCGCCTGCGCGGATATGACGACAAGGTCCGGCTTCTGGAGACTTCGGATTTCGTGTATGTGAAGTACTACAGCATAGGGGACAGCATCGATTATTACTGCTCTCCCCTGCTGCCTTCGACTGGTTACCTGAAGGTCTGGGACCTTTCGCCATACAGAGGAGGACTGCTGCTGCGTGTTCCGGACAGGCATCAACCTGAGGAACTTGCGCCTTTCCGCGAACAGCCGAAAACTTTCGAGATATTCGCGGAGAGCCAGAGGTGGAACAGCATCATGGACCTGGAGACCGTGGGAGACGTGAACATCGCCTGCAGCCACAGGGGCAGGGCCACAGACCTTATCCAGATTTCCGAGGCCCTGCAGGAGAAGAAGATAGTGCAGATTGCGGAGGAAATCGACCGCAGACACAGGCGTTCGGTGAATCCGCTGCGTCTTGTGCTCATCACGGGCCCTACGAGCAGCGGCAAATCCACTTTCTGCAAGAAACTCTCGATTCAGCTCAAGGCCTGCGGCCTGCATCCGATCTCCTTCTCGACGGATGACTATTTCGTGAACAGGGTGGATACCCCGAAACTACCCGACGGAAGTTATGATTTCGACAATTTCGAGACCGTGGCGCACGAGGCGCTGCAGGAGGATGTGCTCCGCCTGCTTGCGGGCGAGACGGTTCAGGTTCCGGAGTACAATTTCGTGACGGGCATAAGGGAGTACAACGGGAAGACCCTGCATCTGGATGAGGGCAGCGTGCTGCTTATAGAGGGCATACACGCCTTGAATCCGAAGCTCACGGACAAGGTGAACGACCAGTGCAAGTACCGTATATTCATCAATACCATCACCAGCATAGCCCTGGATGACCATAACAGCATACCTACGAGCGACAACAGACTTCTGAGGAGAATCATCCGTGACCACAAGAACGGTTCGTTCACGGCTACTGAGACCATACGCAACTGGCCTAATGTCAGAAGGGCTGAGGTGAAATGGATTTATCCCTACCAGGAGGATGCGGACGTGCTGTTCAATTCGTCATATATCGTGGAGTTCGCTGTTCTGAGACCTTATGCCGAGCAGGTGCTTGCGACAGTCAGAAAGAATACGCCCGAATACAGCGAGGTGCACCGGCTGCTGTCATACCTTCAGTATTTCAACCCTGTGCCTGACAAGGATGTTCCTGCAACCTCACTGCTGCGAGGCGTCATAGGCGGCAGCAATCTCTGACAATGATATGGAACACGCTGTCAGCATATTCCTGCTCTGCATAGTTTCGGCCTTTATCTTCAGGATAACGGGCTTCGGCTTCGGGATAGTGATAATGACCGTCCTCCCCTACCTTATGCCAAGTTACGGGGAGGCGACGGCATTGTCCGGCTTGCTTGCGCTGTCAATGTCCATAGTGGTGGCCTGGAGAATGCGTCATTATGTGACCTGGAGCAGGCTGTTGCCGATTCTTATCTGTTTCTCGCTTGTATCCTGCGTCGCCATATTCATGCTCAGGCAAATGAATGATGTGCTGCTGAGAAAGATTCTTGGCGTGGCTCTGATGCTGATCAGCCTGTATTTCTTTTTCCTGAGCGAACGCATCCGATTCAAGACCACTCTTCCGTACCAGCTTGGTGCCGGCATCATCAGCGGCTTCATGGGCGGTTTCTTCGGAATGCAGGGGCCACCGGCCGTGCTCTATTTCATTTCTTCGGAACCGGACAAAGAGCATTATCTGGCTATGCTTCAACACTATCTGCTGCTGGGCAACATCATCATGACCATAGCCCGCTGGCGCAATGGTTTCGTGACTCCGGCCGTCGGGCTTGCCTATATCTACGGCATAGGCGGAGTTGCAATCGGAGCAGCAATGGGTGCCTGGGTTTTCAAGCGGATTCCCGGTGCAGTTTTCCGCAAGATAGTCTATGGTTTCATCGGTATCAGCGGTCTGATCATTCTGCTCCGCGCCTGATTTTTCCTGAGACCACCGGTGCAGTATTCCACCGTAATGACAGCTGACCTGGCATTCCGCTGACGGCAGATGCTTCAGCCTTTCCCGGAATCACTTACCGTTCAGGGCAGCATGGAAGAAACGGAAAAGATGGCCTCATCCTTTCGGAATCAGCCATCTTTTCATTGTTTACAACCCGCTAGAAGCCAAGGGCTTTGAGCTGGGAAACGGCACGTTCAATCATATCGGAGGTGCCACTGCCGTCGGTAACGTAGCTGACAACCATATCGGCATAGTCCAGAGCTTCCTTCACTTTCGCGTCAGACTTGGAAGGAGTTGCCTCGGCCACTAGCCTGTTCAGTTCAGCAAGGTCCTCGATCTCAGGAAGATTGCCCGGACGCATGCTGTTGATAAGTTCCTTCAGCACAGAGGCCATCTTGTCCACTTCGGCCTGGCTGAAATTCTTCACGCTTCCGGTAATGATCTGGTTCGCTTTCTCATACTGCTCCATCATCCTGGCATAGCCATATGGTGCCCACGGCGAATACTCAGGAACCTTGACTTTCATTTCGATCCAGGAGTTCTGCGCATCGCGGCGGCGTCGGGCAATCTGCATCTGCTCTTCAAGTGCGCTCTTGTCCACACCGGCTGCATCTTCGAGATTCTGGATGGCAAGACCCAGCTCATATGCCTGAAGATCGACATCGATCTGGCTTGCAGAAGAGTCCAACACTCCGCGTGAAGCGTCGGCCACGTTCTTCATCCTCCTTACACTCTCATCGGTATATGCACTCACGCTGACATTTTCAGCAAGATTGAGGGCATGGACAAGGGTTTCAGGGTTGACAGCACCCTTTGCCTCAAGTGACCTGAGGGCTGCATCAAGTGATGCTTTCTGAGCAGACACCTCTGCATCAGTCAGTTGAGCTTTCTGGCTAACCTCTCTTGCCTTCGTCACAGTCTCGGAAAGCTTTGAATATGACGACTCGGTATAGTGTGCCGCAGGCACCGAACCGGCCCTTTCCACAGCCGAAACAAGTTCCATCCTCGCCTGTGCAGAAGGATCTCCGATGAGGTTGATGCGGAAATAGCGGGTTGCATGCTCATCCGCATAGTAGTCAGGGATGAAGGTGCGTCCGCCCATCTTCACGGTATACAGGTGGCCATCGGTTCCCCTGTCATCGCTTGCGCCGCAGAGGGTGATTTCAGAAAGGTCGGACTGGAGGGTCACGGTTGCGTCCTCCCACTCCTCGATGCCTGTAGTCGCCATCACGAGCGGTCCGTACATCA
>JAEDLE010000031.1 GCA_016295455.1 Bacteroidales bacterium
GCCATCGGCAACTTCAAGGAACTCAACGTCATCGTCAAGGGTGACGTGGACGGTTCAGTGGAGGCCCTCTCGGATTCCCTCATCAAGCTCTCCACCGAGGAGATACACGTGAACGTGATCCACAAGGCTGTGGGTGCGATTTCCGAGTCCGACATCATGCTCGCGACCGCTTCCGACGCCGTGGTCATCGGTTTCCAGGTGAGACCTTCGACCGAGGCGAGGAACACCGCCGAGAAGGAAGGCATCGAAATCAGGCTCTACAGTGTCATCTACGACTGTATCAACGAAGTCAAGGACGGTATCGAGGGTATGCTCGAGCCTGAGAAGAAGGAGGAGGTCACCTCCACCGCCCTCGTCAAGCAGCCGTTCAAGATACCTAAGGTCGGAACCATTGCAGGTTCTCTCATCAAGGAAGGCAAGTTCACCAAGGCCAACAAGGTACGTCTCATCCGCGACGGTATCGTCATCTACACCGGCGACGTGGCTTCCCTCAGGAGAGGCAAGGACGACGTCAAGGAAGTCCAGGCCGGAATGGAGTGCGGTATCGGCATAGCCAACTACAACGACATCAAGGAAGGCGACGTGATCGAGGCCTTCCAGATAGTCGAGATCAAAAGAACGCTGTAGGCATATGCTGCTAGAGCAGCAGCATCAATGCCAGTGAATATAGGAAGGACGCCTGCATCAGAAGGCGTCCTTCCGTGCTTACTGAAAGCATCAGGTCAATCGAATCGTGCCATATGATGTCCGAAAGTTTCCCGTCATCCGGAAGGAAATTCCTGCCCCAGCGACGAATGAGCTGGCCGTCCATGAAGCAGCTTACCCCGCCGTTGGAGCGGTTGAGTGAGACAAGAGTCTTGAAATCAGACTGATACCACACTGGGGCGAGTATCGACGCAAGCTCATCCCCGAGCAGTTCCATAAGACGTTCCTCCCCAGAACCCGTAGGTGCGGGAGCAGTGAGCAGGAGCGGGGTGAAGCCGGCAGTCTCCGCAGCGGTGATGAACCGGGCAATCTCCTGCCAGCGTTCAATGTCCACGCGTGTGACATCATACACGGACACCACCATCACGTGCCCGCTTGCCGCCAGCTCATCGTGATAGTAGCCCTCGTTGTCATATATCGAAAGGGAAGGAGATCCGGACGGGGTGATGTTGTCCTGCCTGGCTATGGTTTCGGTACGGACGAAGGTCCAGGTGGAGTCCGGGAGGTTGTCGAGGGTGAAGACGCCTTCCTGACCGTTCTTGCTGTAGATGTAGGTCGCGACGTAGATGTCGTCGGCATCCCCGTCTCCGTTGTCAGCCGCGGCAAGCACGGACGAGAGCCTGAACGGAGTGAAATCGGTCAGGGGCTGGTTCACGGAAGACCACACGAGCACAAATACGGAGAAGACCGTCACCAGCGAGAAGGAGACATAGCTGCGCTTGCGCGGAACGCCGTAGTCCCTGAAAGGAATGAAGGCGAAGGCCGCCAGCAGGCAGAGTGCCACATTTTTGAGGAAGGTCTGCAGATGAGTCAGATGGACCGCCTCCCCGAAACAGCCGCAATCCATTTCCGGATTGGCTATCAGCAATATGGCGGTAATGACAGTGAAGACCGACAGCAGCACTCCGGTAACAGCGGCGGCAAGACGGCGGAACACTCCCGTCACCAAGGCAACGCCCGTAAAGGTCTCCAGCAGGGCCATGAACACAGCCACGGGAGCGGACAGGAGGTCCATAAACTCCAGCCCGAAGAAACTGAAATACTCCGAAACAACCAGTTTGGCCCCGACGGGGTCCATCAGTTTCAACATTCCGGAAACAAAGAAAACCAGGCCGGTCACGGAGGCGGCTATGCGCCTGAGTCTGTTGTGGACGTCTGTCATCTGAATATGGCTATTATTTGAAGATTACCAATTCCTCGAGGGCTCCGGTAAGTTTTGCGGATATCTTTTCCGGCGGCAGCATCGACCCGTCGGCATCGGCGCAGTCTATCCTGATGAAATCCGGATCCAGCTCGCACTGGCGCAGATACACATCCCTCACCCGCCTCTGGAAATCCATATCCGCTTCATGGATATCCTTCGAACCGGAGAGATACTCCCTGTCTCCCCCTTCCCTCGCAGCGCAGAGCTTCTGCTCCACGAAAGAGACAGGCACGTCAAGGAATATGTTGACGTCGGGACGCGGCAGGGCGAAGTAGCCATATTCAGTGCTGAAAATCCAGCTGCGGAGTTCCTCCCTGGAGGTTTCGTCAGGGACTTTGGCGCACTGGTAGGCTATGTTGGAATAGACATATCTGTCAAGGAGCAGGCAGTTGCCCGCGGCGAGGCTCTCCTTCATCCCGGGAGCGGCGGCGTGCCTGTCCTCAGCGTAGAGCAGGGCGACCAGACGCGGATGCACCTGGTTCACCTGCCCGAACTCGCCCCTGAGGAAGGAGCTGATGAGTCCGCCGTAAACGGGCGCGTCATAGCGCGGGAAGTGGATGTAGTCCACACTCCCCACCCTCTCCTCAAGGTATTTCCTGAGCATCTTGACCTGGGTGGACTTGCCAGCCCCGTCAAGACCTTCGATCACGATGAGCATTGCTACCTGAAGGCTACGCACTCGATTTCCACGAGGGCACCTTTCGGAAGGTCCTTCACGGCCACAGCCGCCCTTGCTGGATACGGAGCCTTGAAGAATTCGGCATATACCCCGTTCATTGCGGCGAAATCGCCCATGTCAGCGAGGAATACGGTGGTCTTGAGCACCTGGGAATAGTCGCTGCCGGCCTCCTTGAGTATGTTGCCAAGATTGATGAGGCACTGTCTGGTCTGTGCCTCGACACCGCCCTCCACGAAACTGCCGGCCGCAGGGTCGATAGGAATCTGTCCGGAGACGTAGATGAATCCGCCGTGCTCTATAGCCTGGCTGTACGGTCCTATCGCTGCAGGAGCCTTCTCTGTCGCTATCTGTTTCATTGTCAAACTAATTGATTTAAGTTGGTTGAACTCGGCCACCTGCATGCCGTAAGCGGCGTCGCAGCTTGCCATATCCCTGCAAAAGTAAGAAAAAATGGGGTATATTTGTATAAATTTGGAGACTTGCTTCCATGCAAGCCCTATACATTCATATGGAAAGGACAAGAAAGATAGAGGTGATGGGTATCGTGAACATCACCGACGACTCGTATTTCGCGGAAAGCCGCTGCCTTGACGGGCAAAGCGTGGACAAGGCTGTGGAAAGGACAGGAAGGCTGCTGGAGGAAGGCGCCGACATCATCGACATCGGAGCCTGCTCGACCCGTTCCGGAGCCCTGCAGATAGGGCCTGACGAGGAATGGAGACGCCTGGAACCTGTGCTCAGGGCGCTGTCAGGTGAATTCCCGTCCGCAAGGATTTCCATCGACACCTACTGGTCGTCCGTGGTGGAAAGGGCCTACGGGCTCATCGGCAGTTTCACGGTCAACGACATATCCGCAGGCGAGGACGACCCGAAGATGCTCCCGCTGGTCGGGAAACTGGGTCTCCCATACATCGCGATGCACAAGAAAGGCACGCCCGGCACCATGCAGAGCCTCTGCAGCTATCCCCCATCACACAGGGAAGGCCTCTCGGACGTGAGCTGCGCGGTATCGGACTATTTCGACGCCTTCGCCCTCAGAGCCAAGGAATATGGCATCACGGACTGGGTGATGGACCCGGGATTCGGTTTCGCCAAGGACCTGGAGCAGAACTGGACCCTTACGCGGGAGATGGACAAGATACTCAAACCGGGGCACAAAACCCTAGTGGGAGTATCACGCAAAAGCATGATATACAGGATGTTCGGCATAACACCGGAAGAATCGCTGCCCGCCACCCAGGCCCTGCATATGGCAGCTCTGGACAAGGGCGCCGACATACTCAGGGTCCACGACGTCGCCGAGGCCGTGAGGACCGTGCGCATATGGTCAAAGCTCTGACTCCCCCGACCCCGTGAATCAATGGCCGAATTTTCAAAAAATGCTTCTGTCAAAGGGATTTATTGACTATTTTTGCAGTTCATCAACAACAAAGACTGCGATGGACAATCCAACACTTCTTGCCGTCACTCCGATAGACGGAAGATACTACGGCAAAACAGCCTCACTTTCAGAATATTTCAGCGAATATGCACTCATCCGGTACAGGGTCAGAATCGAAGTAGAATACTTCATCGCGCTGTGCCGCATACCTCTGCCCCAGCTCGAGGGCGTGCTCAGCCCGGAAAAGGAGGAGCAGCTCCAGTCCATATGGAAAGACCTCACCCCGGAGCAGGCGCAGAAAGTCAAGGACATAGAGAAGGTAACCAACCACGACGTCAAGGCCGTGGAGTACTACCTCAGAGACAGGTTCACCGAAATAGGCCTGGGCAACTGCCTGACGTTCATCCATTTCGGCCTCACTTCACAGGACATCAACAACACCGCCACCCCTCTGATGCTCAAGGAAGCTCTCGAGCGGGTGTATATGCCTGCCCTCAGGGAAGTCCGTGACATCATAGCGTCATATGCAGAGGAATGGAAGGACATCCCGATGCTGGCCAAGACCCACGGCCAGCCTGCATCCCCCACCCGCGTGGGCAAGGAGTTCAAGGTGTTCCAGGTAAGACTCGACGAGCAGATGAGGCAGTTCGGGGAACTCAGCTATCCGGCTAAGTTCGGCGGAGCCACAGGCAACATGAACGCCCACAAGCTGGCATATCCCCAGATTGACTGGATAGCCTTCGGCGAGGAGTTCGTGGCCTCGCTCGGGCTCAGGAGATCCTTCCCTACCACCCAGATAGAGCACTACGACAACCTCGCGGCCATATTCGACTGCCTCAGGAGAATCAACACCATACTCATAGACCTGAGCAGGGACATCTGGACCTACATCTCCATGGAATATTTCCGCCAGAAGGTGAACAAGAACGAGGTTGGTTCATCGGCCATGCCACACAAGGTCAATCCCATTGACTTCGAGAACGCGGAGGGCAACCTTGGAATGGCGGACGCCATACTGACCTTCCTTTCGATGAAGCTGCCTGTTTCAAGGCTGCAGCGCGACCTTACCGACTCGACCGTCAGCAGGAACATCGGAGTTCCGCTCGCGCACGGCCTCATCGCCCTGGCCTCCCTCAAGAAGGGCCTCGGCAAGCTCATACTCAATGAGAACGCCCTCCACAGGGATCTCGAGGCCAACTGGGCGGTTGTCGCCGAAGCGGTCCAGACCATACTCAGGAGGGAGAACTACCCTAATCCTTACGAGACCCTCAAGGCTCTCACCAGGACAGGCAAGCCGATTGACGAGTCCACGATAAAGGAATTCATCGAAACCCTTGACGTGAACGAGGAAATAAAGGCGGAGCTAAGGACCATAACTCCTTGGAACTATACGGGATATTGATTTTCGGAAAGCGGTCAACGGTCGATGTAGACATCATCGCCGGGGGCCGCGAAATGGAAATTCTCACGGGCGAACTCCTCAAGGGTGTCCCGGTCGTTGGAGAGCATCTGTATCTGCCTGTCCATCACGCCGATCTCCTCCTGATAGCGTTCCATCTGACGCCTCTGGGCACGCAGTTCGACACCGGCCTTGGCCCAGCGCCATATGCTGTTCTGCCCGAAGAAGAGGACCTTGCCCATGAAGAGCACAGTCACAACCGTGGCGTATCTGACGAACGAGCGGTGCGGTCCGTTCCATATGTCCTTGAGTTTTCCCATCTGAAATACGGTTCTATCCCGGCAAAAATAGTTAATTTTGCGACATTGAACAATTAATGATGAAGTTTCGCAAGCGCGGAACGCAAAGTAACAAACCATGAAACCTACACTTCTTGTACTCGCTGCCGGCATGGGCAGCCGTTACGGCGGACTCAAACAGATGGACGGCCTCGGCCCGAGCGGCGAGACCATAATCGACTACTCCATCCACGACGCGGTGGAAGCCGGATTCGGCAAGGTCGTATATATCGTAAGGGAAGCATTCAGGGAGCAGTTCGAACAGAACGTGCGTGAAAAATACCGCAACGTCACCTGCGTTGACGGCCAGCCCCTCGAGTTCGTGTTCGTGACCCAGGAACTCGACAAGATTCCGGAGGGCTTCACCCTCAACCCTGAAAGACAGAAGCCTTGGGGCACCGCCCACGCCGTACTCATGGCCAAGGACGTCATCAGGGAACCTTTCGCTGTCATCAACGGCGACGACTTCTACGGCAAGGAATCCTTCAGGATACTCGGCGACTGGCTCCGCGCCCACGAAAACAGCTGCGGACAGTACTGCATCGTAGGCTTCGAGCTCGACCACACCCTCTCCGAGTCAGGCGGCGTTTCAAGGGGCATATGCTCATACGGCTCCGACTCGATGCTCCTCGACGTGGCGGAACACCATGAAATCAGGATGGAAGAGGACGGCAAGATCTACGGCAACAACTCCGTCACCGGAGAAAACCATATCGGGATAGACGGCAAGGCCCTCTGCTCGATGAACATGTGGGGCTTCACCCCTGACTACTTCGAAAAGAGCTACGCCATATTCAAGGAATTCCTGAAGGAGAACGCGATGGAACTCAAGAAGGAGTACTACATCCCTTACGCGGTCGACCGCATGATCAAGTCCGGGGAAAGCAGCTGCGAGGTGACGGCCACCCCTTCCCACTGGTTCGGAGTGACCTTCAAGGAGGACAGGCCGGGCGTAGTGGCGAAATTCAGGGAACTTGCGGAAAACGGAACCTATCCTTCACCGCTTTACCGTTAGGAATATGGCACTGTTCAGAAAAGCCAAGAACCAGAACTACGACCTCTGGTCAGGATGCGCCTGGTACGTGCCGGGCGTCGGCGGCATGTTCACCCTTCTCGGCCTGCTGCTCTGCGGCACCGTCCTCGGAATGGTCGCGATGCTCGCCCTAACTCCTCTCGGAATGGAGGTGATGACTGAATATGGCAACCTGATATCCTACCCCCTGATGTTCATCCCTGCCCTCATCTACGCAAGGCTCAAGAGCAAGGGGAATGAACTCTTCGAGAAGGGATATGCCCTCGACAGCAGCAACTTCGCCCCTGTGGGAGGCATATGGATGGCACTGCTCTGCATACTTGGCACCGTAGCCCTCGCATTCGACCTGGACGCCCTGACGGCTGTGATGCCGGCGATGCCGGATTACCTGGAAGAGGCGCTCAAATCCATGACCCAGGGCAAGCTCTGGATCAATTTCCTCTGTGTCAGCATATTCGCTCCCCTTTTTGAGGAATGGCTCTGCAGGGGTCTGGTACTCAGGGGTTTGCTGAACAGGAAAAGACCGGACGGAAGCAGCATGAAACCGGCATATGCCATCATGCTGTCAGCCCTGTTCTTCGCGGTGATACACCTGAACATATGGCAGGCGCTGCCGGCATTCATCATAGGCTGTTTCATGGGCTACGTCTATTATAAGACAGGTTCGCTCAAACTCACGATGCTCATCCACTTCGTGAACAACACCATCGCCCTCGCGGCGGGACAGAGCGAGGCCCTGAAGGACTGCGAGACCTGGATGGACGTACTGCCAGCGGCGCTGTACTGGCTGCTCTTCGCCGCATTCGCGCTGCTGCTCGTACTGGTGCTCCGCAAGATATCCACCATCAGCACCGCAAGGCCTGAAGGAGGCTCAGACGAGGTCTCTGCAGAAAGCCTCAGCCTCTGAGAGCACATCAATCTTGCCCACATCCATCATCCTGAAGCCTTCGGGCACATAACCGCGGATTTGGCACCGGGCGCACACATCGATATAGAAGTCAGTGATGGAGAACCTGTCACTGACTTTTCTTTCTTCAAACAGGCCGAATATCGAATCTGATATATGGTGGATTCCAGCGAAGGCCAGCTCCCTGCACCCCTCCAGCCTCGACGCCGGATAAGGGGAACGGACCTCGCCTGTCTTGAGATTCTTCCAGCCCAGCATCAGCATATCGTCGTCAAAGAGCAGACAGCGTCCGCTCTTCCTGTCGCTCACCACCAGTGTGGCCAGGTCAGAGGGACGCACCTCTGACACGAAGTCCCTGATGTCCAGATTCGAGAGTATGTCCACGTTATGGACCAGGAAACCCTCGCCACAGGGCCCCTCAGGGCAGAGCAGCGGACGGGCGTGGCGTATGCCGCCTCCCGTTTCGAGCAGGTAGCCCGACTCGTCCGAAACCATCACCGGAACTTTCTGGGGATGCGTTTCTATCCAATCGCATATCATCTGCGGGAAATGATGCACATTGACCACTATCCCGTCCGCGCCGGCAGCCGCGGTTTTCTCCAAGACATGCTGGATAAGAGGCTTTCCTGCCACTTCCACCAGAGCCTTGGGAATGGAGTCGGTCAGGGGCTTGAGCCTCGTACCGAGGCCTGCCGCAAAAATCATCGCTTTCATGGCTCCCAAGTCTTTTCGAAGCCCTGCTCCCTGTGTATCAGCCTTACCCTGATACCCTTATGAGCAGAGACCAGATGTTCCGCCATCCTCGAGGCGCAATACACGCTGCGGTGACGTCCACCCGTACATCCGAAGCACAGCTGCAGGCTGGTGAATCCCCGCCCGACATAATGTTCCACGTGAGTATCCACGACGGCATATACATGTTCCAGATAGGAAAAGACCTCCGCGTCCTCCTCGATGAAACGTATGACCTCAGCGTCCATGCCCGTGAGGCTGCGGTACTGCTCATAACGTCCCGGATTGTTGAGGGAACGGCAGTCGAAAACATAGCCACCCCCGTTGCCGGAAAGGTCCTCGGGTATGCCCTTGCGGTAGGAGAAACTGTATATGGTGACGGTGAGACGTCCGTCCCCCGAAGGGTGGGCATAGCGCGGAAGCTCCACCAGGCGCGACAGGAGCGAATGCAGGTACGGAAACTCCCTCCCCGCCCTTGAGAGCAGCACCCTCAGGTTGTCCACCGCATACGGTATGCTCTCGAGAAAATGCGACTTCTTCTCCACATAACCCCTGAAGCCATAGGCCCCAAGCACCTGAAGCGTACGGAATATGGCGAAGAGGTCCAGTTCCCTGCGGAAAGCCACCTCATCCAGCTCCGGCAGATGACGCCTCGCGGAATCCAGATACGCGCAAAGCATCTTCTCCTTCAGTTCTTCGGGATATGCCGACCTGGCCTGCCATATGAAAGAAGCCAGGTCATAGTGTGCAGGCCCCCTTCTTCCACCCTGGAAATCAATAAAATAAGGAACACCGTCACAGAGCATCACGTTCCTGGCCTGGAAATCCCTGTACAGGAAGCAGTCCCCTCCGCAGGCAAGCAGCGCGGAGCATAGCGCCTCGAAATCGTCCTGCAGCCTGGACTCGTTGAACTCCAGGAGCGAAGTCTTCAGGAAGCAGTATTTGAAATAGTTGAGGTCCGCCATCACAAGGCGGCTGTCGAAGGACGGCTCGGGATAGCATATCCCGAAATCCAGGCCTTCGGCCCCGCGCCATTGGAAATCCGGGAGCATGGCCACGGTGCGGCAGAGCAGCCGTTCCTCCTCCGGGGAATAGTGCCCGGCTTCCCTTCCGGCGGATATGGCGTCATAAAGCCTGACATCCCCCAGGTCGGTCTGGATATAGGCCATGGAATCCGCGCTGGAGGCGAGCACCTCCGGCACGTTCAGTCCCTTGTCCCTGAAATGCCTGCTCAAGGCCATGAAGGCCCTGTTCTCGTCAGGGTCAGTCCCGATTACGCCGACCACGCTCAGGCCCTCACCCGTGAGCCTGTAGTACTTCCTGTTGCTGCCAGATGCGGCAAGCGGGACGCAGGATGACGGCGCGGAGCCGCTGAATCCCTCAAATAGAGCTTCCAGAATGTCCATAAGAATCCATTTGTGCAAACTTACTCAAAAAAATAGATTAGATTTGCATTCCTAACTAACTGCTGCCATGCTAAACAACGCATATTGCTCAGACAAGTACCAGTACACGATGGGAAAATCCTTCTACGAAACGGGAAGGAAAGATGAAAAGGCGATTTTCAACCTGTTCTACAGGAAAGCTCCTGAAAACAACAACTGGGCCGTGGTCAGCGGCACTCAGGAAGTGATAGAGATGGTGCGCCACCTCGGCGAGGCGGACGAGGAGTTCTTCGGGAAGTTCCTCCCGGGAGATGAGTACCGCGAGTTCCGCAACTATCTCAGCAAGATGAAATTCACCGGAAACGTATATGTCATGAGGGAGGGAGAGATAGTCTTCCCGAACCAGCCGATAATCACGGTGGAGGCCCCCCTTATCGAGGCTCAAGTCCTGGAAACCCCAATGCTCTGCATAATGAACCACCAGATGGCGGTCGCGACCAAGGCGTCCAGGGTATGCAGGGCGACCAACCGTCCGGTAAGCGAATTCGGCTCCAGGAGGGCACACGGTCCCTGGGCTGCGGTATATGGCGCCAAGGCGGCCATCATAGCCGGCTGCGCCGCCACCTCGAACATACTCACGGGCGTCGAGAACGGAGTGCCGTCGACAGGCACCATGGCCCACAGTTTCATCACCTCCTACGGCAGCAGCGTCAAGGGTGAGTACGACGCCTTCTGCGACTACATCAGGACCCATATGGGAGAGAACCTGATACTCCTCATCGACACCTACGACACCCTCAAATGCGGAATAGTCAATGCCATAAGGGCCTTCAAGGACAACGGCATAGACGACAGCTACCCGGGAGGCTACGGCATCAGGCTGGACAGCGGAGACCTCGCATATCTTTCAGTGAAGGTCAGGAAGATACTCGACAGCCACGGGATGACCGGCTGCAGGATATTCGCCACCAACGGACTGGACGAATACCTCATCACCGACCTCGAGCGCCAGGGAGCCTGCATCGACTCGTACGGCGTGGGAGACGCCATCGCCACCTCCAAGGCAGCCCCTTGCTTCGGCAATGTCTACAAACTCGTGGAAATAGGCGGCGAGCCGGTGCTCAAACGCTCTGAAGACACCATCAAGCTCATCAACCCGGGATTCCAGATCACCTACAGGATAATCAAGGACGATCCCGAATATGGCGAACTGTACAAGGCTGACGTGACCTGCCTCAGGGGAGACGACACCTCCCGCAGGATCGAGGCCGGGGAAACCTTCACCATATACGACGAGCAGGATAGGTTCAAGTACAAGACCTTCGAGGCGGGGACCTACAGGTACCGCACCCTCCAGCACCAGGTGATAAAGGACGGGGAGGACATATCCGAAAAGCACAGCCTGCTCGAGAAAAAGGCCTTCTACGACAATACCCTGGCCCATTTCAGCAGGTCGGAGCGACGGCTCATCAACCCACACTACTTCAAGGTCGATATATCCGAGGAGCTCAGGGCGACGAAAATCAGCATACTCGAGAGGATAAACCGCGAAATTGCGGCACTCAAACTTGACTGAAAATGAACATCCGGAGCCATATTTTCCTATTTTTGCAATATGGCCAACAGATGCATCAAGATTATGGTTACGTTGGCGGGGATTCTGGTCTCCGCCTTCTGTATATATGCCCAGGACAGGACCTTCTCCGGCAAGGTCGTCGATCCTGAAGGTGAAGCCGTCATAGGCGCCGGGCTGGTGTGCAGGGAGAAGAACAGCGTCGGGACCGTGACGGACATTGACGGACGCTTCTCGCTGAGGATTCCTGCCGGAGTGAAGACAGTCAGCATATCCTCGCTCGGAATGAACGGGGTGGAATATGACCTGGGGTCAGGGAAACTCGAGGGCGTGGTGATAGTGCTGGAATACGGGAGCAGCACCCTGGACCAGGTGGTGGTGACAGGCTACGGCCAGACCACGGTCAAGCGCATCACAGGCAGCGTGGGCATAATGGATTCGGAGAAGTTCAGTTCGAAGCCTCTCGCATCGGTCAGCGCCCTGATGCAGGGAGAGCTGGCCGGAGTCAGCATATCCGCAAGCTCAGGACAGCCGGGCACCCAGTCCAAAATCAGGATCAGGGGCACGAACAACCTGTCCGGCAACAGCAACCCGCTCTGGGTGGTGGACGGAGTCCCGCTGCAGAGCGAATCCCCCGCCCTGAGCCCGGAACAGCTCGCAACCGGAGGCTTCGATGACATATTCGTCAACGGAATAGGAGGCCTGAACCCGAACGACATAGAGAGCATCACGGTGCTCAAGGACGCAGCAGCAGCCGCCATATACGGTTCCCGCGCCGCCAACGGAGTGATAGTGGTGACCACCCGTAAAGGCAAGGCCGGGTCAATGAAGGTAGGCTACAACAACAACTTCACCTGGTCCTTCAGGCCGCAGCGCAACCTTGACCTGATGAATTCCTCGGAGAAGCTGGACTGGGAGCAGGAACTCTGGGACGAATTCTCGGAAAGCGGCTATAGGGCATCCCTGAGCGACCCGGCGGTATTCTTTCCCATCGTGGGCATAGTCGGGCAGATCAGGGCCGGCGTGGGCCGCTACGCATCGATGAAGGGCGACATCGCAGCCCAGGATGCGGCCATCGACGCCCTGCGCCAGGTGGACACGGACTGGTACAGCCATCTGTTCAGGAACGCCTTCTCCCAGAACCACCACCTCTCGGTCAGCGGAGGCTCGGACAAGTACACCTACTACGTTTCCGGCGGCGTGAACGACGAGAACGGAATGCTCATCAACAACAGATACCAGCGTTACAGCCTGAATGCGAATATGATGATGCGCCCCGGTGACGGGGTCAGGCTGGACATGGGCGTGGAGACCTCCAGGCAGCGCTCCAAGAGTCCGGACAGCTATGTGAACGCCTTCCGCTACGCATATTTCGCAAACCCCTACGAAAAGCCATACGAGGATGACGGGAGCTATGCCGCAGATGAGACCTTCTTCTCCCTGGGCTACTACAACGGCCGCGGCGTGGAGCAGGTGATGCCCCTGAACGGATTCAACATACTCAGGGAACTCAACTCGAACTATACAGAAACCGTGAACACGGCCGCGACGGTCAGGGGCCAGCTGGACCTGAAGCTGGCGGAGCCGCTGCATTTCATAGGCCTGGCTTCATATTCATTCTCGGACAACTCCACTGACAAGGTGGTGGACAAGGACAGCTACACCGCATTCAGGGACAGGCTGGGCAATGACGACAGGTCCCAGACCAAGATCTACGGCAACATATCCCAGAACAGGACGGACAGGGACAGCTATGTGCTCAGGGGACATCTGTCCTATAGGGGGGAGTTCGGGAACGTCACGCTCAACGTATTGGCTGGAAGCGAGATACGAGGCTCGAAGGCAAACACCGTCTTCACCAAGAGATACAATTACGACCCTGTGACCGGGACTTCCTCCCTCCCCCAGATCAGCGGACCGGAAGACCAGTGGCTCACCGAGGTGGAAAAGCTGAACGGACAGTATTTCAGCGAAAGCCGCTTCGCCTCCTTCTACAGCTCGGCGGACGCGTATCTGGGCAAGAGCGTGGTCCTGAACGCATCCTTCAGGACGGACGGAAGTTCCAACTTCGGAAGCAACAGGCAGTTCAACCCGACCTGGAGCGCCGGCGCGGCCTGGCATATGTCAGAGGAGAGCTGGATGCCCGGGCTGTTCTCTCACGCCACGCTCAGGGCCGCCTTCGGATACACCGGGGACGTGAACACCTCCACCTCCCACCTGCTGGTGCTCAGATACCTCCAGCAGGAGTACCGCTACTGGGGGAACGAGGCCTACAAGCTGGGCACCATACCTTCAGCCCCGAACCCCGACCTGGGCTGGGAGAAGACCGCCGACGGGAAAGTCGGCCTGGACCTGGGGCTCTGGAAGGACAGGCTGAACATCAACACCGAAGCCTATCTGAGGATGAGCAGCGACGTGGTGACCTCCTCCATAGTGCCTTCGACCGTGGGATTCTACTCGGTCTATTTCAATTCTGCCGACATACTGAACTCCGGAGCGGAGACTACCGTGAGCGGCAAGATACTGGACAGCAAGGATTTCTCACTGAACGCCTCGGTCAACTTCGCCTACAACTACAACAAGGTGACCCGCTACAGGCCGTCCAGCAACATGAAAGTCAGCTCGAAGGACAGGTATGTGGAGGGTTATCCGGTCGGGGCCATAATGTCCGGCAACTACAGCGGCATCGACAGCAGTACAGGACTCTACCGCTTCAGGCTCAGGGACGATGCCGTCATCAGCACAATCAGCGACCTGAACGATCCGGACAACTACCGCCACTACCTCGGAACCACCATAGCCCCGTTCACGGGAGGATTCAGCATATCCATGGCTTACAAGAATTTCCGTATGAGCCTGTCGGGCGTGTATTCCTTCGGGAACAAGGTCTATGACAAGATTTCATCCCCGGCATCGTACCTCAACGCGCTGCACAGCGGAGTCTCGACCGAGGAAGTCCAGTCGGAGCATTCCGACCTCTACAGCAACCATCTGAACGTGACCAGGGACAGGACAGACAGGTGGACAGCGGCCAATACGGAGAACACCCGGTACCCGCGCATCTACGACAGGTTCAACGCCATCCACAACTTTGCGGCTTCCAACCCGATGGACTACAGCATAGTCGACGCCATATACGTGAAAGACCTGTCATACCTCAGGCTGAAGACCCTGCTCCTGAGCTACGGGCTGCCGCAGAAGTATTGCCGCAGGCTTCATCTGGACGGTATCAGTTTCAATGTCTCATTCAACAACTTCCTGACCATCACGGGATATGACGGTATGGACCCTGAGGTTCCGGGCGCAACCTACCCGACCACCAGAAGCATATCCTGCGGATTCAGCTTAGATTTCTAGCATATGAGAAGGACAACCATCACGGCTGCGGCCATCATCGCGCTGACCCTCTGCTCCTGCAACAATTTCCTGAACGTGCAGCCGCAGGGCTATGTGCTGCCGAGCAGCGACGAAGAGTTCGCGTCCATAATGCACTCCATACTCAGGGACATCGAGGGCGGTGGCGACGAATTCATAGTCGGGAATATGGAAACCGTCATACGTCTTGAGAGCTGCTCCGACAATCTGGACGCCAACGTCAGCCTCGGCAAGAACCTGCCTTCCTATGCCGGGGAGGTCATCAACACCATGCAGCTCAGATACCGCAGTTTCTGGCCCCTGGTCAAGGACTGCAACATAGTGATAGAGAACCTGGAAGGACGTGACGGAGCCACGGCAAGGGCGGCTCTCGCGTCGGCATATGCCGTCAAGGGCATACTCTATTACAACCTGATGAGGGACTACTGCGAACCTTGGGATGAAGGAAGACAGAACTCGCAGCTCGGGCTTCCGATAGTGGAGCGCTTCGACATAGACGCGAGGCCTCTGCGTTCGTCCCTGGCCGAGACTGCAGAGTATATGCTTTCGTTGATGGACAGGGCGCTGGCTCTGGAACCGCGGGATGAGCTGTTCCTGTTCACGGAGTGGGTGGTCAAGGCTTACAAGGCGAAGATGCTGTTCTGGACCGAGGACTGGGCGGCCTGCTCGGTGCTCTGTTCCGACATTCTCGGCAACAGCGGCTTCGGACTTACGGACACCGAAGGATATGCCAGGATGATCAATTCGGAAAACGAGCCCCTCGGGGAAGTCATGATACGCTCGCACGTGAACAATTCCAGCGAACTGGACTGGTATTTCAGCGCCATCAGGAAGTATCTCTCGACGCGCCCGGCGGCCGCTTCGCTGGTAAGGCTCTATGGGGATGAGCCGGAGAAGGACGTGAGATATCCCGCAAGCCTGGACTCAAGACGCATGAACACCAAGACGGTAGAGGCGAAACTCAGGCTCTCGGAGATTCTGCTGATGCACGCGGAATGCGAGTATCATCTGGGGCATCACCAATCGGCATTGGACGATATCAATCTTCTGAGGGCCAATAGGATATACGGAGCGGCAGAACTCAATTTGAACGAGCTTGAGCCAGTTAGGGAGAACGACAGGATAAGGGAGGACGCGCTCGGCAACTCCATCAGTCCGCTGCTGCAGCTGATCTTCGACGAGCGGAGAAAGGAATTCTTCGCAGAGGGCGACAGATGGTATGAACTCAAGAGGAACGGCAGGCCGGAATGGTGGGTGATAAGCAACGGATTCAAGTACACAACCAGGCAGTATCTCTATACCGCGCCCATATACCGCAGCGATATTGAGAATGTGCCGGGCATGATTCAGAACGAAGGATATGAGAAATAGGAAAAAAATGATTATCATTGCCTTGGTTACGCTGCTCGGACTAAGTTCCTGCGGTTTCGAGGCACAGCCGCCGAAGACCGGCGGTTCCGATTCGCAATATGTGCTGCCTGCAGGAGAGCTCCCGTCGCAGGAGGAGCTTCAGGAGGTGGAACAGGCGAAGGCGGAGTATGAGGCGGCCATAAAGAAATGAAAATATTCAATTTGCATATGAAACGGATTTACCACATCATCGCGGCCGTGCTTGTGACGGTGCTCATGAGCAGCTGCAAGGAAGACCTTACCCCAACGGCGAATTTCACAGAAACCCTAGTCAACCTTCACCCCAGCCAGTCGGTCGACCTGAGCGTGAAACTGGACAGACCGGCCGAGACAGCGCTTTCCATTCCTGTTGAATTTGCCTGCGAATCGAATGCCTACAGTGTTTCAGACAAGGCATTCAAGTTTGCGCAGGGTTCAAATACCGCATCGATAACCCTCACGGATATCGACCTTCCTGCCGGAGTGACAGTCAGCGCAAAGCTGGTTGCCAGCGCACAGGCTTATGTGGGGGTGAATTATTCCTGTTTCGTGGTGAAGGATGAGTCCGAGGCTTACTCAGTCCAGTTCAGTTCTTCAAGCGTGGAGCTGAACTCATGCGGAAAGGCAACACTGGGCATCACGCTCACGGGAGCATATTCGGGAACGAAGTTCAAGGCTCCTGAGGATATCAAAATCCCGTTCTCGATTTCAGGTGAGGGAGCTGACCTTGTCAGCGTGCAGGACGGTCTGACCGAGTTCACGGTGCCTAAGGGTAACAACAGCGCCAGTGTAGTCCTGCAGTGCGCCGAGACTTTCGAAGAGGGAAGCGCGGTCTTCTCTCTGGCGGGAGATGCAGGGAAGCAGGTCACACTCAAGATCAAGAGTTTCTCTCCGGCAAGTCTGGTCGGGGAATGGGTTTTCTCCAGAGTCTATGACGAAGAAGAGATTATGTTATGGTTTGAGGATGAAGGGGACGATTCAAGTCTGCTCCCTCTGAACAATGAAGGCTTCACCCTGACTTTCACCGAGGGAGAGGACGGAAAGGTGACCCTCACTCCGGGCGAAGGTGATTTCGCGAACTTCTTCAGGGTTTCCGAAGTCTCTCTTACCGAGCCCGTAAACTGTTCTTCGAAAGGAAAAATCGTGGGCCCTTACCAGTGCAGCGAACTGAATATGTTCCAGGCAGAGGACCCGGGTCTGGAGGAGCCTGTAGTCTATACCTATTTCAAACTGTCTCCGGCAAACAGGGCTTTCAGTGCCGACACGGAGTCTGCCGGAGACGGCGTAGTGGCTTTCAGAATCAACGACGAAGGCAATCTCGAAATGATGTTCAGGGATTATGACCAGCCTCCTTTCGGAGAAAACTGGTGGGACGGATTCGATCCTGACATGTTCGGTTTCTGCTCCCTTTTCACCAGGGTTGAGTAAATGGTTGCCGTAATGTGAAACAAGGCTGACTGACAAGTCAATTGACTTTGCAGCCAGCCTTTTGTCTGTTTGGTCAAGGGGCCTTCGCGGCCACGGAAATGGCCAATCCGTGGCCAAACTGTTGAGTCGGGAGCCGCTCACAAGGCCGCGGCCGGCTAGGCTCCGGCGTAAGACTACGGAAGGGCGATGAGGGCCGGGAAGAGGAAACGATAGATGAGATCCTGCTCACCCTGCAGCCATTCGGTGTCTGCAGTCACGGCTATCACCGCATCAGCGTCTGGAAGCACCATTATGTACTGACCCCTGGCTCCATCGGCGCGGTATGCATTCATTGGGCAGCGCCACATCTGGTAGCCATAACCGAGAAGGAATGAGCAGTTCTCGGGAGTCAGACCCTTCTGCTGCACCTCGTCAGGCCTGGTTCCGGCAGGAACGCTCGGCACCTGATATGCAGAAGCCTCATCAACCCAGGAAGCGCTGACCAGCTGACGTCCGTTCCATTCGCCACGCTGGAGAAGCAGCTGCCCGAACTTGGCCATATCCTCTGTCTTGATATGAAGGCCCCACCCTCCGGCATTGATACCCTGAGGGCTTTCCTCCCACTTGGGTTTTTCAATGCCAAGAGGCCGGAAAAGGCGGCTGTCGAGATAATCGACCAGCTTCTCCCCCGTCAGTTTCTGCAGTATGGCCGAAAGCATATACGTTCCCATCGAATTGTAGTAGTACCAGGTTCCGGGCTGATGGACAACCGGAACAGCGAGAAAGTTCTCAACCCAGTCTCCTTTCTGGCCGGCAGAACTCTCGTGGCCGCAGTTCATGGTCAACAGGTCCCTCACGGTCATGGCATTCAGATTGTCGGACACATCCTGAGGCAACTTGTCCGGAAAGAAATCGCCGACGCGGTCGTCAAGACTGAGCAGGCCTTCGTCGATAGCCATGCCTATGGCAGTGGATGTGAATGTCTTGCTGACCGAATGCATCACGTGCGGCTTGTCGGCGGAAGCCCCGTTATACCACTGTTCGAAGATCACCTTGCCATGCTTGAGGACCATTATGCTCTCGAATCTGACGGCATCCATACGCTCATCGGCGGCTATTATGGAATCCACAGCCTCCTGTACTGAGGCCGGTGTCTCGGCTCTGGGAAGAGAAACTCCCTCCGGAGAACCAGAACAGGAAATCATCGCCGCTGTCGCACCGGACAGCACAGCGAAAGACAAACACCTTTTCATATACTTATATATCAATTAGTTGTTATCCGGAATTCACTTGACGACGACATTCTCCACCACCGCGGTACTGTCGTTCAGACGTATCCTCACCCATTCCTCAAGCTTGCGGAGGTTCGCATCCTTGATAGGTTTGGAAGAAGTCGCCACGACTGTCACGCATTCCTTCACACGGAGACTGTCATCCACGCTTGCCCCCCTTCCGAGGAACACATCCCTGACCTCCGGGTAATTAAAACGTATCTCCCTGACTATCTGTGCATATGGTAACTTTTCCTGCTGGAGTGCTGCGAGTTCTTCCTCAAGCTCGCGTATCCTGCTGTTCTTCTGGGCAAGCTCATAGTCGGAACGCTCATAGATGGACTGGAGGAGCTTGTCGGTCTCTTCCTCCCTGCCGCCCATGGCATGCTCCTGAATCACAAGCTGCTCCTGGTCGATACCGTACCTGGCGGCGGCATCATATACCGATTTCATCTCATCCTCGCTGAGACTGCTGCCGGCGAAATAGACGTCGACCTTGCGGCCGTGCTTCGTGCTCACCTTGTAGTCATATATGTAGGCTTTGCCGACGAACTTGCTGGAATTGATGAACTGCTGCACATTGCGCTCGAAGTTGTTGTCGCCGACCACTGAAATCGCGCTGAGTATGCTTGGAACGAGGACTATTATGATAATGCAGGATATGAGGGTGCGGGTCCTTTTCCTGATGACATCATTCGCAAATTCCGCCTGCGGAAAATGGAAGTACTTGACCATCACATATGTAGCTATGATGATAAAGACGCAGTTGATGAGAAAGAGGAAGGACGCGCCGCTGAAGAAGCTCCAGTTTCCGTTCGCAAGGCCATATCCCGCTGTACAGAGAGGAGGCATGAGGGCGGTCGCGATTGCCACACCCGAAAGCACCGTCCCTTTCTCCTTCCTGCTTATCTCGAGTATGCCCGCCAGACCGCCGAAGAGGGCTATGAGCACATCATATATGGTAGGTCTTGTCCTCGCCTCGAGTTCAGTCGGGTTCACAAGTTCGAGAGGTGAAACCAGAAAGTACAGGCAGGAGGCAACGAGACTGATCAGGACCATCACCAGAAGGTTCTTGAGGGCGTTCTTGAGCAATGGGATGTCGTTGGTACCCAGAGCCAGGCCTATGCCGATAATCGGTCCCATCAACGGTGACACGAGCATCGCGCCGATAATCACCGCCGTGGAGTTGACGTTCAGTCCGACCGAGGCGATGACTATCGAGAAGGCAAGAATCCAGACGTTCGGCCCCCTGAACCAAATGTTGCTCCTGATTTTCTCGACCGCGGCGAGGGTATCGACCTCGTCGTTCATATAGATGATGCTCTTTATCTGTTGCCTGAGCTGATTCCAGAATTCCATCGCCACTCAATTGATTGTTAAAAAATATACAGTATTCCTCAATCATATCACCCTTTCGGCACAAACACCTTAAGAGCCGAAGGCAATATGCTGATATCCAATATTTTGTCCGCTTCGAACCATTCTCCGTCAAAGTGCGCCATCCCAGCCTTTTCACGGGATATGACTATATGGTTTCCCTTATAGCAGTGCACCTTGCTGCTGGAGTCGCAGTGTCCTGCCATCAGTCTTATGGCGAGATCGGGCAGTTCCAGGCTGCTGAACCGGTCGAGCACGGTGATGTCCAGGACTCCGTCGCTGCAGTCCGCATATGGCGCGACCTTGGCGTCATTGCCCCACTGGTTGGAGTTGGCCACGGTCACAAGCACGGCATCCTGAGTCCAGCGCCTACCGTCTATCTCTATGGTCAAACGCTCAGGCTTGTACTTTTTCCAAACGTCAACAGCCTTCTCCAGATAGGTCACCACTCCCCTTCTCCCCGCCTGGGCGAACTCCTTGCTCACCTCGGCATCAAGGCCCACCCCACAGACCGAAAAGAAGGGTCTGCCGTTTACCAGTCCCACATCCAGAGGTTGTACCACACCATTGAGGACCGTATCCAATGCCTTTTCCGTATAACGGCTTATCCCCAGACACCTCGCCAACCCGTCGCCGCTGCCGCAGGGGATAATGCCCAGGACTTTCCCCGGACGCGGAATGGCGTTTCCGTTTGCAACCGGACCGAGCAGGCCCCTGGCGACTTCATTCACCGTACCGTCACCGCCTACAGCCACCACCACATCCGCATCCGTGGTTGCCGCAATGCGCTCCGCATATCCCGGAGCGGAAGTCAGGACATAGTCAAATCCCCGCTGTTCAAGCAACGAAACAATCTTGGACCGGCGTCCCTTCCCGGAAATGGGGTTTATGACAAAGAGTGGCCTCATTCGAATATATCCATCTGAGGGTCATACACTTCCGATTCCACTCCAAGGAAATCGAGCACACTGTGGAACACGTGATACTGACTCACTTCCTCAAGCGGCTTGAGTCCGTCCGTACCCTCCGAGGTCCATACAATGAACGGGATCTCCACCTGCTCCTTCGGTGCCATGGACATAGGGACGCCGTGCATATAGAGATTGCCTTCTCCAAGGGACTCTCCGTGGTCCGAAACGTAGAGCACGCAGCTGCGCCATTCCTCAGGCAGGGCCTTCATCTGTTCTATCGCACTGTGTACCAGCCAGTCGGTGTACAATATCGTGTTGTCATATGCATTCATAAGTTCCGCCGGGTCGGCCTTGGACATCTCCACGGTCGTGCATACTGGGGAGAAGTGCAGGAATTCCGCCGGGTAACGCTTGTCGTAATTCGGTCCGTGACTGGTACTCGTATGTATGATTATCAGTACCTTGTCTTTTGCATCGGGGTCGCCTGCAGACGGAAGTTCATCGGCAAGCCCCTCGAAGAGTATGCCGTCATATGCCGGGTCGGCCTGAGGATAACGTTCCGCGAGCCTGTCCACGCCGACGACCTTATCTATGTGCAGAGGCGGTTCGCCCCAGTTGGAAGTTCTCCAGACCACATCCACCCCTGCGCGGAACAGATAGTTCGGAAGTATCTCGTACAGCTCGTCGCAAGGCTTGTGGTCGAGTATGGCCTTCACACCTGCAGTGGTGTAGGTTGCCGCCGAACGGGCAGGATAGGCCCTGACGCTGTCAGCCGACAGCAGCGGATTGGTCTGGCGTCCGTAGCCGTAGAGGGAAAAATGGTCTCTGCGGGCGGATTCCCCGATAATGAGCACGCAGACAGACTTGCCTTCGGCACTGATACGGGCATCGGGCAGAAGTATCTCCTCGCGGTTGCGTTCCTTCTCGTGATTGTACCAGCGGACGGTGTTCACGGTATATGACCACGGCATCAGCAGACTGCCCAGAACGGTGGCGTTGCGGTCCATCCACGGCCAGTTCGTCATATTCGCAAAAACTATTGCCAGGACAAGGGCTATGGATATGCCGACGTTGGAGACATAGCGTCGGAAACTGCCGAAATCTATCTTTCGCACGCAGATGTATATGGCGGGGATGATGCCGAGCAGAAGGACGTACAGGACCGCTGCCGTGCTGAAATATGCAGATGCCTCCGAATATCTTGTATTATAGACATTGCCCATCATCGAGGCGTCTATCAGCACGTCGTATGTATTTATGAAATAAAGACATACGGAATCAAGAACCAGGCTTGCCGCCACAATCGCGCGGCCAAGGGCCCGTCCCGGCCAGAGCAGGAGGTAGTATGCGAAATAATTCGCCAGAAGCATTACGGCTACAAGCGATATGAAGATGAGGGTCCCGTTGGAGCCGCTTTCGACCTGGGCAAGTACGTGCCTGAAGAATGGTATATGATATGCCACCAGCGTGAACATGCTGAGCACTGCACACACAAGGGCGAGACTGCGTTTTTTTCCTTTCATTTCTTTCTTGTTATCCTGATGGTCAACATCACTGCAAAGATACACAAAATAAGCAGTCCGAGGTTATATGCAAGGGTCCCGGCGACACTTATGCTGTGGGTGCCGGTGCTGCCCGGCAATGCTGACAGGGACGAGTCATAGCGGGCGAACACGTTGCTGTAAATCACCTCGCCATCAGGGAACCACGCCGTCAGTCGTGCATAGCTGTCCTCAGGCCTGAAGGCATATTCCAACTCATCGTCACCATATACCTGAAAGAGAGTCCTGTGGTCCTGCCCGGTGACACGTATGCTGTCGGCAGTTTCCGTCAGCCTCAGGAATACGGTTCCGTCTTTCAGGCCTATGTCTCTGACGGCAGGCAGCTCCGCGTTCAGTCTGTGCTTGGTCTTCCAGTCACCGTTGCCGTAGTCCGGAATGCGCATACAGTAGTAACAGCCTTCCCTGAGAGTGGCGAGCAGGTCTTCATAGCGTGCGGAAGGGGTGTCGAGGAAATTGCAGCGGACAGCGATGCATCTGCTGCGGTCAGGATAGTGGAGGTCGTCGTTGGCGAGCGCAAAGCTGTAGTGGCCGGCGCTGAGAGCCCAGTCCCAGTATTCCTGAGAGGTGGTCTTGCCGCTGTCGAGTTCCATTATGTCATATCCGGAAAGACGCTCCATCCCCTTTTTGGAAGTGCCGTTGGTTCTGGCAGGATGGTTCAGCTGGATGAGGTCCGAGTCGCGCGAAAGGCGGTCCATCTGTGCCTGGCGCTGGAAAGTGAACAGAGGCAGGATATTGTCCCAATGCCATACCTTATCGCTTCCGAACACCAGCTTGTGGTACTTGAAGAGGTTGTAGCCGTGCTCATATACATTGACGGCGAGACTGCTGTCGAAAGGATGTTCGGTCAGTTCGTTGTGGTTTGAGAAGGTGACTATCTCATAACCATATCCCTTCAGAGAATCGTAAGTCGCCTGCGGGCTGTGGGTGCATTCATTGAATATGCCTTCCACGCGTGTGTGGGTGTGGAAATTGGCCCTTTTCCAACTGTGCGCCGTATCCAATCCTGCATACGGGTCGAAGATGTCCGGTCCCGTGAATGGCTCCGGCCGGGAGAAGCGGTAGACAGGACTCACTCCGCTTATGCACACCAGCGTGAACAGAACAAGCAGTATAACGGCCAGACTGCGGCCGGTTATGCGCAGCGCCGCGATCAGCAATGAGGATGGTCTTTTCGATATCATAAACCTGGTTTGACAACTGACTCCAAAACAGTAGAATTTACTAATATACGAAAAAACTTGATACGGCGGCTGCTTTCGGTCGCAACTCGTTGGAATTCCATAGGTGGACTATGAAATTCCAACGATCATCCTAAGTACCCTTTTATCCAGGCATCGATCAATGCTGCATTACTGTCTTCCAGAGGCCGTGCAGGTTGCAGTAGGCATATGCAGCCCGCAGCTTGGAGGAGGTCCTGAAGATGGCCTCGGGCTTCGCGCCAGGGAAGACGAACTGTATACCATCCTCAGTATCAATGCATATGAATGAGATGTGATGTTCTTTGGTCATGGGATGTTCGACGCTGCCGACCACAACCCTGACCGTGTCTTCGTTGAGTCTCGTGACTACCGGAAGATGTTTTTCGAAGGCGGAATCCGCGGACTGTTCCCTGAGAAGTTCCATTTTTTCTCCGCAACACACCAGGGAAACCCCGGAATCAACTGGCTTGAAAGCCACATTGCCGCAATGGCGGCATCTGTAAAACTTGTTTTCCATAGTCGTAAATAATTGGTT
>JAEDLE010000032.1 GCA_016295455.1 Bacteroidales bacterium
TTACTACCTTTGCGGTGTATTAATAAACTCATACACTAATATGGCTCTCAGAAGCGGGCCGGACAAGTGGAAACAATGTAAAATAAAGATACAGCTTATGATCAAGATTGAGAATCTGGCGTTCAGCTACGGATCCGTTCCTGTTCTGAACAACATAACGATGACGCTGGAAGACGGTAAGATTTACGGTCTCCTCGGCGAGAACGGAGTGGGCAAGACCACTTTGCTGTCCCTGCTTTCGGGACTGAAGAAGGTCAATGCGGGCAGCATAGTCACTGACGGCTGCAATCCTTATTCGAGGAGGCCTGACTTCCTTGCGGACCAGTTCTTCCTCGCGGACGAGTTTTCCCCTCAGAATGTGAGCGCGGAAAAATGGGCCCGCCAGACCGGGAACTTCTGGCCGCGCTACAGCCATCCGCAGTTTCTCCAGATAATGGAGGAGTTTGAGAATGACCCTTCGAAGAAGATGAACAAGATGTCCGCCGGCCAACTGAAGAAAACCTACATTGCTTTCTCTCTCGCCTGCAATGTGAAGTATCTCTTTATGGATGAGCCTACCAATGGTCTCGACATCCCTTCAAAGACGATGTTCCGTTCGGCGGTGATGAAACACACCAGGGAAGATGCGGTCATTGTGATCAGCACCCATCAGGTCAGGGACCTGGAGAACATCATCGACCCGATCATCATACTCGACAGACAGGACGTGCTCCTGAATGCCAGCATCGAGGAAATCACCTCCAGGCTTTTCTTCGACTATGGCAACCGGCTTAATCCGGACTGCTACTACAGCGAACAGCTCCCCGGCGGCTTCATTCAGGTATGCCCCAATACTGAAGGTCTTGAGAGTAAGGTAAATATCGAGGCTCTCTTCAATGCCGTGCACAAGCACAAAGAGACAATGAAGGCATTATTCACCAGATAAGATAAAGAACAATGAACAATACATTCGATTTCGGAAGATTTTCAAAAGTCTTCGCATATGACATCCATAAGTCAGTACAGAATTATGGCATTTCCTTCATAGTGCTCGCAATCCTGCCCCTGCTTACTCCGGTTCTCTACGGAATGCTGTCGTTATTCTTCAACTTCGACTGGCAGGTTCCCGGCCTGATTGCCCGCTGCGTCATATTCATCCTTGCCGTAGCCTGCGTGAGCCTCACCTTCGCTCCGGGCGTATACGGCAAAATCACCGACAAACGATACGGCTCCGAGTACCTGATGATCCCGGCTTCATCATTCGAGAAATTCCTCTCGATGACACTCATCACCGCCGTCATCGTGCCGCTCGTCTTCACTATTGCATATGGTCTCGTGGACCTGCTGGCGATAGGCGTTTCCCTGGCCGAGGGCACCCCTCTGCTCAAGTTCTTCGTCCAGAACTGGGTGATTGCCGAAGACGGCGCAGCCGTACAGATGGGCTGGATTATCACCCTTGGCCTGATGCTCAACACCCTCGTTATCCTTCTCGGCTCCATTTACTTCAAGAAGTTCAAGATCGGCAAGACCATACTGGCAAGCTTCGCCGTATCCACCGTCCTGTCTTTCATCATGGTGCCCCTGTTCAATATGATAATCGGCAATCCGGATATGCTGACCATAGTTGCGGAGGATGTCGAAGAGTGGATATTCAGCCACGCCGACAAGATCGAGCTCTATCTCAACGCATTCATCGATGTGACATACCTCGTCCAGTACAGCGTGATCCTTGTACTCACTTACATCAGAGTCAGAACATTAAAGCACTAGAAATATGGAATTCCGCGACAACAAACCTATATATCTCCAGATCAGCGACGTGATCTGCGAGAAGATTCTCTCCGGTGAACTCAAAGCCGAGGACAGACTGATGTCGGTCCGAGAATATGGTGCCCTGATAGGCGTGAATCCGAACACCATGATGAGAACCTATGAAAAACTCACCGACGACGGAGTTATATACAACAAGCGCGGTATAGGCTACTTCGTGTGCCCTGATGCCAGGAAGACTGTTCTCGCGAACGAGAGGAAGTCGTTTATGGAGAACGAACTGCCTGCGATACTCAAACGTATCCAGCTGCT
The DNA here is from genome assembly GCA_016295455.1 of Bacteroidales bacterium. Lineage (GTDB taxonomy): Bacteria > Bacteroidota > Bacteroidia > Bacteroidales > UBA932 > Cryptobacteroides. The sequence goes on from JAEDLE010000032.1 coordinate 2,062, forward strand.
TGAGATAGACCCGGAAATATTTGTATCACAGAAATAAATTTTTGACAGATGAAAAATAAAGTGTTATTTTGCGCCTTGACGGCGATGGCTGCCCTGACCATGCAGTCCTGTATGATAAGGATAGGCAATTTCGGTGCACACGAAGGTGTCCTGGTCGGAAGCGGCAACATTACCGAAATAAACGTGGACGGACTCACGGATTTCGACGAAATCAGCGTCAGTCTCCCTATGGATGTTGAATATGCCTACGGAGAACCTTCAGTGGTAATCCGCTGTGATGACAACGCTGCCAAGTACATCAGCGCCAAGTGTGAAGGCAAGGAGCTGAAGCTTGAGATGGCCCCGGAGAAAGCGACCCTCACGAGATGCCATTTCACGGCGCGTGTAAGCTCGACCTCCCTCAAGAGCGTCAGCCTTGCAGGTTCGGGAGAATTCTCTGCTGCGGGACTGGATGAGAAGACTTTCTTCGCATCAGTGGCAGGTTCGGGAGACATTGAACTGGACGGCATCAATGCGGAGAGCGTGAAACTCAGTATAGCCGGCTCGGGAGAGATGGATGCGAAGGCCATCAGGGCTGATTCCGTCAAAATGAGCATAGCGGGTTCGGGAGACGTTAGGCTTGACCGCATAGATGCCCGCAGCCTCTCAGGCAGTATAGCCGGATCGGGAGACATCACCGTGAGCGGCCATGCGGACAAGGCGAGCTTCGACATCGCGGGAAGCGGAGAAGTACACTGCGACGGCCTGGACTGCCCGAAGCTGGAAGTCCGCAAGTGACACAGCCAAGCAAAACAAACTGTAATATATGGAGAAGAAAAACACTTATGACTGGAGATTCAAGGCTATAGGCGGCACGAGCCGCGTGGACATCTCCTGCGGAGAGGACATCAGACATCTGGGCCAGCTAGACCGTAAACTCTGGACCGTACTCAGCTGCCCTGCCTCAGGCCTGGAATTCGATCACAAGACGCTGGAGATAATTGACAGCGACAAGGACGGAAAAATCAGGGTAGGAGAGATCGTGTCGGCGGCCGACTATCTCACCTCAGCCATAAAGAATGCGGATCTTCTCCTCGAAGGAAAAGACACGATTGCCCTGTCGGACTTCAATCTTGAAGATCCGGCGGGCAAACGCCTTTATGATTCCGCTAAGCGGGTCCTGTCCAATCTCGGTCTTGAAAAGGACAGCATATCACTCTCGGATACAGCCGATTCCGTTGCCATATTCAAGGGAACCAAGTTCAACGGCGACGGAGTCATCACGGCAGCCAGCACTGACGATGAGGCGCTGGCAAAGGTCATCGGGGACATGGTTTCAACTGTGGGCGGTGTTGCTGACAGGAGCGGCGCAGAGGGTGTGGACGAGCCTCATATCGAGGCGTTCTATGCCGCCTGTGCCGATTACAGCGCATGGATTGCGGCAGGAGAGGCCGAAGGCGTACATCCTTTCGGCGCTGACACCGATGCTGCCTGCGGCGCCCTCGAAGCCATGGCCGCAAAGGTGGACGACTACTTCATCAGGTGTAACCTTGCGGCCTTCGATGCGGATTCCGCTCCTGCCCTGGATGTCCAGGTTTCCAGTATCAGCGAAATCAGCTCCAGAAACCTAACCGACTGCACCGATGCCATATCGTCATATCCCCTTGCGAGGATAAGCGGACGTTCGACCCTGCCATATGACGGTATCAATCCTGCCTGGAAGGACGCTTTCGGAAAGCTCAGGGCTCTGGTACTGGACAAGCTTTTCCCTGAGGCGGAGTCGCTCGACGAGGCAAGCTGGAATCAGGCCAAGGCAAGTTTCAGCGCATATGTCGCATGGCGTTCGTCGAAGAAGGGCGCGGAGGTGGAACCGCTCGGTGCCGCAAGGGTGGAGGAGATACTCGCAGCCGACGGCAAGGCCGCGCTTCTGGCACTCGTGGAGCAGGACAGGGCAGTCAAGCCTGAAGCCGACAATATTGACGAGGTGGACAGTTTCCTCAGGCTCTTCAAGAATTTCTACAGGCTGCTCAGGAACTATGTGACTATGGACGACTTCTACGACAGGGAGGCCAAGGCCATTTTCCAGGCAGGACGTCTTTTCGTAGACCAGCGCAGCCTCGATCTCTGCATCAGGGTTGACGATATGGGCAAGCACGGGGATATGTCCAAGCTCAGCGGGATGTACATCATTTACTGCAGCTGCGTGTCGAAGTCCGGCGGCAAGAGCATGAACATAGCCGCCGTACTGACTTCCGGTGACGTGGATAGCCTCAGGGTCGGAATGAATGCCGTATTCTATGACAGGGACGGTCTGGATTATGATGCTACCATAACCAAGATAGTGGACAATCCGGTCAGCATCCGCCAGGCTTTCATGGCTCCGTACAAGAAGCTTGGCCGGACTATCACAGAGAAGATCAACAAAAGTGCCGCCGACAAGAGCGCGAAGGTGGATGCAGCCCTGAACGAGAAGGCCAACACCGCCTCATTGCCTAAGACGCAGGAGGAACTTCAGGCGGCCAAGGCGGCGGCTCCGGCCCCTCAGCCTTTCGACATAGCCAAGATTTCCGGAATATTCGCAGCAATCGGTCTGGGCGTCGGAATGATAGGCTCGGCTTTGATGAAAATCATCGATCCCTGGTACAACGCGGTGACTCTCATAGTTATACTTGTCGTGTTCATATCAGGACCATCAATGTTCATTGCCTGGCAGAAACTGCGCAAGCGCAATCTCGCTCCTCTTCTCAACGCCAACGGATGGGCAATCAATGCCAGAGTTCTGGTCGATACCACCTTCGGATCGACCCTCACCGACCTCGCCAAGTTCCCCATGCTCGAGAGCATAGACCCTAAGGCGGCAAGGAAGAGAAGATGCCGCAGATTCAGGAACACGCTGATAATCATTATCCTTCTCGCCGCCGGAGCCTTCGCCGTATGCCGTCTTACCGGTATATGCGGACATAAGGACGCTCAGGAGCCTGCCGTTGAGCAGGAATGCCCGGCAGAGGATACTGCCGCTGACGCCGTTCCTGAAAGCGTCTCAGAGTAGTTCCGGCGGGCTTTCCAGCGGGCCTCTGAATACATCGCATTCACTGTCGGGACACTTTCCCTCCCTGAATGCTTCAAGCCATACTTCCGGACTTCTGCCCACGGCTCTTTCGAACTGGCGGACGAAGTTCGGAAGACTTGTATATGCGCACCTGTCCGCAGTTTCCTGAGCAGTCATCCCCGAGGCGAGCAGGTTCTTCGCCAGGGCCATCCTCCTGGAGGTCTTCCACAGCCTGAAATCGCTGCATATGCAGAGCTGGAAGAGTTTGCGCAATTCTCCCTGGGATATGCCGGTGTGCCCCGACAGCTGCTCCAGGCTGAAGTCACGCCATCGGAGGCTGCCGTCGGGGCCGCCCAGCCATAAGCCCAGCCATATGCCGATTTTCCGGGAGAGGGAAGAGAAGTCCGTCCTGCCCTGGCTCCGCCGGGAGGAAGGTCGCCATATTCCGAGGAATATGAATCTGAGGAACTGAAGTTTTGTGTTTAAGCCGGTCGTGGTCATAACGTGGTCTTTTATTGCGTGAAATTAGAAAGGAATTTGCTAATTTTGCAATTCTAATCGTTTATTGTGTATGTTTGAGAACCTGCAGGAAAGGCTTGAGAGGTCGTTCAAGATCCTCAAGGGAGAAGGAAAGATAACTGAAATCAACGTGGCGGAGACCGTCAAGGACATCCGCAAGGCTCTGCTTGACGCGGACGTCAGCTACAAGGTGGCGAAGGATTTCTGCGACAGGGTGAAGACCAAGGCATTGGGACAGAACGTCCTGACTGCGGTCAAGCCTCAGCAGATGATGGTCAAGATAGTCCACGATGAGCTTGCAGCATTTATGGGTGGCTCGTCCTGCGAGGTCAACGTCAAGGGCAATCCGGGAGTGGTCCTGGTGGCAGGTCTGAACGGTTCGGGTAAGACCACTTTCTCCGGCAAGCTCGCGCTCAACCTCAAGAGCAAGAAAGGCATGAAGGTTCTCCTCGCAGCCTGCGACACCTTCAGGCCTGCGGCGATTGACCAGCTCAAGGTGCTGGGCGAGCAGATAGGCGTGCCTGTATATTCCGAAGAGGGGGAGAAGGATCCCATACGCATAGCGAACGCTGCCGTTGCGAAGGCAAAGGCCGAGGGGTATTCGGTGGTCATAGTCGATACTGCCGGACGTCTTGCTGTGGATCAGGAACTTATGGATGAAATTTCCGCCCTGCACAAGTCCATTCAGCCTACCGAGACCCTGTTCGTGGTCGATGCGATGACCGGTCAGGATGCTGTGGAGACGGCCAAGGTTTTCAACGACAGGCTGGATTTCGACGGCGTCGTGCTGACCAAGATGGACGGTGACACCAGAGGCGGTGCGGCCCTTTCCATCAAGGCCGTCGTGGGCAAGCCTATCAAGTTCGTGTCCACCGGAGAGAAGATGGAGGCGCTGGATGTCTTCCATCCTGCACGTATCGCCGACCGTATACTCGGTATGGGAGACGTGGTCAGCCTCGTCGAGAAAGCCCAGGAGCAGTTTGACGAGACTCAGGCCAGGGAACTCAAGAAGAAACTTGCCAAGGACAATTTCACCCTGATGGATTTCTACAATCAGATCCAGCAGATCAAGAAGATGGGCAACATCAAGGATCTGGCTTCGATGATACCTGGCGTGGGCAAGGCCATCAAGGACGTGGATATTGATAACGACGCTTTCAAGAGCGTGGAGGCCATGATACTTTCGATGACCCCATACGAGAGGGAACATCCGGATGTGATCAACGGAAGCCGCAAGAAAAGGATAGCCGACGGCTCAGGCACCACCGTTCCTGAAGTGAACAGGCTGCTCAAGCAGTTTGAGGGCACCAGGAAGGTGATGAAGGCGGCCATGACCGGAGGACTCCAGCAGCGCATGAGAGGCTTCAGGAAATAGCCTGGCACTGAATGACAGAAACCGGCTGATCTCTTCATAATCAGCCGGTTTTTTATTGGTTCCGCCGTTTACGGTTCAGTCGAAAATTACCTGCATCAGATTATTTTGCGTCCATAGCCTGGCAGGCGGTGATTGCAACCATCTTGTAGATGTCGTCAACCGAGCAGCCGCGGCTCAGGTCATTGACAGGACGGGCGATACCCTGGAGGATAGGTCCGATGGCGTCGGCGTTGCCGAGCCTCTGTACAAGCTTGTAGCCTATGTTTCCGACCTCGAGGCAAGGAGCCACGAGTACATTTGCGTGACCTGCGATTTCTGAACCCGGAGCCTTCTTCTGGCCTACTGAAGGAACGAGGGCAGCATCAGCCTGGAGTTCGCCGTCAATCTTGAGGTCAGGGGCAAGTTCCTTTGCAAGACGTGTGGCCTCAACCACCTTGTCCACAACTTCGTGCTTGGCTGAGCCCTTGGTGGAGAAAGAAAGCATGGCCACCTTCGGTTCTGCTATTCCCGCCACGCTCTTTGCGGTCTGAGCTGTGCAGACTGCAATCTGTGCGAGCTGTGAAGCGTCAGGCATAGGAGTCACGGCAACATCGCCCATCACGAGCACACCGTTCTCTCCATACTGAGGAGTCCGGGTGATCATGAGCATCGCACCGCTGACACAGCTGATGCCCGGGGCGCACTTGATGATCTGGAGCGCAGGCCTGAGGGTCTCGCCGGTAGTGGAGAGAGCACCGCTGATCTGTCCGTCGGCATCTCCGCTCTTGATGATGAGGCAACCGAAATAGAGAGGGTCAAGTACCTGCTGGGCAGCCTTTTCCTCGGTCATGCCCTTGTTCTTGCGGAGCTCATAGAGCAGTTTGGCATATTCAGCGGTCTTCTCGCTGGTAGCCGGGTCTATGATGGTGGCCTTGGAGATGTGCTTGAGTCCGAGTTTGTCGGCAAGCGCGTGGATTTCGTCAGAGTTGCCGATGAGGATGATGTCCGCGATCTCGTCGGCAAGAGCCATGTCCGCCGCGGTCAGAGTGCGCTCTTCAAGTGACTCCGGAAGCACGATACGCTGCCTGTTCGACTTCGCACGTGCGATGATGCTTTCAATGAGTGTCATATTCCTGTATATGGTTATTTGAGTTTCAAGCTGCCGCGGCCGCAGTCGCGGAAACATCACGCAAATATACTCAAAAAATGGAACAACCTACTGTTCGTCCACCCAAGGATTGCTGTTGAGTTTCCTCTCGAAGCGGTTTATCGCGAAGAGAGCCACGAAATAGACCATTCCGACCACCATCAGGCCTATGCCTATGCAGAGGCTGAGCGTCCGTCCTCCGACTCCCGGCACGCTGAATGAGAGAAAACCGAGCACGGCCGACAACAGACCGAGCGCCAGGTTCATCCACCACATCCTGAAGCCTATCTTGCGGTAATCGAACGAACGGATCGCCAGGTTAGCACCCTCCATGATGAGGAACAGCGCGAATATGACGGGTATTATGGCGGCAAGAGCCAGGTCGTGCCTGAGGAAGATTATGCCTATGATTATCTGGAGCACCGAAGACAGGAGTATGCTTCCGCTTTGCGGGAAATAGGACTTGAGGCTGATCCAGTTGAGCAGGGTGGCGATACCTGAAAAAATGGTGATGATGCCGATTATCCACGCCAGGGATATCACGGTGGACAGCGGATTGCATATGCAGATGATGCCGAGGGCTACCAGAGCCGCTCCGGTAATGCCCATATAGATTTTTCTGCTTGGTAACATGATGTCAGTGTTTAAAGTTCTTATTCAATTATACTCGCCCTCCGGGGGCGCAGCTCACCATACCTCAAAGCAGATGCCAATCCTTTTTTTCTTGAATATGCCGACCTGAAAATGGACAATGTGACCGTTTCGGGGACAAGTTGTCATAAAAAAGTCCGCATATCTCCAAACATAGTCAAAGTTTGTCTGAGTTGGACAAATTATGATGGAAAAGTCATCTGCCGAGCACCAGGGCAAGGTCCCTGTCGATGATAGTGGCAACTTCTGCCTCCGGCACGAAATGCCAGCCGCCAATCACTTTGCTGTCGTTTATGACCTCGGGGTATATGCCGGAGTGCTCCACGAGATAGTCGTAGATGAGGTTCCTGTATTCGGCGTTCTTGCTGATTATGCGGCTGTTGACATCCTCGATTCCGACTCCTGCCCTGAGTATGTCACCGCCTCCGCTTGCCCTGTACGAGGTCATTGCCACTGTGTATTCCCTGTCGGCGTCGAATTCGCTTCCGTTGGCCATCGCAGTGATCTGAACCCTCTCTCCGTAAGGCTTGGTGACGTCCACGGTGTAGTACAGACCAGCAGCGGCGTCGAAGTTGAAGGACTGGTTGACGAAGGACCAGCGCTGCAACCCGTTGCGGCTCTCCCCCTGAGGGGCAATCTTGAGCACGTGGCTGTCATTCAGGCCTTTGGCTGTCGCCACAGGGTCCGGAACCGTCTGAATCCACCCGTCATACGAATACTCCAGATAACGCCTCAGCTCGTCTCCGCTGAGCTTAATCACGAAGAGCTGGTTCTCGAACGGGTATATGGTGAAGAGGTCGTTGTAGATGAGCGTGCCCTTGTTCACGGTCTTGTTGAAGGTGAGGGGAGCGGCAATCGAAACCTCCGCCATCTGCAGCCCTATGGTGTGGATGAGGTTGAGATAAGGACACATACCCTTGAAGGCATCGCGCGTAACAAGATCCACTCCCAGTTTGCCTACCGGCTTGAGAGTGAAGGCCTTGACGGCCTCGTAATCCTCCCTGAACTCCTCCCTCAGGGCAGGATCCACCCTGTCCTTGCGCACCTCCAGCAATTCGGCGCCATATTCCTTGGAGACAATTTTGCCGCCCTTGGTTTCCACGGATATGGTTCCGTGGGCGACCATTCTGGCGTTGCTGCCGCTGTTGAGCAGGACCATTCCGTTTTCGGACATCACCAGAGGCCTGTGGTCGTGCGCGCCTATCACCATATCCACGCCCTTGAGGGAGCGGAAGAGGTCGAGTGTCTGGTTCTCGAGCACGCTGCCGTCGCCCTGGCCGGTTCCCGAATGGGCGGCGACTATCACCACCTGAGGCTGCTCCTTGGCAACTATCCTGTCCACGTCTTCCTGTACGAGAGGGATAAGTGACTTGAAATCAATGCCTTCCCAAAGCTTCTCGTCTAGCCAGGCCTTTATGTTGGGATTTGTGTAGCCCAGCACGAGCACCTTTACGCCCGCCTTGATGAAAGTGGCATATTTCCGGAAATACGGCTTTCCGTTGTCTGTCCTTACCGCGTTTCCGGCGAGGAAAGGAATGCCGCAGTCCTCGAGCTCGCGATTCACCCTGTCATATACCGGATGCCCTGTCTCCACGTCGTGATTGCCGACAACCACGGCATCATATCCCAGACGTGAGACGAGCTTCGTGAAGAGATGCGGGCTTAGGGTGTCGACATAGTTGAAGTAATATGCCGCATTGTCGCCCTGGAGGCAGTCTCCGGCGTCCAACATCAGTACATCCGATGCGCCGGCCAGGGCTTTCACACTGTCTGTCACGGTCTTTGCGGCCAGCAGGGAAGTCCTGGACGTCCCGTCCGTATAGGAAGAGTCGAACCAGGAACCGTGCACGTCGTTGGTCGTGAGCACGTGGAGGGTGTGGACGCCGTCTTCCGGGCGGAAGCGGTTGCAGGACGCCAGGGCCAGAACTATGGCCAGGGCCGGGAAAAGTCTATGGTGGTTCATGGTATACGCAGTTGGTATGAAGACAAAATTAGTTAATTTTGCCGACAAAGACATGATGACTTGCGTTTAACTGGTGAAAAACGGAAATTTTTACCTTTCGCAAGTGCACAATTCGAGGATATATTTTTTACTTGCGTAACTCGAGCGTATGATCAAGTTGCAGACCCCTGTGGAGGAAGTCAGAAGCAGGATTGATATGGGATATGACGACAGGATACTGGTCGTCGGGAGCTGTTTTGCCGACAACATCGGCACGAAACTCAAAAACGCGGCCTTCGACGTCTGCGTCAACCCGTTCGGCACGCTCTACAACCCCGTCTCCATCTGCAACTCCCTGCAGAGGCTCGCCTCCGGCATACCCTTCGGCCCATCCGACTGCGTCCCTATGGGAGCCGGCGCCGGACTCGTCTGCTCCTTCTCGCACCACACCTCCTTCGCACGTGCGGACGAAGCCTCTTTTCTGGAATATGCCAACGCGTCCCTGGATCAGGCTGCTGACTTCTATAAGCGCTGTAATAAAGTGATTGTAACTCTCGGAACTGCTTGGTGTTACAGATTCAACGAAAACGGAGAGACCGTCTCCAATTGCCTGAAGCGTCCGGCCGCTGAATTCAGCCGTTACAGGCTTTCGGTGCAGGAGACCCAACTGCTCCTGGACCTGATGGTAAAGCGGAATCCGGACAAGGAGTTCATCTTCACCGTAAGTCCCGTGAGGCACCTCAAGGACGGGGCTCACGGCAACCGACTGAGCAAGGCGACCCTCCTGCTCGCCCTTGACGGCACCCTTGCCTCGAACCCCGCCAGGACTGACTATTTCCCGGCATACGAAATCCTTGACGACGAGCTTCGCGACTACAGGTTCTATGCTGAGGATATGCTTCATCCATCGGAAGTTGCAGTTTCTTATCTTTGGGAAAGATTCAAGTCGTTCTGCATACCTGAAAGTGAAAAGGAAAAGCTCCTCGAAAACGAGAAGCTTTTCAGACGTTCGCAGCACAGAAGCCTGCACTGATGCCGTTTCCGGCTATATGGCGCCGCTTATCTGGCGGCATATTCCTCAAGTCCTTTCTGCAGGAAGTCCACGAATCCTTCGACCGAAAGGTCGTAGCCCCTTACATCGGAGAGCTGCCTGCCTTCGGAGTCGAGCAGCACGTAGTTCGGCTGGGCATTGACGTTGAAGCGGGTGCGGACTATGTATGAGTTCTTCCGGCCTATGTCCTTGTAAACGCGGCCGCTTGCGTCGCTTATCCAGTCCTCTTCCTTGAGCTTGGTCTTGTCGTCGGTATAGAGAGCGACTATGATATAGTCATTCCTGAGCATTTCAAGCACTTTCGGGTCGCTCCAGACCCTCTGCTCCATCTCCCTGCAGTTCACGCATCCGTGGCCCGTAATGTCCACAAATACAGGCTTTCCTTCCCTTACCGAGGCTTCAAGTCCCTCTTCAAGGGTGAAATACCCGTCCAGCCCCAGCGGTAGGCTGAGGCCATATTCATTCTCCTGAGTCCTGCGGGAGCTTTCTGATACCGCAGGCAGGCCGTCAGCCTGGCTGTAGACTATGAAATCCTGGGTCTTGAGCGGCGGAAGGTAGCCCGAGAGGGCCTTCAGGGGCGCACCCCACATGCCCGGAACCATATACACGACGAAACTTAAGACTGCTATAGAGAGTCCGAGCCTGAACACGGTGAGAGGCTTCTCGCCCGGATCGTCGTTGCGGAACTTGAGCTTGCCCAGAAGATAGAGGCCGAGCAGAGAGAAGGTGACTATCCATATGGCAAGATAGATTTCCCTGTCGAGCAGGCCCCAGTGGTAGGTCTGGTCGGCGGTGCTGAGGAACTTGAATCCGAGGGCTATCTCTATGAATCCGAGCACAACTTTCACCGAGTTCAGCCAGCTTCCGTTCTTCATCTTCTTCAGGAGGGAAGGGAAGAGGGCGAGTATGGTGAAAGGCAGGGCGAAGGCCACGGAGAAGGCGAGCATGGTCACCATAGGGGTCCAGAACTGGCCCTGGGTGGACTTGATGAGCACCGTGCCCACTATGGGACCCGTGCACGAGAAGGACACCAGCACGAGGGTGAGGGCCATGAAGAACACGCCTGCAAGACCTTCCTTTCCGGATTTGCTGTCACTCTTGTTCACCATGGACGAAGGCAGGGTGATCTCGAATGCCCCGAAGAACGAAGCCGCGAACACCATGAATATGATGAAGAATATGATGTTCGGCAGCCAGTGGGTAGAGAGCCAGTTGAAGATGTCCGCGGTCACAGCATCTCCTCCGATTATCCTGGTCACCGCTATGATCACCGTTATCGGAAGGGTGTAGAGGAGTACGATGAACAGGCCGTACATCATTGCCTTGAACCTGCCCTGTGCCGGAGAGGCTGATCCTTTCACGAAGAAGGACACCGTCATTGGCACCATAGGGAAGACGCAAGGGGTGAGAAGCATCGCAAACCCCCAGAGTATGGCCTCGAGTATCAGAGCCCAGAGGGAACCCTCCGCTTTTTTGCCGTCTTCTGCGCTTGAGGTTATAACATCCTCATTTTCAGGAGATGTAACATTGGTGTTATTACCTATAACATTTTTGTTAATCTCGTTTTTGAGCTCTATTTCGATGAGTTTTTCCTGCTGGGTGCAGAGTCCGTTGCGACAGGCCATCCAGGTGAGGTAACCCCTGACGACGGCTCTTTCCTGCGTGAGCCTGACCTTCATCCCGAAGCTTGCACTGTGCTCGAAACAGAGGTTTCCGCCCTCTTCATACGGGGTATCCAGATCATGGAGCGGCTCGGCAATCTCGTAGCCTTCTCCCCCGTCCACGTCGAAGCTGGAGGCTGATATCGGGTCCTTGGTACTGTAGATGTGCCAGCCCTCGGTGATGTCTCCGCTGAAGACCAGCTCCTGCAGTCTGTCTCCTGCAGGGCGGCTCTTCACGGACCAGTCCACGGTCGCGTCAGGCGCCTGTGAAGACAAAGTGACAGCACTCAGCAGGAGTGCCGTCACGATGGTAATAAATCCGCGTATTTTGCGCATATATGTCAATCTGTATAGTTATTCCGGGTTTTATTTTGCATAAGCCACTGACCTCGTTTCCCTTATGACGGTGATCTTTACCTGTCCCGGGTAGGTCATTTCGTTCTGTATCTTTCTCGCTATGTCCGATGACATCGCTGCAGCCTGCTCGTCGGAGACTTCCTCCGCTCCGACTATCACCCTGAGTTCACGGCCTGCCTGAATGGCGTAGCTCTTCGTCACTCCGTGATAAGATGCGGCGAGTTCCTCCATGCCCTTGAGGCGCTTGATGTAGCTCTCGATGACCTCGCGTCTTGCTCCCGGCCTTGCGCCTGAAATTGCGTCTCCGACCATTACGAGAGGGGATATGATGGATGTCATCTCGATTTCCTCGTGGTGGGCTCCGATTGCGTTGCAGATTTCAGGCTTCTCCTTGTACTGCTCGGCTATCTTCATTCCGAGCAGGGCGTGAGGAAGTTCGTCCTCGTTGTCTGAAACCTTGCCTATATCGTGGAGCAGTCCGGCCCTCTTGGCTATCTTAGGATTGAGTCCCAGCTCTGAAGCCATTATGGCACAGATGTTTGCAACTTCGCGTGAGTGCTGGAGCAGGTTCTGTCCGTAAGATGAGCGGTATTTCATCCTTCCTATGAGCTTGACAAGTTCCATGCTCATTCCGTGTATGCCCAGGTCTATGCAGGTCCTCTTTCCTGTCTCGAGTATCTCCTCCTCAAGCTGCCTTGAGACCTTCGCCACGATTTCCTCTATGCGTGCAGGATGTATCCTTCCGTCTATCACGAGCTGGTGCAGGGCAAGTCTGGCAACCTCTCTCCTGACCGGGTCGAAGGCTGACAGGAAGATTGCGTCCGGGGTGTCGTCCACGACTATCTCCACGCCTGTTGCAGCCTCCAGGGCCCTGATGTTCCTTCCTTCGCGTCCGATGATCCTGCCCTTGATCTCGTCGTTCTCGATAGGGAAGGTGGTCACCGCATTCTCGATGGCAGTCTCGGTCGCTGTTCTCTGTATAGTGTTGATAACTATTCTCTTGGCCTCCTTGTTAGCATTCAGCCGGGCCTCGTCCATCACGTTGTTGATGTAAGCCTGAGCTTCGCTCCTGGCTTCTGCCTTCATGTTCTCCATCAGGATGTTCCTGGCTTCTGCGGCACTCAGGCCGGCTATGCTCTCGATCTGCCTGTTGGCTTCCTGGCTGAGCTGCTCATATTCCTCGGCTTTCTTCTCGAGTTTCTCCTTCTGGGCATTGAGGCTGGCCTTGGTGTTGTCCAGGTCCCTGAGCTTCTTCTGCACGTTGTCGTTCTGCTGGTTGAGGGTGTTCTCCTTCTGCTTCAGCCTGATTTCTATCTCCTTGATCTGGCTGTTCTTCTCGGCAACCTGTTTCTCGTGTTCGCTCTTGAGCTGGAGGTATTTCTCCTTGGCCTGGAGTATCCTTTCCTTCTTGATGTTCTCGGCTTCAAGTTCGGCCTTTTCAATGATCTGTTCCTTCCTGCCCTTGAGCACTATCCTGTAAACGACTATGTAGATTGCAATCCCGACTATTGCGCCGATTGAGATACCTACAAGCAACCATATAAGATTCATATGTGTTCTTTATTTAGAGTTTTAGTATAATTGGTTCAACGTAAAAGACAGACCATCAGTCCGTCAAGGATTCGGATGGTCTGTCAGTATAATAGGAAAAACACCGTCAACCTGCAGTCAGAAAAATCTAATATTGCAAGATTTGGGCTCGGTATCAGTTCAGAAATCCATCGTCGTCGCAGGGACGATCCCCTAAGGTAACCTTGGCCTGTCTTTGCTGACGCCAGTAAACCCGGTTCGGATGAACGTGTTGTTTTCAGCTTCCGGGTTGACGGCTATTTTTCCATTTCTTCTATGTAGTTCCCCATATCCTTCCTGAGAGTGTCGGCTTCTTCCTTCACGGCGTTCAGCCTTCTCTGGAGGGCAATGCTGCTTATGCTTTCGTTCAGGGCGACAAAGGACAATATGTCCGTCATCTGCCTTCCGGGATATTTCGTGATGTAGCCGCTGATCTTCCTGTTAATCACGGATGCCGCAAGACGGATATCCTCCTCGTCCCTTGGTGTCGGTGCGTTCATCACGTACTCCTGTTCCGCTATCTTTATGGTTATCTTCTGGCCCATATACTATTTCTCCAGAAGGGAAATGCATCTGTCCATCTCCCTGATGAGTTTTGATATCTTCTCCTTTGCGGCGTCGTGGTCTTCGGACACCGCCGTGAAAGCTTCAGCAAGCGTATGATTGTCTACAGTCCTTTCCAGATCGATAATCCGCTTCCTGAGCGCTTCGTTCTCCTGCCTGTTTTCTTCAAGCTTGGAAGAGAGCCTAACGCGTGCCTCCCTCTCTTTCTCATAGAGCGAGACCAGCGTTTCGAATTCCTTCCTGATTTCTTCGAGCATTACTTTCAAACAAAGCTACGGAGCAAATTTAACAAAAAAACACAAAATGTCAACGCTATCTCACTATTGAATATGCCGTTTTTTGCTAACTTGCGCCAAATTGCCTGTCTGTATGAAGAAAATCAAGATCGGACTGTTGCCCCGCATCATCATAGCCATAGCCGCGGGACTGCTCACAGGCCTCTTTTTCCCTCAGTGGCTCGTACGCATAGCCGCGACCTTCAATGCCATATTCAGCAATCTTCTGCAATTCCTGATTCCGCTGATAATCCTGGGCCTGGTGACTCCTGCAATCGCCGACATAGGCAAGTCTGCGGGCAAGATACTGCTGGTGACCGTCCTTATTGCATATCTGGATACGGTCTTCTCCGGCTGCTTCTCCTATCTGACGAGCGTCACCATATTCCCGCATCTGATAGACAGCGGGCAGGGTGTGGATATGGCGGAGCTGACAGCGACCGTGGACCCGTATTTCACCATCAGCATACCTCCAATGATGGAGGTGATGACTTCGCTGGTGCTGTCGTTCATGCTCGGACTGGGCATAGCCTTCTTCGCCTCGCCATATATGAAAAAGATGGCGGATGAGTTCAACGATATAATAGTCAAGACCATAGAGGTGGTCATCATACCTCTGCTGCCTGTCTATATCTACGGCGTCTTCCTGAGCATGACCCACACGGGACAGGTGATGCGAGTGCTGATGGTCTTCATGGCCATCATCGGGGTCATATTCGCGATGCACATATTCCTGCTCATTTTCCAGTACTGCATCGCCGGCGCCCTCGCCCGCAAGAATCCGTTCCGGATGCTTCTGAATATGATGCCGGCGTATTTCACCGCGCTGGGTACCTCGTCTTCGGCGGCGACCATTCCGGTCACGCTCGAGCAGACCCGCAAGAATGGTGTCAGCCCTGAGATTTCGGGCTTCTCGGTGCCTCTGTGCGCCACCATACACCTTTCCGGAAGCACTCTCAAGATAGTGGCCTGCGCCATAGCCCTGATGATGATGCAGGGAATGAGTTTCAATTTCGGTATGTTCCTGGGCTTCATAATGATGCTGGGTGTGATGATGGTTGCGGCCCCGGGTGTGCCGGGCGGAGCGATTATGGCTGCCCTTGGCATACTGTCCTCGATGCTGGGTTTCGGCGAGCAGGAACAGGCCATGATGATAGCCCTCTACATCACCATGGACAATTTCGGCACGGCCTGCAACGTGACAGGAGACGGGGCCATTGCAGTCGTGCTTGACAGGCTGTTCGGCAAGAAGACCTCCCGTGGCAGGGAAAGCCTTTGAATCAGCCGGAATTTCGTCTGCCTGAAATATTTTCAAAAAATTATGTTTAACAAAACGGGACCGTTTCCGTCATCATTGTGGCGGCCGCAAAGAACGGTCCCGATGATTTTGTTTGGCATATATCCCAGTTGAAAAGTATGAAGAAGTTAGTGTGCATCTTGGTAGCCGGCTTGATCCTGTCATCGCTCGCGCTTGACGCCAGACGGCTCAATGTCAGCAGTTTGTGCTCCACGATCAGGGAGTACAGGTACAAAGAAGGCTTCGAGGCCATATCCATAGGGCGTCTTGGCCTTTCCTTGGCCGGGTTTGCGGTCAGGGCCGGTGCTGACGGTGACGAAGACGCCCAGATGGCGGCCGCCCTTGTGAAAGGACTCAAGAAGGTGATAGTAGTTGAGTTCGAGTCTGCCCGCGAAACGGACAAGGCCGCGTTCTGCCGGGATGTGGAACGTCACCTGAAAGGTTCGGAACTTCTGATGGAAGTCAATGATTCCGAGGAACATCTGTCCATTTATGGCGTGGTTTCCGCCGACGGGAGCAATCTCAGCGACATGGTCATATACGGTGAGGAAGGCTTTATGGTGGTGCTGAGCGGATGCATCCCGATGGAGGCGGTCGGATCCATAGTTGAGGGCTGCTGATGGACAGGGAAGAATTCAGGGACTTCTGGATGCCGCATTCGGAACGCTTCTACAGGGTGGCCTACCATATCCTGGAGAACCGGGAGGATGCCCGTGACGCAGTCCAGGATCTCTTCATCAGGCTGTGGAAGATACCCTCGGTGGCTACGATGGCCAATCCTGCGGCATATGCGATGACCATACTCAGGAATCTCTGTCTGGACAGGGTCAGGCATGCTGCGGTGGTCAGGGCCGAGACCATGGATGAGTCGCTCCCGCTTGAAGACAGAAGCGCAGCGGCTGACCGGGCTCTCGAGACTGAGGAGACTGTCAGAAGGCTTGCCTCAGCGATGTCAGGGCTCAGTGAAAAGCAGAGGAAACTGATCAAACTGCGACTTGTCAAAGGAATGGCATACAGCGAGATATCGCAGATTACCGGAATACCGGAGTTAAGCCTCAGAGTTATGCTGAGCACTACCAGGAAACAATTGAAAAACAAGTTGGGCAGAAAATGAAAAGCATAGAGGAAATCGAAAAAATGAATCTTGAGGAACTGGAACGTATCGCCGACGACACGGGCGTTCCTGTGCCGGAGGACCTCAAGGCTGGACTGGACGGAGTCATCGATTCATTGGAGTTGGTGGACAGGGCTGTTGAACGTCACGAAAGGAGGCGTATCATCTACGGCATATGCACGGCGGCTGTCTGTCTGCAGGTATTCATATTAGCAGGGCTGATGCAGATTCGGGGCAGGAATGCGCCGGTCGACACCTTCGACGATCCGGAGTTGGCATATGCAATGGTCCAGGAAGTTCTCGGACAGGTCGGACTGAATATGCGCAAGGGCGTTGCTGCAGTGGACAGGGGCCGGGAAATGGCTGACCGTTCATTTGAAACAATGGAAGAAATAATCAGAAAAAAATAATTGAATATGAAAAAGATTATTGTAACGGCAATCGCCATTCTGATGGCAGTTGCAATGTTCGCCCACAACGGTGAGTCAATTTACAGGAAGTATTCCGGAAAGCCGGGAGTCACGGGTGTCTACATTTCTCCGGCCATGTTCAGGATGATGGGCAGCCTGCCTCTTGAAGATATGGTTGAAGGAGAGGATCTGGCACCTCTTATCAAGTCTATGAAGGGCTTTTACCTGATAGAAGTGTCGGATGGTGATATTGCCGAGAGTGTCAGTGCGGAGGTGCAACGTATGCTATCTTCGCAGACGTACGAGCTTTTGATGGAGGTTAAGGACGAGGGAAGCACCGTGAAGATGATGAGCGTGACCGAAGGTGATTATGTGAAGAGTTTTGTGATGCTCAGCCGGGAAGACTGTGAGACCGTATTCATCTGTCTGGACGGGGACATCCTCAAGTCTGACCTGGACAATTTCATTGCAAACTCCATGAATTGAACCTGAAGCACAAGGCCGGGACCACAGTAGCCTGACCTGAAGACATTTTCCGTGGGAAGACAGAAGGTTCCTTGCGTTGAATCGCGAGGAATCTTTTTTGTTGCAATCAGGTACGAGGGTTTGTCCAAATCAGACTTTTTCCATAAATTAGCAGTGCTGAAAACGGGAAAACGATGAATTTGACATTATACCGTTGCTCGCTGTTTGTCGCACTGCCGCTGGTCTATTTCTTTGGCTTTCATATGCTGCTTGCGCGGGTTCCACGGACTAGATACAACTCGAACTATCTCCTTTCTCGCCGGATAATGGGTTCGGCCCTGCTTGTCCTTGCGGTCAACTATACCATTCATTTCGTCTGGAACATCAGGATGACCAACCTGACTGCCACAATTCTTCTGAATATGGCGACGTACTTCCTGGCCTATTGGCTTTTCGCATCGGCAATGACGGCTCTGCTCGACAGGGCGTCCCTGAACAGGACCCGATTCATGACCCACCTTCTGCTCTGGTTGGCATATTCCCTGCTTGCTGTCGGCGTCGGTTTTCTCAGGGATCCTGCCAGATCCTGTGCACTGGCGCTGATGGCGGGATGTCTGGTGGCATACGGGCTGTATTTGTCGTATCAGATTCTGAGCAGGTACAAAAGGGCCACAAGGCTCTTTGCCAATACCCGTTCTGACGACATAGGGGCTTATATACGCTGGATGTCGGTCTTTACCTGGTGGGCGATCATCTTCGGAATCGGATGCGGCCTGCTGACCTTTCTTCCGGACCGCTTTGTCTTTATCTGGCTGCTGTCTGCCGTTCCTTTCTTTATATATCTATATTGCTGCTATCAGAATTATCTTTTCTTCCACGAGGATGTGGAACGGGCAATCGATGAGGAAAAAGATGTGGATGAGTCCGTGCCCGTGCCGGAGGAGACCGCAGGAGCCAGGACCGTACATACGGATATCTCCAGCCGTATCGGAGTCTGGGTTGCCAATGAGGGATACAGGACCCCGGGCATTACCTTGAACCAGCTCTCGCTTCAACTGTGCACCAACCGCACCTATCTTTCGGAACACATCAACAGGGTTTACGGGATGACATTCCGAGACTGGATCATCGGGATGCGCATCGAATATGCCAAGAATCTGATGACACAGAATCCGCAGATGAAGATACAGGAGGTTTCGGAATCTGCCGGCTTCCTCTCATTGAGCCATTTCTCCAGGACATTCAGCGAGAGGGAGGGCTGTTCCCCGGCCAGGTGGCGTCAGGGCAGGATATGAGTGGATGAGCGCGAAAGCAGATGTCAGCGCAGCGTTTGCGAACATCTCTTTACCATACGTCAAATTATTGCCTGGCTGTAAAAACACGCGGGTATCAGTTTGCAAGACGCCCGGATTTGGCTAATTTTACACGTTGAGGGTATCCTCGCCATACCTATCAAAATTGTTTATTTCATGAAAGGATTGAGATTATTTACGTTATTGTCTGCATTGTCCCTGACGTCTGCAGTCATTGTCTCTTCATGTGAGAAGGAGTCTACACTGAAGAAGACCGCTTACATTTCCGATCCGGCAAAGGTCGAGATGATCAACTCGCTCAGAAATCTCGACGGAAACGGACGGCTTTACGAACTTTATTACACTGAGGATTATAAACTTGACAAGGTTCTTGCCTCCGGGAAAACCTCTGTTAACGACCTTTTCCAGTATGTAGCATATCTTCTGTATGATGAACTGGGAACAAAGGCACCGGAAGTGGATTTCGGAGCCGGATGCAGTGTGTTTGCCGTGCCTGAGAGGGATGGCCATGATTTCCTTATGGGACGCAACTACGACTACAGGCATTCCACCGAGGACAGGACTACATATCTGCCTACTGCCGCAATCATCGTCCATACCGCCCCTGAGGGTGGCAAGAAATCCATTTCTATGGTTGACGGTATGCATCTTGGTTTCGGACAGGGTTTCTATGAGGAAAAGGACAAGGACCTCTCAATGATGATGGCTCTCCCTTATGCCCTGCTTGACGGTGTAAATGAGGATGGCTTTGCAATCGGCGTCCTTGCCTTGAACGAGACCCCTGCGAAACAGGAACGCAACAAGACTCCTATTTCCACCACAGTCGCGATGAGGATGCTCCTGGACAGGGCATCCACCGTCAAGGAAGCCTTGGATATGCTCGATGAGTATGACATCAATATGGAAAGCACCGGACGCAGCAGCTACCATTTCTTTATGGCTGATGCCACAGGTGACTATGCGATAGTTGAATACACCTATGACGGAGTGCATGAGAATCCTTGCGTCAGGGAGACCCTGAGAGGAAATGACACGCTCCGCTGCGTCACCAATTTCTACGTTTCGCCAACTATGGTAGGTACGACTGACGGCTGGGGTTCCAACCACGGCAAGGCCCGCTATGAGACTATGCGCAACACTCTTCAAGCCAATAATTATACCTTGAGCGAAGATGATGCGATGACCCTGCTCAAGAACGTGTCACAGCCTCCTACGGAAGAGATTACCTCCATGACCCAGTGGTCATCGATGTACAACCTGACAGAAAAGACTCTCCGTCTTGCCATCCTCCGGGAATATGCCGACGAGCATTGTTTCGGGATAGAATAGGGTCAGGGGCATCCCCGGCATCTGCATATTCGTTTGAATCCGCTTATTGACTGTTCGGAAACATTTGTTATATTTGCGATGCTAATAATTTTGGATGCGTAATTTCAAATCGGATATTGTTCTTTAGCATCCCTGCCGGTATGAACCGGCGGGGATGCGGGAATTTGTGAACGGCTCAGCTTGAATCTTCAGGCTGAGTAGTGTTGTACTTGTCTCTTTTCAAATCACTTGAAACTGTGTTCCGCCATGTCGGGACCTGAAATAACAATAATATCCGAATCAAAAATGAATCATAATACTATCATCCGCCTTGAGCGTGAATCTGACCACCGTGAGGTGGAATGCCTTACCAGAGAGGCTTTCTGGAACGTTTACCGTCCGGGATGTACTGAACATTACGTACTGCATCTCTACCGAAACAACCCCGACTTTATACCCGAACTGGATTTTGTGATGGAGACAGACGGTATCATAATGGGACACGTGATGTTCTCGCGTGCCGAAATCATTTCAGATGACGGCCGTACGATACCCATCCTGACTTTTGGCCCTATCAGCATAGCTCCGCGGTACAAGCGCCGTGGCTACGGACTAAGACTCCTGAACTTTGCCATCGAAAGGGCCAGGGAACTGGGCTACGGGGCCATATTCATGGAAGGGAACATAGCTTTCTATGCTCATGCCGGCTTCGTTGTGGCCTCAAGTCTGCATATACATTATTATGCAGAGCCGAGGGAGAGCGAGGTCCCGTATTTTCTCGCCCTGGAGCTGAAGAAAGGGTTTCTGGATGGCGTGGAAGGGACCTACCATACTCCGAAGGGCTATTTTGTCGCCGAAGAAGACCCTGAAGGCTTCGCCCGCTTCGATGATTCCTTCCCATGCAGGGAAAAACTTGTTCTGCCGGGACAGCTGTTTTAGGCTTGGCCCGTTTCGATGAGTCCTTCCCCTGCAAGGAAATACTCGTTATGCCCGGACAGCTGATATAGGCTTCTCCCGACGCAGACCGCGGACAGCCCCTTTCTTCGGAGAGGGGCTTTTTCCGTTATTTGCGTCGATGAGACCTGGCTGGTGACGGTAACCTTGAAGCTTGCTTAAGGTTGATGTGTAAAATGTTGGATATTAGCGTTTTGTAAAAACGTAGTCCACCTACGTTTTTACAAAACGCTATATGCCAATGAGTTAATATTAGTCATGTGATGATTATGGCGCTATAGTTTATAGGTTCGTCGATGTCGAATTGATTATGATTCGAAATCAGACAGGAATGGATTATCTATGAAGATTCTGCACGCGTGT
>JAEDLE010000079.1 GCA_016295455.1 Bacteroidales bacterium
GGTTTTATTTACTGCCAGGGCCGCTTAGGGCCTGAAAAAATTAACGAACAATTGAACTATGGCGTGGCTGAAAAAAATAGTAGTCCGTGATTTCCGGAACATCCAGCTGGCGGAACTCAAGTTCTCGCCCAACATCAACTGTATCTCCGGGAACAACGGTGAGGGCAAGACCAACCTGATGGATGCCATTTGGTATCTTTCCATGACCAAGAGCGCATTCTCGTCCTCCGACCGCTACAATTTCCGCTACGGCAGCAACTCATTCTCCCTCAGCGGCACATATGCGATGGAGAACGGCACTGACAGCCGCTTTTCCATATCCGTGGAGGACGGGGGAGCGAAGAAACTCCGCAGGGACGACAAACCTTATGCGAAAGTCTCGGATCATATAGGCGTGCTTCCGGTGGTGATGGTCTCTCCGTCCGACATCTCGCTCGTGAGCGAGTCCGGCGAGGAGCGGAGGCGTTTCACCAATGCCGTGCTTTCCCAGATGGATCACGCCTATCTTACGGATATCCAGCAATATAACCGCCTGCTCCTGCAGCGCAACAAGATACTCAAGTCCTACCGTCCGGACCTTTCCCTTCTGAAGGTCTTCGATGAGAGGATGACGGAATATGCCGACTCGGTCTACAGGGCCAGGAAGACTTTCGTGGAGCGCCTCTGCCCGATGGTGGGGAAATATCACGCTCTCATTTCCGGGGGCAGGGAAGAGGTGTCGGTCAGGTATGTATCGGATCTTGACAAGGCTCCTCTCGGCAGCCTTCTGGCCGCTTCGGTCCAGAAGGACATGGTTCTGAAATACACCACCGCAGGAGTCCAGAGGGATGACCTGGAGTTCCTGCTGGACGGACATCCGCTCCGCAAGTGCGGCTCCCAGGGTCAGCAGAAGTCCTTCCTGGTGGCGCTCAAGTTCTCCCAGTACGAACTGATGAAACAGGATTACGGCCATGCCCCGATGCTTCTGCTTGACGATGTGTTTGACAAGCTTGACTACGGCAGGATTTCGAACCTGCTCTCGATGGTGGCGGGCAGCGATTTCGGACAGATATTCATAACTGACAGCAACAAGGTGAGGCTTACGGGCCTGGTGGACGGCATAACCCTGGACAGGGCGTATTTCGACACCAGGGAAGGCAACTTCACCCAGTTGCAATGATATAAGGTTAATAATTCATGTTCAGGCCCTACAGGATAGAGAGGCGCGAAGCCGAGCCGATGGAGGAGATTATGAAGCTCTTCCTGCGCAAGCGCGGGCTGGGCACGAGGATGAATGCCCAGCTCATATCCGATGCCTGGGACAGGGTAAGCGGCGCGTCGGCATATACCATAGGGCGTTTTTACCGTGACGGTGTGCTGACCGTTACCCTTTCGTCTTCGGTGGCCAGAAATCAGCTGTATTACCGGAGGGAGGAACTTGTGAAGGCGCTGAACAGGGAACTGGAAAAAGAAAGCCTCTTCGACAGGGAGAAGGGCTTGGTGAAATCCATAGTGTTGAGATGAAGATAGTTGCAGACAAGGCCATACCTTTCCTCCAGGGGGTGTTCGAGCCATATGCCGAAGTTGTTTACAGGGAGGGTGGCGCCATCTGCGCCGAAGATGTCCGGGATGCGGATGCGCTGATCACCAGGACAAGGACCCGTTGTGATGCTGCCTTGTTGGAGGGCTCGTCGGTGAGAATCATCGCTTCCGCCACGATAGGAGTGGACCACATAGATATGCAATGGTGTGACAGTCACGGTATTACCGTTAGGAATGCCGCAGGATGCAATGCCAACGGAGTGGTTCAGTATGTGTTTTCTGCCTTGTATGGAACGGCGGCACGCAAGGCCATCAGCCTGAAGGATGCCACCATAGGCATCATCGGGGTCGGGCACGTGGGAAGCAGGGTTGAGAGCATGGCCAGGTCCTTGGGTTTCAGGGTATTGCTCAACGACCCTCCGAGGGAGGCGGCCGAGGGTAGTTTCGGATTCAGTTCCCTTGATACCCTGCTTGAGGAATCAGACATAGTCACCCTGCACGTTCCTCTGGACCCGGATACCAGGGCCATGGCCGGGAAGGACTTTTTCCGCAAGATGAAGGACGGCGCTTTCTTTATCAATGCCTGCAGGGGAGAAGTGGTTGATGAACAGGCTCTTATGAATGCCAGATATAGGCTCGGTCCCGTCATTATAGACACCTGGAACAATGAACCGGACATCAACCGTGAGCTTATGGCTATGGTGGACATCGCGACTCCGCATATCGCGGGCTATTCCTATCAGGGAAAGCAGAACGGCACAGCTGACGCTGTGAGAGCTGTGGCCCACTATTTCGGTATCGAGCGGCTGTATGATTTCTTTCCGAAGGCGGAGCTGCCTTGCAATGAGGCTGTCAAGCTGGATTTTCGCGGGCATACCCAGGGAGAGATAGCCGCGATGCTGCAGTATAATTACCCGATATTCACCGATGACTTCATGTTCAGGATGAATCCGGGCGATTTCGAGAAGCTGCGCGAGAACTACAACTACCGCAGCGAAATATACATCGAGTAAT
This sequence comes from Bacteroidales bacterium, assembly GCA_016295455.1. Taxonomy (GTDB): domain Bacteria; phylum Bacteroidota; class Bacteroidia; order Bacteroidales; family UBA932; genus Cryptobacteroides. The sequence continues at coordinate 2,536 of JAEDLE010000079.1, forward strand.
ATATTATAAGTACGGCACACTAATCTAATAACTATATGTTTACACAGGAAGACATAAGACAGATCGAGCAGAGGGGCTCTGACGTCAAGACGGCGCAGGCCCAGGTCGAAAGGTTCAAAAAGGGATTTCCCTGGATGAAGATCGTGGCTCCGGCTACCCCTGAGAGGGGCATATGCGTACTTGGGGAGAAGGAGGCTGACGAGGCTCTGGCATATTATGACAGCGCCCGTACCGACGGAAAGTGCAAGTTCGTTCCTGCATCGGGAGCCGCTTCCAGAATGTTCAAGGACATATTCGCAGGACTGGCCACCCTTGAGTCCGGCAAGGATGTGGAGCCGGGAAGTCCTGTGCACAGGCTGGCAGGACAGATAGAACGCTTTGCCTTCTATTCGGAGGAACTTTTCGGCAAGGTGGAGGATACGGCTGATTACCGCAGGAGCGTTGCTTCGAAGGTGCTCGGTGAACCGGGTCTGGGATATGGCTCCAAGCCTAAGGGAGTGATACTGTTCCACAGCTATCCGGACGAAAAGAGAACTGCTCTTGCAGAGCATCTGGTTGAGGCTCAGGACTATATGCGCAATGCGGACGGCAGTGCAAGGCTGGTCGTCACCATATCCCCGGAACATAGGGAGCTTTTCGAGCAGGCATATGCCGCTGTGAAGGCCGAGTATGAGAAGCGGTACGGCATACGATATGACATCACTTTCACTTATCAGGACAAGGCTACCGATACCATAGCTGTTGATGCCGAAAACAGGCCGTTCAGGACTGATTCGGGCGAACTTCTCTTCCGTCCTGCCGGACACGGGGCGCTCATCCATAACCTCAATTCCGTGGAGGAGGAACTCGTATCGATCAAGAACATCGACAACGTGGCTACAGAAAAGCTGCTCGGAGTCACCGCCCGCTACAAGAAAGTCCTGATGGGCAAGGCTCTGAAGCTGCGCGATGCCATATTCGCATATCTCGAGGCGTTTGAGAAGGAGGCGGACCCTGCTTCCGACTCCTGCGTGAAGCTCTGTGACGAGGTTGAGGCTTTCCTTGACAGGGAACTCTGCGTGAAACTTCCGGCCCAGGCGGATCCGGCCTTGAGGAAGGCGCAACTCGTGGCGAAGCTGGACAGGCCTATCCGTGTCTGCGGTATGGTGAAGAACGAGGGTGAGCCGGGCGGCGGTCCTTATGTGGTTGAAGCGGCTGACGGTTCCACCAATCTCCAGATACTCGAGAGCGTGCAGATCGACAAGAACAACCCTCAGGCTATGGCCTGCATGTCGTCCGCTACCCATTTCAATCCGGTGGACCTCGTCTGCTGCCTCAAGAACTACCGGGGAGAAAAGTTCAACCTCCTCGAATACGTCGACCAGGATGCAGGTTTCATCAGCTCCAAGAGCTATCAGGGCCGTGAACTCAAGGCTCTTGAACTTCCTGGTCTCTGGAACGGCTCGATGAGCGACTGGAACACCCTCTTCGTGGAAGTCCCTCTCGAGACCTTCAACCCAGTCAAAGTAGTGCTCGATCTTCTCAGACCTGCACATCAGTAAAAATACAGCCTCATACAGGCATTTTCCGGTAAGTTGCAAAAACGTAGTCCACCTACGGATTTGCAACTTTTCCAATATCTGCCCACCCCGATCTACCCTGCAGCCCCCTGTGTGGCACATAGTGTTGGAAATTCATAGGTGGACTATGAATTTCTAATAAAAAATTTGCAGATTCGAAAATCCTTACTACCTTTGCGGTGTATTAATAAACTCATACACTAATATGGCTCTCAGAAGC
>JAEDLE010000080.1 GCA_016295455.1 Bacteroidales bacterium
ATGGCGCCAGGCGTCTGTCTTTCAGGGAAAGGAGAGTAATAGCCAGGTCTGACACGGTGATGAGGGTGCTGGACATCGGCATAAGGGAGGACTCGCTGATACTGAGGCAGCCGAGCTGGGATTTCGTGGATTCGGACCTAAAGTCGGGGGATTTCGCGAAACTGGCGATAAGGATGGTCAGGACCGTGCAGGACCCGAGGTATGACGGAGTCGGTCTCGCGGCGCCGCAGGTCGGGGTGAACCACAGGCTGGTGGTGGTCTGCAGGGTGGACAAGGAGGGCGAACCTTTCGAGGTCTATCCGAATATCCATATCGATTCGCTGTATGGCGAGCCGGTCATAGGGGCGGAGGGTTGTCTGTCCGTCCCGCTCAAAAGGGGTCTGGTCAGAAGGTATCCGGAAATCGACATTTCCTACAGGGACCTTTCTTCCATGGCGGTGGTACGGGAGCACGTGAGCGGCTTTGCCGCAGTGATATTCCAGCACGAGTGCGACCATCTCGAAGGCGTGATCTATACCGACAGGGCCGACAGCGTATTCACAGATTTGCGCTGAGCGCCGGTCGCCCCTTCTCAGTCCGAGAGACTTCTCTAACAGGATGCGTCTCCCCTCCTCCGTCCGAGATCCTTCTCCGACAGGATCCGTTTCCCCGTCTCCGTCCGAAGGGCTAGATAAAACGCAGGACCCCGGCCCTCAATTCTCCAGCGCGATGAGCGCCATCATCCTGTCTATCTGACTCATAACCTTCCACTGGAGGCTGGAGTCGAAGTTGTTCACCATTATCGAGAACACTATTATGTCTTCCTTCAGGCCGTCCTGAGGAACCACATAGCCTGAGTAGCAGCGCACCCCGTCCATGGAACCGCTCTTGTAGTATATCCTGGCGGCGCAGGACTGGTCCTCGGCGCGCATCCTCCCCACCTGGCTGCCCTTGCCCGGCTGGGTGAGGCTGCCGGCGAAGGCTTCGCAGGCGGGTGAATGCATCATCGCGGAAAGGAAACTGCACATAAAGGCAGGACTCAGGCTGTTCTTCCTGGAGAGTCCGCTTCCGTCCACCATATACATACCCTGGTTCGGGTCGACCCCAAGCCTGCGCACGGCATCACTGAGGGCCGAAGGGCAGACCGAGTAGTCGGCACTCCCCTTCTTTTTCTTCGAGAGGAAGCGCAGCAGGGCTTCAGCGTAGAAATTGTCGCTGCGCTGGTTGGTAATGTAGGCTATCCGCGCCAGAGACGGAGACTTGAAACTTGCGAACCTGGTCAGAGCGCTCTGCTCCGCCGCTTTCCTGAGCACAGGTCCGCCCGGCTCTGTTCTGAGCATACCCTTTCTGTCGGCATATGCCGCCTTGCCGCTCACCTCCATACCTGCTGAAGTGAGACTGCGGAGAAAGTAGTGCGCAAGGGTGTAGGAGCCGAATTTATTGCTGCATTCGAGAGTCTTGGGCATACGGTCGGAGGCGAAGGTTCCCCTGAGTTCGGCCACGGGAGCAAGGTCCGTGGTGTAAAGATAAAGTTTGTCGCCGCTTCCGGCAACTCCCGTACTGCAGTCGTAAGTAAATGTCATCCAAGGGGTTTCAGGATACTGAGGCTGAACCTGGAGCGGCGTACCCGCAGCCGGACCTGCACTTACGCGGAACTCCTGGATGTTGCGGTAGAATGAGAGGGCATCCATCCCGGCACCGTAATAGGTACCTATGTCCTCATACAGCCACGAAGGATGCTCGCCCTGCCCCTCGAACCAGCGGCCGTCTCCGACCACATTTCCGTCAATACGGTGTATTCCATTGGATTCCAATGCTTTCTTCCATTGACCAAAGAGGGTCTGAAGATTCACGGCTATGGAATCTTTCGTCCCGAGAGTCGGGTCTCCCCCTCCGACTATGTAGAGGTCTCCCTTGAGCGTCCCGTCTTCTATCTTTCCGGAATATGCCAACGCGGTTTCCATCTTTGCATCCGGCCCCAGTTCGTTGAGAACGGCACCGGTGGTGATGAGTTTGGCATTGGAGGCCGGCTGGAAACGGCGACCTGAGGACCAGTCGGCATATACCGTTCCGTCAAGTCCCACCGCCTTTACGCCGAGCTGCGCCGAGGCCATGGGCTCGGAAGCGGCGATTTCCTCGATATAGGCCTGTATGCGCGTGTCCGGCCTTCCGTCTCCCGCAAAGGCCGCAATTGTCCATATACAACAAAGGAATATGCTGACAGTCAATCTCTTCATCGGAACAGTGCTTTTACGAAGGCGGGTATGTCCCCAACCTTGACTATCTCCACGCCGGACTGGAGCGACCTTGGCTCGAGTGTGGACCAGGAGGATATGAATATTTTCTTGAATCCCAGCCTGGAGGCTTCCATAACCCTTCTGTCGGTCTGGGCGACGGGTCTTATCTCACCGCTGAGGCCGACTTCCGCGGCGAAGCATATGTCAGGCGGAACCGGGTAGTCGAAGTTGGAGGAGAGTACGGCACAGACCACAGCAAGATCACAGGCGGGTTCCGAAACCCGGAGGCCTCCTGCCATATTCAGGAATACGTCCTTGGCGTTGAGCTTGAAGCCGGCGCGTTTCTCGAGCACGGCGAGGAGCATATTGAGCCTGCGCACGTCGAAGCCGGTGGCGCTGCGCTGGGCCGTTCCGTATGCGGCGGTGCTGACCAGTGCCTGGACTTCGAAGAGGAAGGGACGGAGGCCGTCGAGCATCACGGCTATGGCTGTGCCGCTCAGGCCGTCCCCGTGCATGGGCATCAGCATCTCCGAAGGGTTTGTGACTTCCCGCAGTCCGCTGCCCGTCATTTCGAACACGGCCAGCTCGGAGGTCGAACCGAAGCGGTTCTTGATGCTGCGGAGCATACGGTAGGTGCCTTTGCCGTCTCCTTCGAACTGAAGTACGACATCGACTATGTGTTCGAGTATCTTAGGGCCGGCGATGTAGCCGTCCTTGGTGATATGGCCTATGAGTATCACCGGAATACCGCTGTTCTTGGCAAAGTGCAGGAGCATGGATGTCACCTCCCTGATCTGGGTCACCGAACCTGCGGAGGATTCGGCGGCGGAGGTGTACATGGTCTGTACGGAATCGACTATCATCAGCTGAGGCTTGACCTCGGCGGCCTGGGCGAGTATGTCTTCCATACGGGTCTCGCTGTAGATGAGGCAGCTGTCGCTGAGTCCGCCCAGCCTGTCCGCCCTCATCTTGACCTGGCGCGGGCTTTCCTCGCCGGTGACGTAGAGGGTCTTCAGGTGGCAGGAGAGGGGGATCTGGAGGGAGAGGGTGGACTTGCCTATGCCCGGCTCTCCGCCTATCAGGACCAGGGAGCCTTCGACCAGACCGCCTCCGAGCAGCCTGTCAAGTTCGGCTATGCCGAGGGTCGCGCGGCTTTCCTGAGCGGAGGCTATCTCGCTCAGTTTCAAAGGTCTGGAACTGCCGCCCACTACGGACTGCACCCTTACGGCGGCCGTTTTCCCGGTCACCACGCTCTTCTCCACCATAGTGTTCCACTCCCCGCATGCGGGGCAGCGGCCCATCCACTTGGAACTCTCGTTCCCGCAGGAACTGCAGAACCACACCGTCTTTTCCTTTGCTGTTGCCATCGCTACTTAGTAATCCTCAAATCTTTCATTACCTGTCATTCCGAGATCTGTGCATCTTGCGAATCGTGTTTTTCCCCTCGCACATCTCTCACGTTACCCATCTCCTGTATCCTCCCCGGAAATAGGGCCTGAAGTCACTGCTACCCCTCCCCCCCCCGGGAAGAGGACCTGGAGCCGAACTACCGGCGCGGGAGTCTGAAAACTTCCATGTCGTGTATATCCCTCCCGTCTATATGCACCCGCAGCGCCGTCCTCTCCAGGTGCCAACCCATCAGGCCCGCTGCCCCGGGATTCACCGCCAGCATATCATACTCCTTGTCATGCATCACCTTGAGTATATGCGAATGTCCGCATACGAATATGTCGGGGCGGTGGGAGTCTATCATCGCCCTGACATTCAGGGGATAGTGCCCCGGATAGCCGCCTATGTGGGTCATCAGCACTTTCAGGTCTTCGCATTTGAAGAGCTGGGCGAGGGGGCATTCGAAACGGATTTCCTGGGCGTCGCAGTTGCCATATACCCCGACGAGGGGCTTGAATGCCGAGATGGAGTGCACGAAGTTAATGCCTGAGCCGAAGTCGCCGGCGTGCCATATTTCATCGACCGGGTCGAAGAAACGCTTGAATTCGTCGCTGAACACTCCGTGGGTGTCCGAGATTATGCCTATGTACAT
>JAEDLE010000081.1 GCA_016295455.1 Bacteroidales bacterium
TGCTCTACAAGATAGAAAACGGCAGACTGAAGCCGGCGAAAGCTCTTCAGGATGCAATAGGTTCCATGTTGAAGGGCAATCGCGAATTTTATCTGATCGATGAGCAGAAGGTCGCTTTTGAAACCATAAGGAGGCTGGTCAGGAAGTCTTTGGCGCAGGCATCGGAACCAGATGCGCCGAGCGCGAAATACACGGTGATAATTGAAGGCGGACCCGGGACCGGAAAGAGTGTCGTGGCTGTCCAGTTGCTGTGCGATCTGATACGAAGTGGATTCACAGCGAATTATGTCACGAAGAATTCAGCTCCGCGCAATGTCTATTTCTCGATGCTGCGCAGGGATGACTTCAGGCTCAATTACATCAGCTCCCTTTTCAAGGGTTCCGGATCATATGTCGGAGCAGGACTGAACTATTTCGATTGCCTGATAGTGGATGAAGCCCACCGTCTCCAGATGAAGAGCGGCATGTTCCGGAATCTTGGAGAATGCCAGACACGGGAAATAATTCATTCTTCCAGGGTTTCTGTATTCTTCATTGATGAAGATCAGGTCGTCACGACTTCAGATGCGGGCAGTGTGGAGCTGATAAAGGAGTGCGCAGCGGCAGAAGGGAGCGTGGTGTATTGTGGCGAAGACCTGAATCTGGTATCGCAGTTCAGGTGCAATGGAAGTGACGGCTATCTTGCCTTCCTTGACAGCCTGCTTGGAATCAGGGAAACCGCAAATACGGTGATGAACATGGATTATGACATCAGGGTGTTTGATGACCCCTCTTCCATGAGGGAGGCTCTGAGAGAAAAGAACAAGGTCGCCAACAAATCCAGAATGATAGCCGGCTATTGCTACGACTGGATCAGCAGACATGACAATAAGGTTTTTGACATTGAACTTGAAGGCGGATTCAGGGCACAATGGAACTTCAGCAATACTAAAACCTTCGCCATTGATGAAGACTCCTTTGAACAGGTCGGGTGCATACACACCACCCAGGGGCTGGAGTTTGATTATGTCGGTGTCATCATTGGCAGAGACCTGATTTTCAGGAACGGGGAGGTGGAGACTGATTTCACGAAGAGAGCAAGGACTGACAAGTCCCTGACAGGGATCAGGACAACACGGAACTACGCTCTGGCCGACAGGATTATCCGCAACACGTACAGGACCATATTGTCACGTGGACAGAAAGGCTGTTTTATCTACTGCGAAGACAAAGCCTTGAGTGATTACATAAAGAGCCGGCTGAAAGACAGGTTGCCTTTCTAAAACAGTAACATTGTTCCGGAGACTGCGAACCGGGGAGGAAACCTTCACGGTGTTGCGCAGGTTCAGAGTAAGGAGTACGAAAGAATGAACATCGCACTTTATACCCTCACGTCATCACTCCACGACAGGAAAGCCGTGGATTCCGTGTCCCATGAATTCCTCTCGTCCATCGAGGCCGCCCTGGGCTATGGCTTCGATTTCCGTGGCGACGATTTTTCTGAATATGGAAACAGCGACCTGGATGTCATATTCATAAGAACGGGAGGCTCGGAAGGGCTCTTCTTGGATATCTTCCCTGTCCTCCCGGGCAACATACTGCTCTTGACCTCGGGGAAGAGCAATTCGCTGGCGGCATCGCTCGAGATTCTCTCCTTCCTGAATCAGAACGGCCGCAAGGGCGAGGTCCTGCACGGCAGCGCGGAGTACATCGCCGGGAGAATAGGAGTGCTGGCAAAGGTGAGACGCGCAAGGAGTGAGCTCCGGGGACGCAGGCTCGGCATCATCGGGAAACCATCCGACTGGCTCATCGCAAGCCAGCCGGACAGACAGGCCGTGAAGGACAAGTTGGGAATGGAGCTCTTCGACATTGACATCCGGGACCTCATCGACCAGGCAAAATGCTACTCCTTTGCTCCCCTGCCCGAATATGCTTCCGGCATTGCCGCGAAACTCCGCCAGGATACACCTGAAGCCGTCAGGAAGTACGTCGAAGGTGCCATAAACATATATGCCGCCTTGAAGCATCTGGTATCCGGATATGGCCTTTCAGGGCTCACTCTTCGCTGCTTTGACCTGTTGGATGCGCTGGGAAACACAGGCTGTCTCGCGCTTGCAATCCTGAATGCCGAGGGTATTCCGTCATCCTGCGAGGGAGACGTACCGGCGCTCCTTTCGATGACAATAGGCAACGCACTGACCGGTATGAGCGGGTTCCAGGCCAACCCCTCACAGATAGACCCGGTTTCCGGTAATATCCTGCTCGCTCACTGCACGGTGCCGCTGAATATGGTGGAGCGCTATTCCTACGACACCCACTTCGAATCGGGCATCGGTGTCGCTCTCCACGGGGAGATGGCGCCGGGAGACGTCACCATATTCAAAACATCGGCAGACCTTGAGCGTTTGTTCTGCGAGGAGGCAACGCTTGTTGAAAACCGGTACGGACGAGACCTGTGCCGCACACAGGTGCTGCTCAAACTCGACAGGCATGAGGTGCTTTCCGACTATTTCCTCAGAAACCCTATAGGTAACCACCACATCGTCTTCCGCGGGAAGCAAAAAGGCATATTCGAGGAGTTCATGAAATCACTCTGACCCATATGCCGGATCTGCGGGTACTGACGCAGCTGAAACGGAGAAGTAGCGCTGTCCAGATCACGTTTCAGCACCATTACCTCATTCCTGCTGTATTGGCATCCGCATAAGACGAAGGCATCCAGGTCCGGAAGCGTTACGGTTTTGAAGAGTTCCTGTCGTATCTTCCCGTGGCGGCGCGGCTCTTATGAATGGAGGAGAAATGGGATGCGGAAGTTGGAGGAAATATAGTATTTCTGCACATTCCGATACTCTCGCGACACCACTGCCCACGCAGCAGGGTTCGACAGGGACAACCTCTGGTGGACATACGATACCGTGTGCGTTCGTTTGATGATGCCTACATTTACCGTCGGTCACCTAAGCACTGGGAAAATATCAAAGGCAGGATGTGGTAGCTCTGCGTTTGGGTGGGAATGTAAAGAACCTTTACATCTGCTGTAAAATATCTTTACACTTTTACAATCACCTCAATTTGTCAACATTCAGTATACCAGTGTTTTAACTCCTTTGGCACAGTGAATGTCACAGCTCGTGCAGATTAGTTAAACATAAATCTGCACATGAACTACTTTTTCAGCTGTAAACCATTTGTTGCAGTCATGCTGGCTACCGGACTCTGCTGCTTCGCCGCGATTGCGCAGGAGCAGGCTCCGTCAGCGATGACTCTGCATGACTGCATGGAGTATGCGGTGAGTAACTCCACCAAGATGAGGATTCAGGCGGCGGACCGAAGCGATGAGCAGTGGCAGCGCCGCCACGCCATAATGCAGGCTTTCACGCCTACACTCTCAGCTCAGACATATGCTTACAACCAGTATGGCCGTAACCTTGACCCTGAGACCAATACTTATAACAATGTCACCACGTTCCATAACGGTTATGGTGTGAGTGCGGGCATCACGCTGTTCGACGGCTTCCAGGCGGTGAACAACCTGAGGATGGCTTCGACATCGGTGAAGATGGGTGCAAGCAAGGAGCAGCAGGAGCGTGACCAGATCTGCCTTGCGACGATGGAGGCGTTTGCGAACGTGCTCTATTATTCGGAGATGGTGCAGGTCGTGGCCGATCAGGTGGAGACGGCTAAGACTGCCAGGGACCGTGCTGTGCGTCAGGAGGAGCTTGGCCAGAAGGGCCATGCGGATGTGGTGCAGATGGAGTCTGAGCTGGCGCAGAAGGAGTATCTGCTGATTTCCACTACAAATGAGAAGAACAATGCCATCCTTACGTTGAAGGATGTGATGTACTGGCCTGCCGACGAGGAACTGGTGCTTGATACCGACGTCCAGAAGCCGATGTGTGGTGGTGTCGATGCTGCAAGCCTGGAGATGACTGCGAAGTCTTTCCTGCCATCGGCTCAGATAGCATCTTTCAGCGTGAAGAACGCAACGCTTGACCTCAAGAGTGCTCGTGGAGCGTATTCTCCTTCGATAGGACTCTATGGTGGATGGTCAACAACCTACTACACTTACCCGGGAATGGAGGGATATACCCCGGTTCCGTTCGGGGATCAGTTCCGCAACAACGGCGGTGAGTACATACAGTTGCAGCTGAGCATCCCTATCTTCGACCAGTTCAGACGCAGGACCAATCTTCAGCAGAAGAAGAACGC
>JAEDLE010000082.1 GCA_016295455.1 Bacteroidales bacterium
CTGGTGGTGGCGGTTATGTTGGTGTAGCTTGCTCCATTGACCTCTACGTGGCTCTTAGGAAGATTGATGGTAAGGTTTTCCACAGTTGCGGTGGAAGGGATGTTCACGGAAACGGATTCAGGGTTTGAACCGCTTCCAGGTGCCACGATCTGGAGGTTGGCAGAAGACTCGATATTCTCGATTTCAATGCTGATGCTCTCCGATGTTGCAGGCATGGTGAGAGTAGTGGTACTGGCCTCGCTTGCTGTGACTTTGGCAATCTTGACGCTGGTTGCACCTGCTGCGAGAGCAGCATTGGCGTCTGCGATAGTAGCGGCATTTATCACAATGTCATTGTCAGGAGTGCTGAATCCGGAATCAACATTGATGTCGATGTCGGCAGGGCTTGTGAAAAGATTGCCCACGATATTGGTGCGGTAATTGCCCTGGAGCGGGACGTTCGGATAGGTGTATTCAGTCGCCGCGCTCGTGGTTCCGGTCACGTCAAGAGTGAGTGTGACATCTGAAAGGGTCTTTGTATCCTTGCCCACAAGGACATAATCCATGGCGACATAGTTGTAAGTCACTCCTGCTGCGCTGAAAGTCTCAGAAGGGAGATCTGCGTTTGCGAAACTTACTGTCTCACTTCCGCTGACGCTTCCGTCAAGCAGGTTAATGCTGTTGGCGATTCCGGTGAGCTTCACTGCGGCACCGTTGACGGTGACTCCTGCGAGAGCTGCGGCATTCAGGTCTTCAGCGGTCACACCGAAGTTAATCTGTGCGAAAGGACGGTTGAGAGTGACGCTTTTGCTGTATGCGCCTGTAATCTCGACATTAGGAAGCACTGCGTAGAAAGCGTCGCGGCTCTCGTCGTTGCCTGCAGCATTAGCATAGTTGACGGTAACGGTCTGGGTATTAGGATTATAGCTGTAGTGGCCGCAATCTTTCTTCTCAGCCCAGAATACGAAAGTGTAGGTCTGTCCGGTGACAAGACGAGTGCTGTATGAAGCCCTTCCGGCGTTCATTGTCACATCCTTGCTGGGGTTCTGCACAGTTGCTGAAGCCTCTGCAGGTGCGATGTAGGTAAGATTGCCTGAGCCATCTTTCTGGTACACGTGCACGTGCACCACATCCACGCTCTGACCGTCTGCATAGGCCCTGGTGCCAATCTGGCCCGTGGTGAGGTCGAGGCTCACTGCTACCTCCCGCCCTTCCTGTCCGGCAGGACCTGAAAGTTCCTTCTGGCAGGAAACGGCGCCCGTCACAACCAGTGCGAGAACTGCGATAGAATTTAGTATCCTTTTCATAATGTGATGTATTAATGGTTATTATTGATTATCAGAATATAAGGTTGAAATCTCCGTCGAATCCCGGGTCTATGCCTATGCCACCACCGGTGGTAAGCGTCAGGAACTTGCCTCGCACAGTGGTCACCTTCCCGCGCATCACAGGTACCGTGACGGCATTGCTCAGGGAAATCATATCCCCGTCAGGGGCGAAGAGGGCGGCCTGAATGTTGACGCTTGACTCTATGCCGTTGACTATTACATAGTCGAATCCAATGAGAGCTTCCTCTTCGTTCAGCGGCTGCATGCAGGAAATGAATTCCATTCCGGTCTTTGCGTCTATCGGTTTGCCTGTCAGCATATTGTATTCCGTCGGCAGATATGAGGTGTAATAGATGACTATCCGGTAGTCCTCTGGGTCGAAACCCGGAGCCTTGGTCGGATCCCAGGCCGCCTTCGAACTGTCTTCAGACAATCTGTCTGAAGAGGAGACATCGAAACGGCACTCCGAATCCGAACTCTGAGGCGGCGTCCCTCTGTGCCTGGTCTGAAGGAATTCTTCGTATTCCTTGCTGCTCAGATAGTCCTCCATTGCCTTGGTGACGAGGTCATAGAAGTCGGTCGCCACAATCTGGAACTTTGCAAGAGGACGGTCCATATTCACGCGTACCCGTGTCTTTTCGGCATCGGCACCAAGCCTCTTCACACTGACCTCGCTGCTTCCTTCGAAAGCATCCCTGAAATCCGTGTCTCCCTCGTACGGTTCCACTACCTTTATCGAACTGAAGTCCCCGGTGTCATAATACTTGTCCCGGATCTCCCCGTCATCGACATAATCCGCCCATACCCTCAGCATATAGCTGCCGTCAGGCAAGTCTATGGTCACCATATGGTCCGGGGAACTGACATCTTCCTTGGTGAATATGAATTCTGCCTGAGGCTTGTCGTCATATCCTCCATTCTTCAGAGCCCTGTACGCCCGTATCTGGTAGCGGATGTTGAAGTCCGAAGGTGAATTCTTTGTCTTCCTTGTATATTCTACATCACGCAGCGGCAGGAATTCGGTGTCGAACACCAGCTCCACTTCGACGCTTGCCGGTATGCCTTCGTCCGGCCATTCGTGTACCATACAACCGTCCAGGGTCAGACAGAACAATGCTGCCATCACCACTGCGGCACGACGCCATTGTGCGAATATGCTTACAAGGATACGTCTCATCTTGATGAGCGCCCTCCGCTGCGCCTGGACCTGTCAAATCTGTAATAAAGGGATATGCCGACGGCATCCGGAAGCAGTTTTACTTCCCTGATTCCGGTCTCGGACTGCGGACCGTCAGCTTCGTTGTAGAACTTGTCATAGTTGAGGCTGTATACTCCTGCCCCGAGATTGAATTCCAGTCCCAGTCCCGGAACGCGCCTGCCCAGAGGCATGCGGTAACCCAAGCTCAGGCCGCCGCCATATGCCGGATTCCTGCCGTCGTGGTCCTGATACCTCCAGTCCCCGCCGAAGGCGAAGTTGTACCACGCAAGACCGGCATGTGCTCCCAGGTACAGGCCTACGGCATAGCTGTCTCCGCCCTTGACGCCGAAGTTGTACCTGAGTTCAGGCTGGAAGGCGAGGGTGCGGAACTTGGTCTCGATGCCGAACCAGTCCATTCCTGAATAATATACAGGGATATTGAGGCTGAACCTGTCGCTGAGGGCGAATTCCGCGGCAACATTGCCGACCAGCATAGCCAGTCCTACGGCATTGGTCTTGACGAATACCGGCCTTCTCCTTAGGGCTGCAGGCTCTGAATATGGTATGGTCTCCACCATTTCGAGGCTGTCGCTGAGTGTGTTGAACTGCTCGTGAACATTGTCGGTGATCTCACGGTTCAGATCCGTGTCATCTATCTCGAGTTCAGGCATTTGTACGCCTATGAACAGTATAATTCTGAATCTTCTCAGTTCAGGGAAGTAGGTTTCCGTGAGGTATTCCCAGGCGTCGCTGCCCATGAGGGTCGAGACTTCTTTGGATTCGAGTTTCTCCCTTTCCGCCTTGGCCAGGACTTCAAGGCATCTCTGCCTGTCCGGCATACCCATGCCGAACACCGAATTCACATAGTTGTACAGCTCTATCCAGTGGCGCTCTTCATAGTGTATTTCGGAAGCCATTCCTTCAGTGTCGAGTTCCTCTTCAATCCAGGCGCGGACATTCTTGGTGCGTTCCTGCAGCAGCCTATCGTTGACTTCAGGGTTTCCTTCCGGGGAACAGCTGACTTCAAAGCGTATCCGCTCAGCCTTGCCGTCCTTTCCTTCAATCACCCTTCGGGCTTTCTTTATGAATATGTCTGCTCGTTCTCCGTTGTATGCGAAGTCCTTGTCCAAGGTTGCGCTGCCTTTGGGGAAGTATATCGAGAGTGTGTCGGTATAGACCTGCGCTGATGCGAGAGCTCCGGAGATAAGTATCAACGAAAGTGATACTGCCATCTTGACACGGAATCCGCCCGCAACTCTCTTCACCCTCATATGGCGGAGGTGAAGGATGTCGCGTAGTCCTGAAAGGGCCCGGAGAACGGATTGTCTGTTTGTAATCTGTGTCATTGTCTGGTCGTCTGTCATCAGCGATTGGCGCAAAGATAAGTTTCGCCTTCCTGATGTACGGTCCCGCAATGGATAAAATTCCTGCTTTTTTGCAGTTCTGGGAAATTTGTCTTTTCGCGACCTGCCATTTGTCCTGAAAGTTACATTATAAATCGTTTAATTTGAAAAGAATGCTACATTTTCTACAAAAATTGTGGAGTTCATTCTTTTTTTTGATGTGATTTTTCCTCTCTTCATGTCACATTTTGCCCTCCTCCTCCGTTGAATATCCGGTTTTATCTAAACACAAAGAAAAATGAAAAGAATG
>JAEDLE010000033.1 GCA_016295455.1 Bacteroidales bacterium
CCACAAAGACCAAGGTCGATGAGTTCGGTTCATCCAACTTCCTCGCCATCAAGGGTGACAAGTACGTGACACCGCTTTCGGACTCCGTGCTCCCTTCCATCACCAACAAGACCCTCCAGGCTGTTGCCGAGGATTTCGGTCTGACGGTCGAGAAAAGGGATGTCCCTGTGGACGAACTTGCCGAGTTCGATGAAATCAACGCCTGCGGCACGGCCGTGGTCATCACTCCGATCAGCTCCATCGACGACAAGCTCACCCTCGAGAGCAGCGAAATCACCAGGACCTTCCATGTCCCTTCAGGGGATGAGTGCGGCAAGGTCAGCAGGAAGATGTACGAGCGCATACGCGGCATTCAGGACGGAACCGAGGAAGACAGCCACGGCTGGAACCTGTTCCTCGACTGATTCTCCGGACATATCATTTCCAGACGGGGATGACCTTCAGATTTCGGTCTGCGGTCATCCCCGTTTTTTTCTGCATGTTCTGCGGCATTTCGCAAGGGGCCACAATGCGGATATGCCAAAATAATGCTGTTCCCGAAGTCTCCTATATGGGTTACGTCACCCAGAGAATCTCCGTTGAAGGCAGACTCCATAGACGAGGAAAAAGCAGCATACCAGAACCCTGGATATTGATTGGTTAACCAATTGTTTGTATGTTTGGGGGAGAGCCGGTGATCCGGCTTCTCCCCTTGATTCATAATAACAGTTCATACTCCACCTTATGTCAAAGAGAAGACTTCTGATTTCCATCCTTTGTGTATTCTGCACCGGAGTGTGCATGAATGCCATCGACAACAAGGGCATAGCCCACCACAGCCTGTCCTCCGGGCGTTTCACCGTAATCGGTGGAGGCGTTCCTACCGCAATTCTGGCCGACCCTCAGGACAATAGCGCGGTAAGAATTGCGATAGAGTCCCTGTGCAGGGACTTCAAGGCAGTCAGCGGCAATGAGCCCAGGGTTTCCGCAGAGGCTGACGCAGAACGGATGATAGTGATAGGGAGTGCGGAGAGCCGCCATATTTCCGAACTCATCGCCAAAGGGAAAATCGACGGCAGCGAGCTTGCCGGAAAGAACGAGAAGTACCTCCTGACCGTGGTCGAGCATCCTTTCGAGGGTGTGGAAGAGGCTCTGGTCATTGCAGGAAGCGACAGGAGAGGTACGGTATACGGCATCTACGAGCTCAGTGAGCAGATAGGCGTGTCGCCGTGGTATTTCTGGGCGGACACCCCTGTTGAACATCACGATGACATATCCATAGAGAAAGGCTGTTATACGGCAGAGGAACCGGCGGTGAGGTATCGCGGTCTGTTCCTGAACGACGAGGCTCCGTGCCTTACGACCTGGGTGAAGAATCACTACGGTACCGAAAGGGGCGGACATGAGTTCTACGCCGACGTTTTCGAGCTGATTCTGCGTCTGCGTGGCAATTTCCTCTGGCCGGCGATGTGGGGTTGGGCTTTCTATGCCGACGATCCGCTCAACAGCAAGACGGCTGACGAGATGGGCGTAGTGATGGGAACCTCTCACCACGAGCCTATGGCCAGAAACCACCAGGAATGGGCGCGCAACCCTAAGGCATATGGCGGAGTGTGGGACTATACGAAGAACAAGAAGGAACTGCAGCGGTTCTTCCGTGAGGGTATCGAGAGGTCCAAGGACAATGAGGACCTCATCACCATAGGTATGAGAGGCGACGGCGACGCAGCCCTGTCCGGCAGCGATGAGGACATTATCCGCATGATGGAGAGCCTGTTCAGGGACCAGCGCCAGATCATACGCAAGGTCACAGGCAAGCCGGCGGAGGAAAGGCCTCAGGTCTGGGCTCTTTACAAGGAAGTCCAGCTGTATTATGAAAAGGGACTGCGTGTGCCGGATGACGTCATCATACTCATTTCGGATGACAACTGGGGCAATGTCAGGAAACTTCCGAATGAGGAGGAAAGGAAGCACAAAGGCGGTTGGGGCATGTACTACCACGTTGACTACGTAGGCGCCCCGAGAAATTCCAAATGGCTGAACATCACCCCGATACAGCACCTCTGGGAGCAGATGCAGCTTACTTATGAATATGGCGTCGACCAGCTCTGGGTCCTGAACGTGGGTGACCTCAAGCCTCAGGAGTATCCGATTTCCCTCTTCCTTGACATGGCGTGGAGACCGAAGAAATACAATGCAGCGACGCTGCTTGACCATACTCTGGAGTTCTGCGCGCAGCAGTTCGGGGAGGACCAGGCTGAAGAAGCGGCTCGTATACTGAATCTCTACAGCAAGTACAGCGGTCGCATCACTGCGGAGATGCTGGACAAGAACAGCTATAATCTGGAGAACGGGGAATGGGAACAGGTATGCGGTGAATGGGCGAAGCTGGAGGCGGAGGCCCTGCGCCAGTATCTCACCCTGAAGCCGGAGTATAGGGATGTGTATCAGGAGATTCTGCTCTTCCCGATCCAGGCGCTCGGAAATGTGTATGAGATGTATTATGCGCAGGCGATGAACAACAAGTTGTTTGTCGAGGGTAATCCTGCCGCCAACGAGTGGGCCGAACGCTGTGAGAAGGCCTTCAAGCGCGACTCCCTGCTCTGCCTGTCATATAACAGGGACATAGCCGGAGGCAAGTGGAATGGCATGATGATACAGAAGCATATTGGCTATACGAACTGGAATGACAATTTCCCTGCTGACACTCAGCCTCAGGTCTGCCGTTTCGAGGGGAAGATCAAGGACGGCCTGTATGAATTCAGGGAGAAGAATGGTGTGGTCGCCATGGAGGCGGAGCATTATTTCAGCGCAGTGAATGCTCCTGAGGCGTCCTGGACGGTGATTCCGTATATGGGAAGGACTCTGAGCGGCGTTTCCCTGCAGCCATATTCGGCTAGTACTGAGGGTGCCAGCCTGAGTTACAGATTTACGACTCAAAGGGATGTACCTGAGGCTCAGATTCATTTCATCCTGAATTCCACACTTGCGTTCGCCCGCACCGAGGGCCACCGTTTTGCGGTGAGTCTGGACGGAGGGGATGAAGTGATCGTGAATTTCAACAGCAAACTGAACGAGCAGCCGGAGAATATCTATTCCATCTATTATCCTACTGTGGCCGGCAGGGTTATCGACCACGTGGAGAGCTTCAGCCTCAAGGCGGGTGAGCATACGCTGACGATACGCCCTATCGAGCCGGGTACGGTGTTCGAGAAGATAGTCGTGGATTGTGGAGGCTATGAAAAGTCTTATCTCTTCGGTGATGAGAGTCCTGTGGTCAGGCCGTCTGAAGCCGGCGTCATCCCGCCGATTCAGCCGCGCAGGCCGCGTTTCACCGAAGAGCAGCTGGAGCAGTTCCGCAAGATGAGGGAAGAAAGGGAAAAGGCTAAGTAATTATGGCAGAGAGGCTGACCGAATATTCGGTCAGCCTCTCTGCTCATGCGCCGTGAAATCCCGCTCCTACCTCGCACTTACATATTTGTGCAGGGTTGCCCTTACGGCTCCCTTGCCGGCGTAGAGTTCCTTCACCATATTCTCTATTCTCTCACCGAGGCCGACTTCGTAGAGGTCGACCGCGAAGATGTCCTTGCGGGAATAGAGCTTCCTCAGGCAGCTGAAATCCTGGTCAGGCTTTCCGAGCTCGAGAGGAGCGACTATGGCCTGGAGTTCGGCAAGGAGCGGATCGGAAGACGGCTCGAACGGATGGCCCTCATCGTCAAGACCCTTGAGATAACGGGCATATCCGGCAAGGGTGAGAGGAATCAGGACGAGATTGTCCATATCCAGACCCCTGGCGACATATTTCTTGATGGTCTCGCCGAAACGGATAGGCAGTTTCTGCGAGGTGTCGGTGGCGATACGCTGGGGCGCATCAGGCATGAACGGGTTCGGAAGGCGGCGGTTTATGACCGTGCCTATGAACTCGTAAGGATTCAGCACTCCGGGGTCGGTAACCACAGGCATCGCCTCGATATAGCCGAGTTTCTGGATGAAAGAGCGCAGGTCCGGATCGGCGGTTTCAGCCGAAATCAGGGTATATCCCAGCATGCAGCCGTAAATTGCCATGGCAGTGTGGAGCGGGTTCAGACAGGTGGTGACCTTCATCGTCTCGACCTCGTCCACGGTCTTGCGGGTGGTATAGAGCGCACCGCCCAGTTCGAGCGGCGGACGGCCGTTGGTGTAATTGTCCTCCACTACCAGATACTGCACCTCCTCGGCATTCACGAACGGAGCCGTGAAGGTCTTCTTCCCGGTCACTATGGTCTCATTGTCCTCAAAACCGTCCTCCGCAAGCATTTTCTGCACCTTCTCGTGCGGACGCGGAGTGATTTTGTCAATCATCGACCACGGATATGTCACCTTCCCGCTGTCACGCAGATACTCCAGGAAACCTTCCGGAACGAGACCGTCCTTGACCCATCTTTCCGCATATGCCAACACGCCGTCCCTGAGCTTGTCGCCGTTGTGGGAACAGTTGTCGGTGCTCTGGAGGGTCAGAGGCAGGGATCCCGAGCTGTAACGTTCGAGCATGAGGGCTGCGACCTTGCCCATGGCCAGGACAGGGCTGAGCCCCCTCTCAAGGTCTGCAGGAGCGACTGAGTAGCCTTTCTCGGTGATGGTGAAAGTCACCATCTGCAGGCTCGGAGCCTTGAATATCTCCACGAGACGGGCCCAGTCCCCAGTGAATGAAGGGTCAGCCTTGAGGCTTTCCGTTATGGAGCCGATCACCTTCTTCTCGATGGTGCCGCTCGACTGCAGGCTCACCAGCAGGGCAAGGTTGCCATATGGCCGATAAACCTTGTCTATGATTTCATAATCGAAGCTTTCAGCCACTATCACGCCCCTGTCATACTTGCCGCTGTTGAGGGCGTCGTTGAGTATGGCTGCCGGGAAGGCGCGGAAGATGTTGCCTGCGCCGAAATGCAGCCAGGTCGGGTTGTCGTGGGTCCTCTTCACCAGTCCGGCAATGTCATAGGAAGGCAGTTCGTAGCCTTTGGACTCCCATTCACTGCGGTCAAAGGAACCGCTCAGTATGTCATTCAGTCTCATTCTCCGTCATTTTGAAAGTTCATCCTCGACTGCAGCCATCATGCCGCCCACCTGTCCGAGGGCGAGCATCCTGCCATAGAAACCATATCCCGGATTGTAGCCGTTCACGGCGTCGTCAAGTATGTCCTTGCCGTGGTCCACACGCATAGGCAGGCCTATGCCTCCGTTGGCGTTGCGGCGGCGCTCCTCAGTCGTGAATATCCTGCAGAGCTCGACCAGATGGCCGCGTCCCTTGGTGTGCGGAGCCTCGATGAAATTGCCTCCTCCCAGCACGTTGCACGAACGCATATGCACGAAATGGGTCCTGGAGGCGAACTCTTTCGCCATATCCACAACCTCGTTCTGTTCTCCGGCGCTGAGTGAGCCGGCGCAGAAGGTGAGGCCGTTGTGAGGGTTGTCAACGGCGTTGAGCATCCAGCGTATGTCCTCGGCGGTGCGTACGATTCTCGGAAGGCCGAGCACCTCCATAGGCGGGTCGTCAGGATGGACGCACATGTTGATGTCCCATTTCTCGCAGACCGGCATTATGGCGTTGAGGAAATACTTCATGTTCTCGCGGAGCTTGTCCTTGTCTATGCCCTTGTAGAGCTCGAGCAGGCCCTTGAACTTGCGTATCGGCTCCTTGTCGTCTTCGCTGATGTTGCCATTCACGAAGCCCTGGGTCTTGACTATGATGTTGTTCACAAGCTCGTGCTTCTGCTCTTCGGTCATGGTCTTGTCCATCTCCTCCACCTTCGCCACTATTTCGGCCGGGAATTCCTTTGCGGCGCCTTCGCGCTCGAGTATCTTGATGTCAAAATATGCGAAGCTGGCATAGTCGAAATAGAGGGAGGTACTGCCGTCGTCCCACTTGTGCTTGAGGTCGGTCCGGGCCCAGTCGAGCACAGGCATGAAGTTGTAGCAAATGGTCTTGATGCCGCACTTGCCGAGATTCTCGAGGCTGACTATGTAGTTTTCTATCAGCTTGTCGCGTTCAGGACCGGCATATTTGATGGCCTCGCATACCGGAAGGCTCTCCACCACCGACCAGCGGAGACCGAATGATTCGATGTAGTTCTTGAGGTCCATTATGGCCTCTTCTGTCCAGATCTCGCCGTTCGGCACTTCATGAAGTGCTGTAACTATGCCTTCGACTCCGATCTGACGGAGCATGGAAAGAGTGATCTTATCCTTCTTTCCGAACCATCTCCAGGTTTTTTCCATATGATTGTCAATTAGTATAATTCATTCTCACGTTGTTGGGTTCATATCCCCGCTCATCTGTCCTGAAAGGGGATGCCAGCAGACCTTCCCTGTTGATGAGGTTGGCCTCGTCAGGATTGTCCGCCCAGGCATAGCGCACTGCCACGGGATACGGGACCTCAGGGCTGGACACCACCACTGTATTGCCCTTGATGACCGCATCGGCCCATACGAAGCGCCCGTCCTCTCCCGCTATCGCGAAATGCCTGAGGGCTCCGTCACGGCTTCTGAGGCCACCTCCTGTTGAACTGAAGCTAAGCACTATCCTGTCACCTTCGATTTTCATGCCTTCATATACCGGACCGGAAGCCACGACCTTTTCCCCGTAGCAGAGTTGCCTGGTCCAGAGGAAGAGCCTCTTGGCAAGGTCCTTCTTGTTGAGGGGGTGGATGTCGTTGTATTCCCCGGTGTCATAGCCTACGACCAGACCGGTGCGCGGGGTACTGCGGAAGACTTTCAGCTGCGCCTCCCTCAGCCTTGCCCAGTCGCTGTCGGTAGGATGGTCATACTTGTCCATATAGTTCGGAAGCTGGCAGATGAGCACAGGCAGGTCAGGGCTGGAGAAGAATTCCCTCCAGGACTCCACGAGAGCCCTGAGCAGGCCTTCATAGGCTGCGGCTTCGGAGGCGTTGGATTCGCCCTGATACCATATAACTCCGCAGAAGGAATAATCTTTCAGAGGGTTGACCATTCCGTTGAAGAGGCCTGCCCCCGTGAAGCCCCTGCGCGGAGCCCCCGGGAATGCACCCGGTTGTCTGCGGGCTGCGGTCCTGCCCACACGGTATTTCCAGCTGCCGGTGAGGTCGATTTCCGCCTCGTCTGCGACTATCCTGTACGGCTTGTCAGGCACGAATCCGGCATCGCCCGCGTTCGCCGTCAGCCTCACGGCAACGACATTCCTGCCCTCATGGAGCACGCCTGCAGGAATGTCATACTTGCGCGGAGGTCCGAAATACGAAGTCGAGCCCACGAGAGTTCCGTTGACATAGACCTCGTCCCCGTCCACAAGACGCCCCATCAGTATCCTTGCGTGACGGCCGTCCATCGACTGCGGAACATCTATCTCCTTGCGGAACCAGACCACGCCACGTTCAATTCCCGACTCGGAGAGATATGCCGGCTCCATCACACTGTCCCAGAGGGAATCGTCGTAATCTTCCCTGTGCCAGCCTTCGAGCTGTCCCCTGTCGGCAGCCGCATTCTCAGAGGCGAGGGCCTCTTCCTTCATTCGGGCTATCTGCGGGAAAGCCAGGAGCCTGTCCTCCGGTATCCAGCTCTCTATGCGGGAACCTCCCAGACTCGAAACCATCATACCCTGAGGGACTCCTGTCTTCTCATATGCCTCCATGGCGTAAAAATATGCCAGGGCCTTCCAGTTCATCACATCGGAGGATATGGCGGAGTGCCATCTCTCCCCCTGCGGTATGTCGGCCTGAGGTTCACCCGGCCTGTCGGAGGTAGGGACCTTGTACATGCGGACCATATGGTTGTTGGACACGGGTATCTCGGGATACCTGTCCACCAGCCTCTCCACAGGAGTCTCCTGGTTGGATTGTCCGGAAAGCAGCCAGACGTCGCCGACCAGCACGTCCCTGATTATCTTCTCGTTGACTTCCAGCAGGTAAGGTCCGCCGGCCGGGTGCGGGTCCATCGCGACTGACCATCTGCCGTCGTCTCCGGCCTGGGTGAACCAGTGCTTTCCGTCGAAGCGTACAGTCACCTTCTCGCCGGGGTCGGCCCAGCCCCATACCTTGACCGGGGCATCCCTCCGGATGACCATACAGTCGGATATAACCTGGGGCAGACGTACCTTCGCGTCCGCACTCTGCAATGCGGCGGCGGCAAGCAGGGCCACCGCCACTGTCCTGAACGCTTTCATCGCCTAACGGTTTCCGGGAACCTTTGAAGGAGCTCCGGCCTGTCCCGGACGGCGGAAGACCCTTTTCTTCTCGAGCTTGACCCTGTTGTCGTCACCATATACAGGCATACCCTGACGGTCTGACACCAGATTCTTTGCCATAAGGGTATCGACAGGGATGTTTATCGGCCTTACATCGGAAGGAAGTTCCCTGCCGTTGATTTTCCGGAAATAACCCACGCAGGCGTCTCTCCACCATTCGGCGTCATTGCGCTGCTTCTCGAGTTTGTCAGTCACCTCGGCGAATATGGCCGCGCTCACATATGGCTCGAGCCCTGCCCAGGTCTCCATAAACTTCTCCACCTGGGATATGCCTCTGTCATAGTGCAGGCATATCTCGTCCCATATGGTCCTGCCGCTGGAAAGAGTGTAATCCCATGGCACGTGGTGGAACCACAGGAGCAGGTTCTCAGGACAGGTCCCGATATTGTCATATATTGACGCGAGAGGCTCGTGGTACTGCTGGGTATTTGCCGAACCGGACTTGGTGCGGTCGAAGCCTATGCCGGCCGAATCAGCCTTGTGATAATAACGCGGAGACCAGTCAGGACGGATGGAAACATCCCAGGGACCCGGACCGTAATGCGTTCCGGTGAAGAGATGGTGAAGTCCGAGCGGCATCTCATAGTTGACCACGGCCTCGCGGGATTCCATCATTATCCCCTTGACCGGCGCGATGAACTTTCTCTCATATGACTTTGCGCTCATACCCTCAGGCATGATAAAGGTCTGGCGTATCCATTCGTCGGCGATTTCCTCCGCTCCGAGTTCCGGATTCCAGGCAAGACGGCCGAACATATACCAGTTGGACTGTGCGAAAATGTATCCGCAGAAATTCTCATCCTGCCCGGTATTGGCCACACCCGAGATTCCGGTTATCATCCTTGCGACCGTGGACCCTTCCCCATCACGATAGGTATCACTGTCAAGACACTCCTCATAGGTTGTTCCCAGATATGCGAGATGGTGCGAGAATCCCAGGTACTCCTGGGTAATCTGGAACTCCATCATCATCTTGGTATTCTTCAGTCTTCCGAAGAGCGGGCTGAACGGTTCCCTTGGCTGGAAGTCCACCGGACCGTTCTTGATCTGGACCATGACGTTGTCTGCGAACTGTCCGTCAAGCGGCTCGAATTCCTCGACTGCCTGGTTCGCCCTGTCAGGGCTGGTAGGAGCATATACGAAGGCTCTCCACATCACTATTCCACCGTGAGGGGCAAGTGCCTCGGCGAGCATGTTCGCACCGTCGGCGTGGGTACGGCCATGATCCTGAGGACCTTCCTGACCTTCGGAATTCGCCTTCACCAGAAAACCGCCGAAGTCAGGTATCGCCGCGTAGATTTCATCCGCCTTGTCTTTCCACCACCTCCTGACCTGAGGATCGAGAGGGTCTCCTGTCCTGACTCCGTCCAGAGCCATAGGAGAGGTCCACTTGATTGAAAGATAGGTCTTTATGCCATATTCCCGGAGTATGGCGGCAATCCTGGCCACCCTCGCGATGTGCTCGGCATCGAGCACCACAGGATTGGAATTCACGTTATTGAGCACGGAACCGTTGATGCCTACGGAAGCACAGAGCTGCCCGTACTTGTGGATTCTCTCCACAGGTATGTCCTCAGCTGTCCACTCCCACATCGACAGGCCGGCATATCCACGCTCCACGGAGTCGTCCATATTGTCCCAATGGTCAAGGATACGGTACTCGTATGCAGGCTTTTCCCTGAGGTCCATGCCGGCGCCGGCGCGTCCGAGGACTTCCTCCCTCTGGAGGGCATATACACCGTACATTATGCCTGACTGCGAGCCGGCCTCGATCACGCGGCCGTCGCTGCCGTCAAAAATGTGGAATTCCTCAGCTCCATATTCAGGAGAGATTCTGGTCTGTACGGATGCGAGAACCTCGTCATACGGACGGGAGTTCGCCATCCAAAGGTCGCTGCCGTCCTGTGCGACCGGTACCGGTTTGCTGCAGGCCGCAAGAGCGAGGGCCGAGCAGAAAGCAATCTGGAATAAGGTTTTTTTCATAATATCTGTGTGTTTCAGTTGTCATTAATCTCGAGGTTCAACTTCCCTGGGAAGATGGTTTCGTCTGTCATTTTGCGAATTTAGAAAATAATCCGCAATTATCGTTATCGTACACGGAGGTAATTGCGAGGGATTGTGTATATTTGTCCGATTTACGGAAATCCCGGGGTCCGCGACTGCGGGTCCCTAATCAGAATCCAATGGGCAAGAGCATCACCATCAATGACGTAGCAGAAAGGGCTGGCGTGTCAATAGGCACCGTGGACCGCGTCATACACAACAGGGGCGAAGTGTCCCGCAAGAGTACCGAGAAGGTCCGCAAGGCCATAGAGGAGCTCCATTACGAGCCCAACCTCCACGCGTCACTGCTTGCCAGCCGCAGCGGGAAGGTCATCTCCTGTCTCCTTCCCGAGGGCAGCGAGGGAAGTTACTGGGGAGATGTTCTCAACGCCCTGCGTGCGGAAGAGGAGGATGCCCGCCGGATGAACGTGAAACTCAACTATTTCTTCTTCAACATGAACGACCTGTCCTCTTTCCGGAAAGCCGGGAAGGATCTGGTCCAGAGCCCTTCGGACGGGGTCATAATCGCACCGCTCTTCGGGCAGGAGGCGGCGAAACTGGCGGAGATTCTCAAGGCTATGGGAAGACCGTATCTCTACATCGACACCAAGATCGAGGATGACGGCTGTCTGGCCTACATCGGCATGCCCAAGTACAAGAGCGGCTATCTCTGCGCCTCCCTGCTGAGCTCGGACTTTTCGGCGGGTGTCCCTGAAAAAGTGGCGGTGATAAGGGTGAGGAGAGACAAGGCCGGACAGTCCGACCCTACCGTGAACAGACGTCAGGGCTTCTGCGAGTATATGGCGCAGAACTACCCTTCCTGCAGTATCGAAAACATCTTCATAGACCCGGAACCGTCGGAGGTCCGCGACATGCTTGAAAAGACACTCGACCCGGAGATTCGCCACATCGCGATGCTGAATTCCCGCATATGGCTACTCAAAGACTATCTGGAACATCACCGCAGGGAAGGGATGAAGGTTATAGGTTTCGACAGCATCTCAGGCAATCTCGACATGCTGCGTGAAGGGCTGGCCGACATAATCATAACCCAGCACATCGACAGGCTTGCAAAAAAGGCGGTCAGGACTATGGTGGACTATCTGGTGCTCTCCAGACAGGCGGACAACAAGGACATCTACACCCATATGGACATCCTCACCGCGCTTAACCTCGACAATTACTGATTGTCCTGAATATGCTCACCTGAGCCAGTTCTCAGGATTCTGGGGCGCAGTGCCTTTCCATACCTGGAAATGGAACTGGGAGTCCCCTCCCGCGGAGGTATGCCCTATCAGGTCTCCGGTCTTCACCTTGTCCCCCGCCTTTACGTTCACCTGGTCAAGCTTGCAGTAGAAGGTGAAGTAGTTGCCGTGCTGGACGAGCACGCAGCGGTTGTAGCCCGGCATTATGACTATCTGCTTGACCACTCCGTCGAAAACAGCCTTCACAGGAGCCGAAGATGCGACAGCCATAGTGACACCGTTGTTGAACGGCAGCTTGACATTCTTGTAAACCGGGCTGTAATTCTGCCCGTATTTCTCGATCACAACTCCCTCGGCCGGCCAAGGCAGCCTGCCCTTGTTCTTGGAGAACTCTGCATCAAGAGTGTAGTCCACCTCAGGCTTCTTGCCCTTGGATGTGCCGCGGGTAGCCTCGCGTATGATGCGTTCTATCTCACGGTTGAGGTCCTGCACCTGCTTCTGCTTGGCAGCGAGGTCCTTCTGATAGCGGTTCCTGTCTTTCTTGAGCTGCCTTACCAGCTCGTCGGACTGGGACTCCTCCTTCCTGAGAGAAGTCACCTCCTGCTGACGCTGAGCCCTCAGTTCACGGGCCTGCGCCTGCATCACACGCAGCTTTTCGTTCTCTAGGTCTATCTCGGCCCTGGTCTGCCGTATCTTCTCCGCCTGGCGCGCCATCTCCGCCGACAAATCCCGCAGATACCCTATCCTGCGGAAGGCCTGGGAAAGGTCATCGCTGGCAAGGATGTACATGTACCAGACCTTCGGGTCCCTGGTCTTGTATGCGCCCCGCACCATCCTCGAATAATGCGACGAAAGCGTGTCCAGGCGTCCCTGAAGCAGGGCGAGCTGCTCTTCCCGCAGTTCGATTTCCCGGGAAATCGACGCAATCTCGCGGTCGCTTTCCTTCACCAGTTCCTGCCTGTTGGATATCTTCTTGCGCACCAGGGTCAGCCGGTTCATCGCCGTACTGCTTTTGCTGCTGTTTTCCTTGAGCTGCGAATTCAGAAGCGCTATCTCCTTCTCCAGACGCGCTTTCCTGCTCTCCTGCGCCTTCGTGTCCTGCGCCGGGGCGGGAACGGAGTTCACAAGAAAGACCGAAGCTATCAGAAGGAATATGGCAACGCGCAGCTTCATCATGTCCGTCAATTGTCGGCCTCCAGGGCGGAAGCCTGTTTTCTGTAGACTTTGGCCAGGTCATCCTCACCCAGGGCTTCCAGCACCTCGGCATAGTGCTCCATGCAGGTGCGGCTCTCCTTGCCGCCGTACAGCATCGCGTGCTTGAAATACGGCTTGGCTTCCTTATCCCTGCCCTTGAGATGGAGTATCCATCCTATGGTGTCCAGATAGGAAGTGTTGTCCGGCTCCAACTCCAACGCCCTCGAGATCATCTTCAAGGCCTTGCCCAGTTTGCGGCCGTCCAGGGCGAGGTAATATGCGTAATTGTTCAGCACCTGTGGCTCGTCCGGATTGATTTTCAGGGCCTTGTCATATGAACGGTAGGCGTTGGCCTTGTCCCCCATCATCATATACGAATCCCCCATCACCGAATATGACGCCAGACAGACGGCACTGTCGGCAGGAGCCCTGGCCACCAGTGACTTGGCCCGCCGGACCACTTTGTCATATTCTCGAAGATTGAATTCGGCGACTATGGCGTAGTTGTCCAGATACAGCGGACGGTCCCTGAATGTGTCCTTCAGGGAATCGCAACATTCGAGTATTTTCGCGTAGTCCCGGTTGAGGGAGTAGAATTCCAACAGGTCCATTGCGGGTTCGATTGCCCCCGGCCAGTCCTTCACGTTCTGCCTGAAAAGTGTCTCCGCCATTCCGGTGTCGGAGGTGCTGAAGAAGTAGATTGCCGCCGTACGGGTCACTGCGCTGTCTGCAGGATGGGCCGTGAGCATATCTCTGTGGCAGGAGTCGAGCCTGGCCTTATGGTTCTGCAGGAAACGGGGGTCCATATGACGGAGTATCTGCGAGAGATAGTCGGTCTTGGCCTGCGGGTCGACCCTCGTGTCGGTCATTATGGCATGGAGGGTGGAGAAATAGGAGTCGTAGTCCTTGGAAAGCCTGTGGACTTCCGCCTTGCCCAGGAGGGCCGGAGGATAGCTGCGGTCGAGTTCGAGCGCCCGGTCATAGTATGCTATCGCGAGGGAGTCCTCCGAGAGGCCGGCCTCGTGGTCGCCCAGAAGGCTGAGGACCTGAGGGGAAGGATATTCGTCGCAGTACTCCTCAAGTGCCTGCAGGGCCTCTTCCGGCTTTTTCTGCTGGAGGAGTATGCGGTAGCGGGTGAGAACGGTCCCGTCGGTCTTGCCGTTGAGTTCTTCTATCGAGCATATGGTCCGGACCGCCTTGTCGAAGTCGCCGGTGCCCAGATAGATGTTGGTCAGGGTGTAGTAGGCGTCCATCCTGCGCGGGAAGCGGGCAATGAGATCTTCATAGCCCTCCCTGGCCTTGTCGACCTGTCCTGTGGACATATAAGCCATCGAGAGCGCATCGCGGTACCAGTAGTTGGTGCTGTCCATGGTAACGGCCATCGAGAGGCTCTCGACTCCGTCGGCCATTTCCTTCAGGGACATCTGGCAGAGGCCGCGGTAGTACCAGGCGGCATCGTTGGACGGGTCGTCGGCTATCACCTTGGTGAACAGTCCCGATGCGGCGGAGAGGTCTCCGTCGAGGTAGAGATGCACGGCGTCCAGATATCTTTCATCCACCGTTTCCTGTGCCCGGACATCCCACGCCGTGAGGGCTGCGAGCAGAAGCAGTGTGAGGCTTATGTATTTTTTCATCAGAGTAAAAAGCTTTCGGACCAATTGTCCGGAAAGAGCTCTGATTACAAAAATAGTACAAAATCCATATCCGCTTGGGGTTTTCCGACCCATTTTTCCTATTTTTGGCATCGGTCAGGTCATTTTCAGGCCTGATGCAACGTTTGACGATGAAACTGCATCTCAAAGATAACGAAAAGGAATGCAAGGCCATCTATGAAAAGCTTGCGCCCAAGATGATGTCCCTCTGTCTCCGCTATATGGGTGACAGGGAGGACGCCAAGGACGTGCTTCAGGATGGTTTTGTGACCCTGTTTTCGAAAATCGACAGCTACAGCGGGGAGGGTTCGTTCGAAGGCTGGGCACGAAGGATATTCGTCAACACTGCTCTGATGGCGCTCAGGAAGAATGACGCGCTGAAGATGAGCGACAGCCTGGAATCGGCCGCGCACCTGCAGGGCGGGGAGATGTCCCAGATGCAGAGCATTTCGTACAGGGAACTGCTGGCGATGATAGCGGAACTTCCTTCGGGTTACAGGACCATATTCAACATGTATGTGGTCGAGGGTTATTCCCACAAGGAGATTGCCGCCGCGCTGGGCATAAGTGAAGCGACTTCAAGATCCCAGCTGATGAGAGCCAGGACCATGCTTCAGGACAAGATAAGGGAAAGAAGTGAAGAACATTGACGATAAGGAAAACCTCGGTTTCGACAGGCTCGTGAAGTCGATCCTGGATGAAGCTGCCGAAACGGTGCCGGAAGGTGTCTGGGAGGCGGTTTCAGGAAGGCTTGCGGCCCGAAGGAAGGCCCTTCTGTGGAGGAGGATGTCAGTGGCGGTGGCTTCCGTGGCGGCAGCCGCGGCTCTGGCCTTCGTGCTGATCCGTCCGGACGGCAGGGGCTTGGTCCGGGGCGGGGAGACAGACGTGACGGCGGAGTCCGGTGCAGAGACATCTATTCAGAACACATATGCAGATTTCTCCGCGAAAGAAGGCGGGGAGACAATTGCCGAGGCGACACCGTCACTTGAAAACAGGCGCGAAGACGCTGTAACAGAGAGGCTTGCCTTTGTTCCCTCAGGAAGCGGAAAGGGCTCTGCCGCTGAAAGCCACGAAGCCGCCGGAAACGGAAGTGGCTCTGCCACGGAAGGCGAAGACACTGCCGTAGGAGGAAAGGGTTTTGAGGAGACGGTTGAGCCGGTGAAGGACAAGGGCGCGGAGGCGGACATTTCCGGAGTGACTGCCGGGAGCACCGAGGTTTCGAATGCCGCGAACGCTGAAGAAGGCCGTGAGAAGGCCGCAAACCGGGAGAAGGCTGCCGAAAAGGCTGATGCTGGAACCGGAGCGCAGGGCTATGTTAAGGATCCTTTTGCCGTTGCTGATGCCACCCTGAAAAAAAGGACTGACCGGCCAGTTTCCATCAAGGCAGGAGGAAGCCTGATGACCAACGGCAATCCTTCATCCCTGACCTACAGAACTTTGTCAAGGCCTGACGCCCAGAGTTCGGGCGGACCGTTAATCACCCAGACCAGCAAGGATGCCAGCTATTCGGTACCGGTGTCCATAGGCATAGGCGTGGATGTGCCCCTGAAGGGCAGATGGTCGGTTGAGAGCGGAGTGAGCTACAGTTTTCTGGCAAGGACTTTCCGCGGAACCTACACCGATTACAGTTCGGACGAAGACAAGACCATAAACGCGGACATAAGGCACAGCGTCCATTATGTGGGCATTCCTCTCAATATTTGTTACGGTCTGGTGGAGGGCAGGAGCGTGAGTCTGCGCGCCCACGCCGGAGTGAAAGTGGAGAAGGCTGTGCAGGAGCGCTTCAGGGTGCCTGACGGAGACAATGAAATCCGAGTCGGACAGCAGACTGGCGGCGTACAGCTTTCCGCGGCGGCGGGATTCAGCGTAGATTTCAAGATAGGCAAGGTGGTCGGCATCTATTTCGACCCGAGCCTGCAGTACTTCTTCGACTGTGAGCAGCCGGTCAGCATAAGGACCCAGCAGCCGCTCCAGATGGGCTTCGATCTCGGTCTGCGCTTCAATCTGTGATACTACCGAAATACTACTACAATACATCCGACAGACTCGGAGCACGATTACTCAGTTCAGGATTCCTTGCAAAGGTAAGGAATCCTGATTTTTTTCAGTCCGCGTGAACGCAGCCCTTTGAGAGTCAAGGGCCTTTGCCTTTCTTTGCGGAAAACATCGGGTATGAGAAACTTCGCTTTACTGATTGCTCTCTTTCTGGCGGCAGCGCTGTCCTGCTCTGATAATGACGGCTGGAGAGCCGATGCCCCCAGAGGTTTCAGCGAGTACGGGGGCTCCGCGCCCGGCGGGAACGCTGTCACTCCGCCCAAGGACACCGCCATATTCACCCTGTGCGTGGAATATCCTGCCGATTATGACTGGCAGAGGGACAGCGCGCCGGGAATGGCCGACCGTGCCCTGGTGCTTTTCCGCGGACAGAAACGGGTGCTGGAAATCGATGCCGGAGGAACGGAGGGAATAAGGCCGGACCCGGACATGAACAGGTTGTGCCGGGGCCAGGTGTATTCGGATTTCAATGCGGGAAACAGCACCGTCATATGCCTCAACGGGCAGGAACTGTTCCGGTATGAGGGCAGGGAGATGCTTATGGGTTTCGCTGTGAGGGGCGCTCATGTCTATACCCTGGGCATGGCAAGAAGCGGCAACGGCATCTCCTTCAGAAAGGACGGGGAAGCCCTGCTGGAAGACCCGGACGGGGTGCTTCGGGGTCACGGCACTGCCGGTATGGGACAGGAAGGGCTGCTCAAGGACGACGGCGGGGCGCTGACCTTCTGGTATGAGGCGACGGTAGGGAACAGATTGAGGCGGTATATGGTGACGGACGGGATGAAAAGGGAGGTCGAGCTGGAATCGTATG
This sequence comes from Bacteroidales bacterium, assembly GCA_016295455.1. Classification (GTDB taxonomy): domain Bacteria; phylum Bacteroidota; class Bacteroidia; order Bacteroidales; family UBA932; genus Cryptobacteroides. The sequence goes on from JAEDLE010000033.1 coordinate 17,191, forward strand.
TGAAGAAGGTGCACGAAATCCGGAGCATAGGAGGGGAAACAGCTATGCTCATCAGCACGGATGCATCCAGGGAAAGACCGGTCCTGTGTTACGGAGGCTCGAGCATGCAGCTGGGCAGGGACAGCTATCCACAAGCGCTTTCATCCCTTACCGGATGCCGCATCATACCATCCGAAAAGGGACTCTATGTGCTCGAGGGACATAGGTTTACGGTAGGACAGAAAGTTGAGCACTGCCTATGGGATCCAAGCGGAAAGCTGGTGCTCTGCTGCGAGGATATGGCAGGCCTAATGATGGACGGTAATGAACTTGCCCTGGTGCGGAAAAAAGAGGACGGAGGGCTGAAAAGCTGGTCCCTTTGGGGAAAGGAGCACAGGCCGGAAGATGAGGCCCGGCTGATGGGAGAACACTCCGTAAGCTTCGCCCACGGACGTTTCTGCATAGCGCCAGTGCCGGTGCAGCGGAAATTCCGCCCGTATATCTGGGCGGGAAAGGACAAGCTGGCCCTGAACCTCAACGGCTATGCCATATGCACGGAGATATATGTCCCCGATGAAGGAGACTGAAGTTTGGGGAGTTACGGCTAGTGAATGCCCACAATAGGCACGGTTCCGGGGATGGTGTCGTCGGGTTTGCCCTTGAGATAGATGATGTTCTGGTTCGAACTTCCCCTGAAGAGGAGGCTGGTGTCCCTGAGGGACTGGATGAAAGGTCCGTCCACAAGGACGTCAAGATACGGGAGGAGCATGCTCAGTTTCCCGTCTGCAAGTATCTCCTCATAGGTGAAGCCGGTCCAGCACCAGATGGTCTTGCCGGTCTCTTCCTTGATGCGCCTGGCCAGTTCCGTAAATGCCTCTACCTGGTAGAAAGGGTCTCCGCCGGAGAAACTCACGTTGCTCAAGTCGTCCGACTTGATGACTTCCATAAGGTCGTCCACGGAGACGGGATGCCCGTTGTTCCTGTCCCAGGACTGGGGATTATGGCAACCCGGACAATGGTGGAGACAGCCGGCACAATATATAGCGGTCCTGAAACCGGGGCCGTCGGCCATGGTCTGCTCCAGTATGTCCATTATCCAGATGTCCATATCTCCTCCTGAAGTATATGCCTCCCAAAATGCCTGGGAAGGATATGCCTACTTGTGGACTACCCTGTCCCTGAGCTCGGCGAGCTTGCCGGAGTTCCACCTGTCGGTTGTACCCACGAGGTAGCCGGTGATGCGCTGGAGCATGTCGATGTTCGTGCTGTGGCAGTGAGGGCATTCGGTGAGGCCTTCCTCGGCGTTCTCGAAGCCGCAGTCCATACAGCGGTTCCTGTTGTGGTTCACGCTGCCATATCCGATGTTATACCTGTCCATCAGGTCGACGATGTTCATGATCGCCTCCGGATTGTGGGTTGCATCGCCGTCGATTTCGACGTAGAAGATGTGGCCTCCGCGCTCGAGCTCGTGATATGGGCCTTCGATTTCGGCCTTGTGCTTAGGGGTACAGTGGAAATAGACAGGCACGTGGCTTGAGTTGGTGTAGTAGTCCCTGTCGGTTATGCCCGGAATCACGCCGAAGGTCTTCTTGTCCATCTTGGTGAATCTTCCGGAAAGACCCTCTGCCGGGGTACCGAGCACACTGTAGTTGTGCCTGTAGGTCTCGGAGTACATATTTGCCCTGTCACGCATATAGGTGACGATGCGGATTCCGAGATCCTGCGCTTCTGCAGACTCTCCGTGGTGCTTGCCTATGAGGGCTATGAGGCACTCGGCGAGGCCGATGAAGCCGATTCCGAGGGTTCCCTGGTTGATGACACTTTCAACGGTGTCATCCGGGGAAAGTTCCTCGCTGCCTATCCATAGCTTGCCCATAAGCAGAGGGAACTGCTTCTTGAGGGCGCTCTTCTGGAAGTTGAACCTGTCGTCGAGCTGGCGTGCCGCGATGTCCATCACGGAACCGAGTTTGTCGAAGAACATGGCCAGACGCTTCTCCTTGTCAGGCTCGTCCATACACTCGATTGCTATGCGCACGATGTTCACCGTGGTGAAGCTGAGGTTGCCCCTGCCGACAGAAGTCTTCGGTCCGAACCTGTTCTCATAGACACGTGTACGGCAACCCATGGTGGCAACTTCGTGTATATATCTCTCCGGATCGTCCTCTCTCCACGCGTCATCCTGGTTGAAGGTGGCGTCAAGGTTGAGGAAGTTAGGGAAGAAACGCCTTGCGCTCACCTTGCAGGCGAACTTGTAGAGGTCGTAGTTCGGGTCTTCCGGCAGATAGCTCACACCTCTCTTCTTCTTCCATATCTGGATAGGGAAAATAGCCGTCGCGCCGTTTCCGACGCCTTCATAGGTCGTATTGAGCATCTCCCTGATGATGCAGCGGCCCTCTGCGGAGGTGTCGGTTCCGTAGTTGATGGAACTGAACACCACCTGGTTTCCGCCACGGGAGTGTATTGTGTTCATATTGTGGACAAAAGCCTCCATGGCCTGATGCACCCTGCTGACGGTCTGGTTCACGGCGTGGAGCTTGAGGCGCTCCTCTCCCTGAAGTCCCACCAGGTCTCTCCTGATGTAGTCGTCGATGACGGCGTCCCTGAGGTGGTCGAGGTTCTGTCCGGTGAGGGCTGAGAGCTTGTCGATCTCCTCCTGATAGGTCTTCCTCACGAACGGGGCGAGATAGAAGTCGAAGGCAGGAATGGCCTGGCCTCCGTGCATCTCGTTCTGCACGGTCTCCATCGATATGCAGGCGAGTACTGCCGCGGTCTCAATCCTCTTCGCCGGACGGGACTCGCCGTGACCGGCCTGGAATCCGCCGTTGAGTATCTTGTCGAGAGGATGTTGGAGGCAGGTAAGGCTCTTGGTCGGGTAGTAGTCCTTGTCGTGGATATGGATGTATCCATTGTACACGGCAGCACGCGCTTCGTCAGAAAGCAGGCATTCATCCACGTAAGTCTTCGTCGCCTCGGATGCGAACTTCATCATCATGCCGGCAGGCGTGTCGGCATTCATGTTGGCATTCTCCCTGGTGATGTCATTCGCCTGGGCTGATATGATCTCCTGGAAAATCTCGTTGGTCTTCGCCTTGCGGGCGAGGTTCCTCTGGTTACGGTATGCGATGTACTTGCGCGCAACTTCCTTGCGCGGGCTCTTCATCAGCTCGAATTCGACGCAGTCCTGGATATCTTCCACGGTCATCCTGTCCGCAGACCTGCGGCTGATCGTGTCGGCTATCTTCGCGGCAAGGACGATGTCCTCTCCGGCCTCTGTCACGTCCATTGCCTTGAGAATCGCGGCTACTATCTTCTGGTTGTTGAAATCCACTAAGCGTCCGTCACGCTTGACCACGTACTTTACCATAATCCGAGTGAAATTAATCTGTGAATGCTGAACAGGCGGAGCAGCGCGATGGTTCTCCTCCCTAGTGACGCAAAGATAAAACTATATTCCCATACTCCTGCCCAAACGCCTCGGAAAAAGTTATCCACAATCAAATTAAGCGTCTGTCAATTCATTGATTGACAGACGCTTATATAACAATATGCAGAGTAATTCACCTCTGTGCCATAACAATTCTGTTACCCAACCACCCAGACAAGCACGTGCCTGTCGAAAGTCATATATTCAAGCTCGAATTCCTCCTCGTAACCGTCCTTGTGGATGAAGGTCGCCTCAAGCTCGCCCTCGCCTCTCGGGCGGAATTTCTCCACCTCTATCTGCTCGGCAAAATCCACGCGGAAAGCCGAGACTCTCTTGAATATGGCCTCCTTTGCACACCAGTATATGGCAAGCTGTTCGTTCTTGCGGTCTTCATCCAGATCGTCGATCTCATCCTCGGACAGGGCTTTCTTCTCGACTGCGGAGAAGTCCCTGTCCTGGCACTCGATGTCGATGCCGACCTCCTCTTCCTCGTGGAGTATCACGGCGACATATTCATTGGTATGGGTGATGCTGATGTTCGTCGCCATATTCTCGAGATAAGGCTTGCCGTTTTCGTGGTGGCTGAGGTAAACCTTGTCCTCGAAGAGTTCGTTGAGCAGGGCTCTCACGGCAAGGCGCTGCTTGCGGAGGGCTTCGCTGCTGATATAGGAGATTTCTTCCATCTCGTCGGATGGGGTGGAGCTGAGTTCTATCAGTTCCTGTTCGGTCTCGGTGATTTTCCAGACCGCGATGGTTGCTTCGTTTTCTAGTTCTTTTTTGAGATAAAGTGCCATATTATGTTTGGAAGGACTTGCCTTTCAATTGATTGTTCTGTTTCTAAGATTCCACGGAATTGCTGACGCCGAGATATGACAGACCCGTGAGCGCCGACCAGGCACACACGACAAAAGGGCCGTCAGGATTCTGTCCGTCCTGATGACTCACGATTAGATATGACTCGGCTGATACCGCTCGCGACGGATCGTCAGACTGTTGACCCGCGAGCATTCCGCTTTCGATATTTATAGAACTGGGAGGTTCCATATTCCTGTGCTGTAGATAACGGATGCAAATATACAAACTATTTT
>JAEDLE010000034.1 GCA_016295455.1 Bacteroidales bacterium
TGAGGACGCAGTGAGCCGGAGGGATGGCGTTGATATAGCCGTAGCCATAGTTCTTCACATCCTTCTTGTACTCGTCGAAATCCTCCCAGGAACCGCCCATAGAAATGATTTCCTCCTCTGGAGCATAGTCACGGGCCTCACGGTAACGGCCGAGGCTTTCATCCCACACGAAAGTCATCTCCTGCATCTCCCGGAGCTGGTTGACCATCAGGCTGATTCTATCCATCAGCTGAGCCTTGACCTCCGGGTCGGTCGCACTTGCATATGCAAACGCCAGGGCTGACATATAGTGGCCTGAACCGTGACCCTTGAGTTTGGTGGTCGGTGAATCCCAGCCGTCGGCCACAGGATATCCTTCTGTGCTGAGCCCGTAGGTGTCGCGGAAGTTGTATAGCTGCTGCTTCACGTCCCAGCCGAGTATCTGTCTCATGTCAAGGTCCCTGTTGGAAGTGAGACGGTTGTCACCTGTAATACGCACCTTTCCCAGCGGAAGAGGCTCCGCAACGGTCTTGCTCGAAGGCACAGCACGTCCTTTTTCGGTAACCTTTACGGTAGCTGATACAGGGTATCCGGCGGCAGTCGTGTTGTCACCTGTGATAAAACCGCTTACGGTATAGGTTCTTCCTATCGGATTGACGGCAGGATCGTCAGATGCCTCCATCTTTTCGGTAGCGCTTCCGGAATTGCTCCACCTGATCTGGCGTAACTCTCCTGTACCGTCTGAATAATCGACCCATACCTGGAATGGGAGTACTGGTGCATAACCCGGAGCGGTTTCAACAGAAACAGCCTCCACCTTAACAATGCTCTTTGTCTTGGTGGAAGCTGTTGCCGTGACTCCGGTTGACATGGCCATAGCGACAAGGCAGAATGTCAGAATTCGGAATCCTTTCATTTGGTAAAATAGTAGTGTTTTATATGATACTGTGTTCAATGCCTTTGGTAATCAACACCCTTCAGGCTTAAGCCCGGACGGATGTTCCAACCGATGCAAAAGTAGTAAAGAAAACGGTTTAATCGTGGTAAACTCGTACAAATTCATGGTATTTTGGTAATTTGTACCCCGTACTTTGGTATTGCGGTACGGTTTTTTTAGTAGTTTTGTACGGACGTAAGACAAAACTGTATGACCACTCTCTGGAAAGGCGGAATGCTCAGAACCTGTTTAGCCGCCATATTCATAGCCATCTCGCAGCTGCTCCCCGCACAGACATATTTCCGGAATTTCTCCGTCAGCGACGGCCTCTCGAACAACACCGTGAAGTCCATTGCCTTCGATATGGACGGTTTCCTCTGGGTGGGTACCGAGGACGGTCTCAACCGCTATGACGGCAAGACCTTCGAGACGGTCCTGGATTTTCCGGAGGAACTGCTGCCTGTATATAACGAGTATGTCTCCGCGCTTCTGACCGACAGCAGGGGAACATTGTGGGTGGGTACGAGCAGCGGACTTTTTTACAAGCCGCGTCACGCGAGTCAGTTCAGTATGCTCGAAGTCTGTGACTCCGAAGGTGCTGCATTCCGTCCCGATGTCCAGAGCATCACCGAGGACAAGCACGGCCGCATATGGTTCTCCACCTTTGCCCACGGAATCATATGCCTTGAACGTGAGGACTTCAGCTTCCGCGTCATGTCCAAGACCCTCGAGGGGGATGAAATGCTGTATGTCCCGCAGGTATATGCCGACAGTGACGGCAACGTGTGGGCTGCTGTCCGGCGTTCGGGCAGCCGTCTCATGCATTATGACGAGATCAACGGGGGCTTCACTCCCTTCGGGGCGGACCGTCCGGTTCCTGACATACTCTGCATCTGTGAAGACTCATACAACAATCTGTGGCTGGGAACCTGGGACAGGGGAGTGCTCAAGTTCAATCCCAGGACCAGGAAACTCACCAGCGTCATTACCGATCTGGACAAAGTGCTGCACGTCCACTCGCTTGTGGAATACAGGAAGAACGTCATCGCGATAGGATCCGACAAGGGACTCACGCTTTGGGACGAGAACTCGCAGACCGGCACTACCTACAACCATCTGGAGTCCTCGATGAACTCGCTTTCAAACGACTATATCTACCCTCTGGTCACTGACAAGGAAGGCGGTCTGTGGATAGGGACATATTACGGAGGAGTCAACTACCTTTCCCCTTCCGCTCAGCAGATCAGGCACTTCGAATACTCCGGCTATTCCCCTTCAGTCAGCGGAAACATCATCAGCGCCTTGTGCGAGGATGCTTCCCAAAGGATATGGATAGGCTCCGATGACGGAGGAGTGGACTGCTACGACCCCGCCACCAACAGCTTCCTCAAGACCCCCCAGACCTACCGCAGCCTCAATGTCCACGCCCTCTGCGCCGAAGGCAACACAATCTGGATAGGTGCATATGACGGCGGGCTCCACCGCTATGACACACGAAGCGGGGCGATGAAAGTCTACACCAGGGCAGCTGCTCCTGAAAATGCCGACTGCTCATCGGTGTATTCCATATGCTGTGACAACAGCGGGACTGTCTGGGTGGGCACGATGTTCGGAATCCTGTCATATGACAGGGGTGCCGACGTCTTCAGGCAGAGGCTTGGGGAAACCTCCCTGGTGATTGACATAAGCGAGGATATCTACGGCGACCTCTGGTTCGCCACACAGAGCAACGGCCTCTACCGTTACCGCAGGGCTGAAGACGAATTCGTCAACTACAACCTCCAGAACGGACAGCTCCCTAGCAACCAGGTCAACTGTCTGGTGACGGCAACGGGAAACGAGATATACATCGGCACCAGCAAGGGCATAGTCTGTCACAACCTTGCCGACGGCTCATTCAGGCAGCTTGAAGCAAAAATTCCGAGCGACAATGTCTGCTATATGGTCAAGAACCTGGGCAGGATGTGGGTTTCCACCACTACCGGTCTCGCGTACTGGGATATCTTCGAAGGCAGCTGGCACAACTTCACCTCCTTCGATGAAGGCGCCGGGGCGGCATATCTCATAGGTTCGGGACTTGTCTCCAGTTCGAACGAACTCTACCTCGGCACCACCAAGGGCTTCGACGTGCTGTCTCTTTCAAAGCTCATCTCCAATGAGGTAGTACCGCAGGTCAGGATATCCGGCATCAGGGCCGGAGATTCTGAATATGGCTATGACGACCTTGCCTGCCGCATTGCCTCTTCCGAGCCCGTGCGTATGAAGTCCACGGACCAGAATCTGCAGATACATCTCTACTCCAACAGTTTCGTGAACCCTGTCAGGAATGTGTACCGATATATGATGGACGGTTTCGAAAAGGAATGGAACTACACTTCCGATCCTCACGGAGTCACCTACGGCAAGCTTCCTCCGGGCAGATATGTATTCCGGGTCAGGGCGGCCAACAATGACGGGGTATGGAGCGACAACGAGGAACAGATCCGTTTCATCGTCCGGGCTCCGCTGATGCTCAGCAGTGTCGCAGTGCTGCTTTACGTCATCATATTCCTTGGATTCATTTTCCTCTGTTTTTGGACGTATTTCAGGCATAAGGACATGCTGCGAAGGGAGAGGCTGTCGGACCTTCAGAGGCAGAAGGATATGGAACTGTATGCAGAGAAACTGAATTTCTTCACGATGGTCGCGCACGAGATACGGACTCCGGCTTCGCTGATACTCGCTCCGCTGGAGAACGCGATGGAACTGGAACAGTCAGACAAGATGAGGGCAAACCTCGAGGTCATCAGCAAGAACTGCCACTCGATGCTCGACATGATAAACCAGCTGCTGGACTACAAGAAAGTCGAGAACGGCGCCTTCGCCATCAAACGCAGCGTCTTCGACTTCTGCCCTGCAGTGAAGAACATAGTCTCGGGATATGCCGTCACGGCGGAGTCGGGTCGTCTGCGCTTTGTCTGCTCCACGGACGAACTGCCATCGAGCCTGCTCGTGAATATGGACAGGGGAGCGCTCGAGAGGATACTCAACAACCTGCTGACCAATGCATTCAAGTACTGCAAGTCGAGCATAGATCTCAGGTTCGCATATGACGTTCAGACGGACCTCGTCACCATATCCATAAAAGATGACGGAATCGGTATTTCCGAGGACAACATCTCGAACATATTCAAGCCTTTCTTCAGGGAGAACGAGTTCAATCAGACGGGGACGGGCATAGGCCTTTTCCTTGTGAAACATCTGGTCGAGTCGCACGGCGGTGAGGTTACGGTGGTTTCCGCCAAAGATCAGGGTAGCGAGTTTGTCGTGACTCTGCCGGCACGCAGCAAGGAGGCTTTGTCAGAGCAGCTTACAGGTGTTGAGGAAAGCAGTGCCGAACCCGCGTCCGATGTGATTCCTCTCCAGCCGCTCAAATCTTCAGGCAAACTTGCCATACTCGTGGTGGAGGACAATCCTCAGCTCAGGGCCTTCCTGGAGGACAGCCTGAAGGACACTTACGAAGTACTGACCGCCGGGGATGGCGTCGAGGCCCTCAAACTGCTGCAGAGCAGGCCGGTGAACCTCATCATATCCGACGTGATGATGCCGAATATGGACGGAATGGAACTCTGCCGCCAGGTGCATGCAAAGGCTACGCTTTCGCATATACCGATAATACTCCTCACTGCGAAGACCGACTTGGGCACGCACGTGGAAGGACTGGAGAACAATGCCGATGCCTTTATCGAGAAGCCGTTCTCGCTCAAGCTGCTTAAAAGTCAGATACAGAATCTATTACAGTCGCGTGAACTGCTCATGAAGAAGTTTGCGAACTGGCATCTGGGGCCGTATAAGCGGGAAGAGGCGGGGCCTGAGGCTAAAGCCGAGGACCCGTTCTGGGAGAGTCTCAACCGGCATATGGAGAAAAATCTCGACAATCCGGACTATTCCGTAAGCCAGCTCGCCGAGGATATGTGCATGAGCCGCACCAAGCTCTTCGCCCATTTCAAGGAAGTCTCCGACAAGACCCCTATGGAGCTGATGCAGCACTACCGCCTAAAAAAAGCGGCATCACTGCTGCTCACGGGAGACCACAAGGTGTCCGAGGTCGCATATATGGTGGGCTTCAAGGATCCTTCCTACTTCACCAAATGCTTCATCAGGCACTTCGGCATGACCCCTATGTCCTTCGTCCAGCGGGCGCAGGCGGGAGACAACAAAAATGCCGGCGGAAAATGACCGCCGGCTTGAATGCTTACTTCAGTTCCCTGTTGGCATATTTCGCAATGCAGTCCGGAAGCTGGATCTTGTAGTCCGGATTGTCCATCAGGCTTGAGGTCAGAAGCATGTCCGCCGTCGTCCTGTTTGTCGCAAAAGCGATGTTGTAGAGCGCCGCGAGCCTTGTCAGAGCCGAGACATCATTCTGATGACCCTGGACTATCAGATTGTCGCAGAAGAAGATAAGCATCTGGATCTTACCCTCTGCAATCATCGCTCCTATCTGCTGGTCTCCGCCCAGAGGGCCGGACAGCAGTCTCGTAACCTTCCCCTTGAAAGGACAGGTCAGGGTTCCTTTCACCTCAGGATTGTCGACCGTGATCTCCTCAATCAGCCTGCCCGTGGTGCCTGTCGCATACAACTTGTGCTTAGAAAGGATGGCCTGGTTGTACTTCACCCAGCTCAGAAGCTCCTGCTTCCTGCCATCATGTGCTACCAATGCAATGTTCATAACACTACCAATTAAATCGTGCGCTAAGATATCGCATTTTGTTGTAAAAACGTAGTCCACCTACGTTTTTATAACAAAGTGCACAAAAACCGCCGCTTTGTATCACAAAACAGCGGGAAGGGCTAAAGATAACGCTTGTTTTGGAAAAACGTAGTCCACCTACGGTTGTTCAGGTGGATTGATGATGCCGAGCTTGTAGGCTGTCATGATGGCTTCGACCGTGGTGTTCACGCCGAGTTTCGAGAAGATGTCCCTTTTGTGGGTGCGGATGGTATGCTTGCTCCTGCACTGGAGTTCCGCGATGTCCTTCACTTTCAGTCCCTGGGCGAGCAGGGCGAGGACCATGCATTCGGCAGGGGTGAGTATCGAGGCGTTGCGGCTCTCGTCGTCAAGCCTGATGAGCTGCCTGAGGCATTCGTTGCAGATGAGCTGTTCATTCTTGGCGGCCATTCTCAGGCAGGAACAGATTTCCTCCCTGCTCGAAGACTTGGTGATGAGACTGAAATTCGGATGTTCCTTCACGAAGAGCAGCACCAGACGCGAGACCTTCTGCGCCAGGATGATCCAGTGAACGCCGCTGCTGTGATTGACGTAAGAGACGAGATCTGCGGTGAGGCTGTCCTCCACCATCGCGGCCTCGACCACCACGATACGTGCATCCTTCGGGGACAGCGCCTTCCTGAGCGAGTCCAGGTCCTCCGCCTCGACTATGGCGGCACTGCCGTCCCAAATGGCCGGAACGGAACGGATCATTCCGGTCATGCCCGCCCTCACAAGGTCGGTTGAATCTGCAACAATGATTTTCATAACACAAGCTCCGCAATATACCAAAAATCCCCAAGCACTCCAAATTGCCTCTTCACCGGAATATGCCGATATACCGCAAAAGTGGTAGATTCATCGGCACATTCGTGGGTTTCATCTCTGTCCGTGGCAGGATAACTTTGCAATTCCTGAAGAAGGATGACAGACAGATGGGGAAATTGTATGAAGAACTCAGCAAGGACTACAGGCTCAAGGAGGGCCTGAAGACCTGCATCAACTGCGGAACCTGCACTGCGATATGCCCTGCAGCCGAATTCTACAGATATGATCCGAGAAAGATCATCGACACCGTCCAGCGCAAGGACGATGCCGAAATCGAGGCTTTGCTCAAGAGCGAGACCATCTGGTACTGCGGCGAATGCATGTCCTGCATGACCAGATGTCCCCGCAAGAACGCCGTGGGTATGGTCATAATGGCCCTGCGCAATCTTTCCACCCGCCTTGGCTACTTCACCTGCTCCGAGAAAGGCCGCCAGCTCTACCCGCTCTCGCACGCCCTCAACGGGAACATACTTGAATATGGTTACTGCATCCATCCCGAGACTTTCCGCATGGAAGACCATCCTGAGGCCGGACCCGTGTATGCCTGGCATCTGGAGCACAGGGAAGACAGCTACGCCCGCCTGGGCGCGAACTACAACCGTCCCGGACCCGGGACCCTCAGGAAAATCGACAGGCAGGACCTCGACGAGCTCAAGGCCATTTACGACGTTACCGGAGGCACCGAGAGGATGGAAACCATAGACCGCTACTCCGAAGAAAAGGCCGCCGAGATGGGGATGTCTATGGAAGAATATATGGAATATACGTTCGGACACTGTTCGCCCGGGCACTTCAATGACGAGTAATAGGGAATATGATATATCAGGGAAAACAGAAAATCTGGTCTGACTATCAGAAGGATATGCCGGAAGACGGCTGGTTCTACGCCAGAAGCTGCATACGCCAGAACTTCTTTCCGGCATCGGAGAAGTACTTTCTGACCATATGCCGTGACGTCCTGGGCAAGGACATCATCGACAACGAACACCACACCACCTGCGGTGGCATATCCTACCACAGCGACACCATACCCCAGGAGACGGCAATGACCATAGTCGCGAGGCAGTTCTCCATCATGACAGAATGCGGCTGCCGCAACATAGTGCCTTCCTGCATCACCTCTTTCGGAAACTACACCGAGATACTCGAGACCTGGAGGGAATTCCCCGAACTCGAGGCCAGGATCAGGGAGATGCTCTGGAAGTCCTGCCGCAGGGAATTCGAGAAGCCCGAATATGTCGCCCACGCCAGCGACCTGATGTACAAGTGGCGCAACGAAATCGCCGAGCGTGCCCGCTACAGGCTGGTGGACAAGGAGACTGGCGAGCCCATAAGGGTGGTCGAACACATCGGCTGCCACTACTCCAAGATGTTCCCGCACAAGGGCATAGGCGGAGCCGAGTACCCCTGCGTCCTGAGCGGAATGATAAACTCCTGGGGCGGGGAGATGGTGGACTATCCTGAACGCCGCCACTGCTGCGGCTTCGGCTTCCGCCAGTATCTGGTCAAGGCCAACCGCGGCTACTCCATCTCCAACACCCACAAGAAGTTCGAATCGATGGAACCGTACCATCCGGATATGATAATCACCAACTGCCCGGGCTGCCCATATTTTCTTGACAGATGGCAGTACGTCATCGCCGAGATGGAAGGCAGGACCTACGGCCGCGACGGTTTCGGAATACCGGTGTTCACATATGAGGAAGTCGCCGGACTTGTGATGGGCTATGACCCCTGGGACCTCGGACTCCAGCTCCACCAGGTGGCTGTAGAGCCCCTGCTCGACAAGATAGGCGTCGAATATGATCCCAAGGCCAAGTATCTGGGCCTGAACAGGAAAGACATAATGAAACCGGAACTCCCGAAGGGACTCCGCTGCTTCTAGAACCCAAGCCGAGAAATGAAACAGAACGTAGTCATAATAGGCGGAGGCATCGCCGGTCTCGAGGCCGCGAGCCAGCTCCTTACCCTGGGCTACAGCCCCATAATAGTCGAGAAATCAGAACGTCTCGGCGGGCACGTCGCCTCGTGGCACAAGCTCTTCCCCGACATGAAACCCGCGTCGGAAGTCGTGGCGGAACTCGTCAGGAAGAGCGCCGACGCCAACATATTCCTCGAGACCGAGGTCGAATCCGCCAATCTCCTCAGGGGATCATACATAGTCAACCTCTCCAACGGAGTCACCGTACGCACCGGCGCCGTCCTCATCACCACCGGCTTCGAACTCTTCGACGCCCACCGCAAGGAGGAATATGGCTACGGCATATACGACCAGGTGATGACCAATTCGGACCTGGAGGGATGGTTCAACGGAAACCCGGACAAACGCATTGACGGACAGGACATGAACCGCATAGGCTTCGTGCACTGCGTCGGTTCCCGTGACGTGAAGGCAGGCAATTCCCAATGCTCGAAAGTCTGCTGCGTCACGGCCGTCAAGCAGGCGACCGAACTCAAGGAGCGCTTCACGCAGGCGGAAATCTACTGTTTCTATATGGACCTGAGGCTCTTCGGGAAGAAGTACGAGGACTTCTACATCAACGCCCAGCGAGACTACGGCATCCACTTCATCCGCGGCAGGGTTTCCGAAGTCAGCGAGAACATTGACGGAAGGCTGATAGTCAAGGCCGAAGACACCCTCAGCGGCAAGCCGGTCAAGGTCACGATGGACCTGCTGGTGCTGATGTCCGGAATGCTCTGCGGCAAGGACTGCCGCCGTACCGCATCCGCTTTCAGGCTCGAGACCGACAGCGACGGTTTCTTCAAGAGCCGTGACAACATAACCGGCATCACCGAGTCCGGCCGTCCCGGAGTCTTCTACGCCGGAGCCTGCACCGGCACCAAGACCGTGCCCGAGACCATATCCGAAGCCAGGAGTGCCGCCCTGGCCATACACAACTACCTCAAAGACGCCTGAAATATGGACTTCGGATTCAGACTTGCGCCCTCGTCGGCCATAAACCTCGACGAAGTGGACCTGGAACTCTACCGCAAGGCAGCCCTCCTCGAGCCCGACATACGCATATGCATGGCCTGCGGCAGTTGCAGCGCCACCTGCACCGCGTCGCCATATTCAGGTATGAGCGTCCGCAAGGTCATACTCTGCCTCCAGCGCGGCCGCAAGGCCGAAGCCGCGTCCATGCTCCGCAACTGCATGCTCTGCGGCAAATGCACGATGGTCTGTCCGCGGGGAATAAACACCAGACACCTCATATTGAGCATATGCAGGGTATATGACGACGGGGAGGGCGGGAAATGACTGAGAGGATAGCATCGGGATTCCATCCCTTCGTGATACCCTTCCTTCTGGGTATGGCCTTTGTGCTGGGCTGGTGCCTGGTCGCGGGAGTCAGAGTCATATTCCAACTCTCCCGCGAAGACAGGCTGCGCTTCTTCAAGTCCTTCCTCAATCCCGGGATACTGCTCAAGGACATCAGGGACATATTCCTCGACTGCCTGCTGCACGTCAAGCTCTGGAAAAGGAACCCGCTTCTGGGCTACATGCACTCCAGCATAGCCTTCGGCTGGTTCATGCTCATAGTCCTGGGACACCTGGAAGTGATGTTCTTCCTGCCCGACAGGCTCTCCACGCCATATTACCCGATATTCTTCAACTACTTCGTGGCGGAAGGGGAGCAGACCATAGGGGGAAAGCTCTTCCTTTTCCTGATGGACTTCTTCCTGCTGGTGGTGCTCAGCGGCATAGTCCTGGCGATGGTCAAGCGAGTCCATTCCCGCTTCTTCGGGATGAGGCGCACCACCAGGCTCAGCTTCACCGACAGCATAGGACTATACTCCCTCTGGGCCATATTCCCGCTCAGGCTCCTGGCCGAAGGCTTCACCGCCCACATCAGCGGCGGAAGTTTCCTCACCATACCCCTCAATTGGGTCGCCAGGGCCTTCCTCGGCAATGAACTGAATATGCTGCCGACCTGGTGGGCATATTCCATCGCCCTCTGCATATTCATGTGTGTGCTTCCGTTCTCGCGGTATATGCATATACCCGCCGAGATGCTGCTGATTCCGATGAGGAACGCCGGTCTCAAGGTGAGATATGCCCGCAAAGGCCTCGCGAAGGTGATGGTGTACAGCTGCCCGGGCTGCGGAGTCTGCATAGACGCCTGCCCGATGAGCGTGAAGAAGGCCAACACCCGGGACACCACGGTCTATCTCAACCGCCAGATACGCCGCGGCAACGAGAAACGCATAGAAGAAATAAGCGACAAATGCCTGCTCTGCGGAAAATGCTCCACAGTGTGCCAGATAGGCATAGACGCACCGATGATAAGGATAGCCCAGCGCAGCCACAGAAAGTACGGACTGGACCAGGACTACTCCGACCTCAGCCTTGACCGCATCCCTAAACCTGAACCTGGCGGCAAGGTACTCTATTTCGCCGGCTGTATGACTCAGCTGACTCCACGCATCTCCAAATCCATGGAGAGCATCTTCCGCAAGGCGGGCATCGACTACCGCTTCCTCGATAAAGATGGAGGACTCTGCTGCGGAAGACCGCTGATGACAGCCGGCAGGATAGAGCAGGCTAAACAATTGATAGCCAAGAACACGGAGCTGATACTTTCCAGCGGGTGCGACACCCTCGTCCTGAGTTGCCCCATCTGCTGGAAAATCTTCCGTGAACGTTACGACCTGGGCGGGATGCGCGTCGTCCACCACAGCGTCTACCTCGAGGAACTCATCGAAAACGGCCTGATCAGGCCATCGAGAGTGGTCGAGACCGTGGCCTACCACGATCCTTGCGAACTGGGACGCGGCACCGGCATATACGAAGAGCCGCGCCGTCTCATCTCCAACGTTGCGACCCTTGTCGAGGCCGGCAAACACCACGAAGGGAGCATATGCTGCGGAGGAAGCATAGGTTCCCTCAGCCTGGGATTCAGCCAGAGGGAAGAACTCACCCGCAACGCCCTGAAAAACCTCACCGTGGCCTCGCCGCGCAGCATAGCCACCGCATGCCCGCTCTGCCTTGCAACCTTCAGCCGCTATTCCGACCGTCCGGTGCAGGACCTGGCCGAACTGGTGGACAGGAGCCTTGAATGACTGGTCCTCTTTTTGCATCTGAAATCCTCCTGTAATGGACTGTGTATCCGCAAAATGTGGAGAAGGACACAGAAGTTTAACAATAATTCCTGATCAGGAGGAAAGACTTATGAAAAGAACAATACTCTCAGCTGTCGCCATAATAATGGCGTTCAATGCCTTCGATGCCAAGGCCTGCACCGGCATCACCCTGCACACCAGATCCGGGGAAACCGTACCCGCAAGAACCATCGAATGGGCCGGAAACGACATAAACAGCCGCTACGTCATAGTCCCGAGAGGCTACACCCAGCGCTCCTATACGCCTGACGGCGGGCTCAACGGGATGGAGTTCACTTCCGTATATGGCTACGTCGGCCTGGCTGTAGACCAGGATGCCTTCGTGGTGGACGGGATGAATGAAGCCGGTCTGACCGCAGGGCTCTTCTACTTCCCAGGCTACGGAGGATACGTCGGATATAACCCCGACCGCGCTCGGAAAACCCTCTCCGACTTCCAGCTCGTATCCTGGATACTCGGCAATTTCGATAACATAGATGCCGTCAAGAAAGCCATCAGAGACATAGACGTGGTCTCCATAGACCCGCGCTCCTCGACAGTTCACTGGAGGATAACCGAGCCCGGAGGACGTCAGGTGGTTCTCGAAATTATCGACGGGAAACTCAACTTCCACGAAAACACACTTGGCGTCTTCACCAACAGCCCGGATTTCCGGTGGCATCTCACCAATCTGAACAACTACATCAATCTCGCAACCGGTCCCATAGCGCAGAAAAATTACGGAGACTACAGCCTCTCAGCATTCGGAGGCGGTTCCGGGATGCTCGGACTGCCCGGGGATATGACCCCACCTTCACGCTTTGTCCGCGCCGCCTTCTTCCAGATGACGGCACCGAAGCTCGATACTTCTGAAGAAACCGTTGCGCAGGCCTTCCATATCCTCAACAGCTTCGACATCCCGGTAGGCATACAGTTCGCAGAGGGACAGGAAATCCCGGACATCCCGAGCGCCACACAATGGACCGTGGCGACCGACATATCCGGGAGAAAAATCTACTACAGGACGATGTACAACAGCAACATACGCTGCATAGACCTGGCAGGCATAGACTTCGGGAAAGTCCATTTCCAGTCTGCCCCGCTCGATGAAGTGAAGTCCCAGAGCTTCGAACCGGTCAGGATAGGCAGACGCTAGTCCATGCCGCCGTATCTCTGGAGCCCGCACATCGCCAGATGGTAATCCAGCTCGGCCGAAAGCGTGCTTTCAAGCGCATCATAATACAATCCGGTCTCCAGAAGGAAATCCAGAAGAGACATCTCGCCGCTGTCCAGAGCCTTTCTGAGCAGCGGCCTGTTGTCCGACTCGACCAGACAGGCGCGGCTTTCGGCGGCGATTTCCCTGAATCCCACGGCCTGGTCCCAGGCATCCCTGACCAGCGCGCGGAACTCACTCTCCTGCCTGAGCCTCTGCTCCCTGGCGACATTCACTGCCGCCACAGAACTCTTGACCCTCGAGGCATTGCTCCAGAGCGGAACCGAGATGCCCAAAGTCAGGCCCCGGCTCCTCTCATTCCTTCCCGCTTCATACAGATATCCCAGGTTCAGTTCGGGCACCCAGGCACTCCTGTCCATCTTCAGCTGAAGTTCTGTCCTGGCAATTTCCTGCTCCATCATCCTGAGCAGGGGATTGGACAGTTCCGCCTCCGCTAGCCAGGCCTCGAAGCCCATACCGGTGGCATATTCAGGAAAAACCCTTCCGTTGAAATCCAGATCCTCCTTCCCTGCAAGCGTGCGCAGCGAAGCGAGCAGGGAAGCCCGGTCCATCCTTGTACGGGAAAGCCTCGCCCTTATCTGAGAAAGCTGAATTCTCGCCTTGCCCTCGTCCAGCACCGTCGCCTCTCCCAGTTCACTCTTGCGCAGAGTAGTCTGATAGAGGTCATCCAGAATACTCTCATATTCCGTAAGGGCATCGACCATCAAATTGCAGAAAACGATGCGCGCGCAAAGTTCCCTTGCCTGCGCCATGACCTCCACGACCTCAGCCTGATACCTGAGCTCAGAAAGACCGTCCAAAGACGCGGCCATCTTCCCTCTCATACCTGAAACCGTCGCGAAATCAAGCCCTTGCCTTACTCTTATCTCCCGTCCGAAACCATCATCCGGACCTTCGGCCCAGACATTCTCGAATTCGAACTCCGGATTCTCCGGCAGCCTTTCCGCCCTGTTTTGCAACTTCTCCATCTCCAAGGTACCTCCGGCTACCTTCAGCGCCGGACTGTTCGCCCTTACGATATCCAGCACATCTCCGACACTTTCCTGTGAATATGCCAATGTGCCCACAAGCAGAGCCAGTGCACACGGAATCAATCTCAAACTCTTCATCTTTTCTTGCTCCTGTTGGTAAGAATATACATGATCGGGACTATGAACCCGTTGAGGAGGGTGCATGACACCAGTCCGCCGAGTATCACCTTCGCCATAGGGCTCTGAATCTCATTGCCAGGCAGGTCGGAACCCAGTGCGAGCGGAAGCAGCGCCAGAGCAGAGGTCACCGCCGTCATCAGTATCGGGTTCAGACGCTCAAGCGAGCCCAGCTTTACCGCAGACACCAGATCCATACCCTTGTCCATCAATGCATTGTATTGCTCGACCAGCAACATTCCGTTCCTTGTCGCTATGCCGAAAAGGGAAATGAAGCCGATGATGGCCGGTATGCTCAGGACGCCCGAACTCAGCCACACCGCAATCACCCCGCCTATCAGCGCCAGCGGCAGATCCAGCAGCACGGTCAGGGTCTGCTTCGCATTTCGGAACTCCCCGAAAAGCAGCATGAATATCGCCAGTATCGCGAATATGGTGACGATTGCAATGGTCCTTGAAGCCCTGGTGGCACTCTCGAACTGTCCACCATATTCGATATGGTAACCTTCAGGCAGTTCGATATTCTCTCCTATGGCATCCCGGATAGCTGCCACCGCCTTTCCGAGCTCGCCACCTTCGGCATTGCATGAAATCACCAGCTTGCGCGATACATTCTCCCTGCCTATGGCATCCGGACCGCTCACAGAACGCAATACGGCAACCTCGGAAAGAGGCACCATCAGTCCGGAAGAAGTACACAGAAGCATGTCCCCGACAGCCTCGATACTGCTGCGGTCCTCATCCAGAGCCTTGACCGTCAGGTCGAAAGTCATTCCGTCCTCATAGACCTGAGAAACCGCCCGTCCCTCGAAAAGCACGGACACCGCCTCCGAGAACTCCGGCAGGGTCATACCGTACCTTGCCATCTTAGCCCTGTTCGGGACTATGTCCAGGATAGGCCTTTCAATCTGCTGTTCCACATTGATGTCCAGCAGCCCCGGAATATCCTCCATCAGAGACTTAATCTCATTGCCAATGCGGTACATACGGTTAAGGTCCGTGCCGAAAAGCTTTATGGCGATATTCGCCTTCGTACCGGAAAGCATGGCATCTATCCTGTGGCTCACCGGCGAACCTATCTCTATGTTCACGCCCGGCAGCACCGACAGCTTCTGTCTGACGGTCTCGGTCAGTTCAGCCTTGGTCATACCCTTGTCCAGGGTGTACGGGCACTCGAATTCCGAAGTGTTCACCCCGAAACTGTGCTCGTCCAATTCGGCCCTGCCGGTCTTGCGTCCCACAGTCCTGATCTGCGGAATCTCGCCCAGAAGCCTTTCCACCTGCCTTCCTATCCTGTCCGACTCCTCAAGAGAGATGCCCGGAAGCGAACTTATGGATATGGTAAAAGACCCCTCGTTGAACGCCGGCAGGAAACTGGTGCCCAGGTTGAAGAAAATCACCAGTGTTGCAACAAGGACAGCCCCTGTCACAGACAGCACAGCAGCCTTGTGCCTGAGGGCGGCATCCAGCGCCCTGGCATATACCTTCTTCAGCCATATGACCGTGATACTCTCCTTTTCCCGGCTTCCGCCCCTGCCCAGAAGCAGCGAACAGAGCACAGGAGTGAGCGTAAGGGCGACAAGGGTGGAGGCAAAAAGGGCTGTTATGAAGGTGATGCCCAGAGGTTTGAGCATTCTGCCCTCCATACCCGAAAGGAAGAAAAGCGGCGCGAAGCAGACCACGATGATGAGGGTTGAGTTGAGCATAGGCATACGCACTTCCCTTGAAGCCTCGTAAACCGTAGCCAGAAGGCTTTTCCGCTCGCCTTCAGGCAAGGCGGAATTCTGCCGGATGCGCCGGAATACATTCTCCACATCTACAATCGAGTCATCCACAAGCGAACCTATGGCTATCGCCAGACCTCCCAGACTCATGGTGTTGAGTGTGAAGCCCATAAGCTTCATGCTGATGATGGCGATAAGCATCGAGACAGGGATTGAGACCAGCGAAATCACCGCCGTCCTCCAGTTCATCAGGAAGATGAACAGCACCACTATCACGAAGAAAGCACCCTCCAGCAGCGACCTGCCCACATTTCCCACTGAATTCCGGATGAAATCCGACTGCCTGAATATGTCCGTGTTGATGTTTATCCCGGCAGGCAGGCTGGAACGCATCTCCTCCAGCGCATCGTCGATTTCCCGGGTAAGTCTGATGGTGTTCACGTCAGGCTGCTTGGTTACGGTCAGCAGTACAGCCTCCTTGCCGTCATTCGACGCCGCACCCAGCTTCGGAGTCCTCGCTCCCTCGCTGATTTGGGCGATGTCCGAAAGCACTATGGCCTTGCCTTTCGGGCTCAGCTTCACCGGGGCTTCGCCCAAAGTCTCCAGTTCGTCAGTTGAGAGCAGTCCGCGCAGTATGTACTCGTTGCCGTGGTCATAGATAGTCCCTCCCGTAGCGTTCACGCTCATGGAAGAAGTGGCCGCAAGAACCTCGTCAAGACTCACTTCCAACTGACGCATCTTTCTGACATTCAGGAGAATCTGATACTCCTTGATGTCGCCTCCGATGACTGAGACCTGGGCTACTCCGCCGGTTGCCAGCAGTCTCGGCCTGATTCTCCAGTCAGCTATCGTCCTGAGTTCGGTCATCGGGACCGTGTCGGAAGTGAGACCTATCACCATAATCTCTCCCAGAATCGAAGACTGCGGTCCCAGGGTCGGCTGACCCACACCTTCAGGCAGGTCTTCTGACAGCATTGCAAGCCTCTCGCTCACTATCTGCCGGGCCCTGTAGATGTCCGAGCCCCAGTCGAATTCGACATATACGATGGAAAAACCCGAAGCCGAACTGCTGCGTACCCTGCGCACGTCAGTGGCGCCATTGACCGCAGTCTCGATAGGGAAGGTCACCAGCCTTTCCACCTCCTCCGGAGCCATACCCTTCGCCTCGGTCATTATGACCACGGTCGGAGCGTTCAGATCCGGGAATACGTCAATCTCCATATTCGCGGTCATATACAGACCTGCGGCCATTGTCATGAGCCCCAGGATCAGGACCATCACCCTGTTCGACAAGGCTGTCCTAATAATCTTGTCCAGCATATGCTTATATGGTTATATGGTCCTGTGTCAATGACTGTGGCTGTGTCCTGCAGGAACGGCCGATACGGATGCGAGCCTGATGTGTATGGCACCCTCGGTCACAACCTCCTCGCCTTCCTTCAGCCCCTGAAGAATCTCCACCCTGAGCCCATCGTTGCGTCCGGTCCTGACTTCCCGCTTCTCAAAGCACTCCCCGTCAAGCCTGACGAATACGCTGCTCACACCCTGCTCCTCGACTATGCTGCCCAGAGGCAGGGAAATCACCTCCCTGTCAGGGGACGAGATCAGCCATACCTCGCTGAAGCAGCCCGAAACCAGCGAGCCTCTGTCCGGCAACTCGAAGCTGACGCTCAGGTAACCATCCTCCGCACGAAGGGCACGGCTTGAGAGTTTTCCGCCCAACTCGCTGACAGTCAATATTCTGCCGTCAGGTGTGCTGAACCTTGCATCCCTGACATACGGTAACGCGGCCGCGTGTCTTGCAGGCACGTCAGCCACAAGTGAGAGCGTGCTGCCTTTCGTGAGCACAGCGATGGTCTGGCCAGCCTCGACATATTCTCCCTCGGCAACATTCACAGACCTGAGATAACTTTTCCCGCTGATCTTCACCGGGATGCCCCGGCCCGAACGCGAGCCCGCAACCGCTTCATACTCAGTCTTCGCGTTGACATATGCAAGACGGCTCTGTTCATAATGGTTACGTTGGATTATGTTGTCCTGGACGAGAGCCGAATCCCTGAGATACTCCGCCTTTGCGGCTTCATAGCCGGCCTTGAGTTTGGTAAGCTGGTCGCCGCCCGAGATGGACGCCGATGAAATGTATGCCAGCACCTGACCGTCCGAGAGGGGAGAACCCGCGGTCAGGGATGTCGCCGCGAAATGCACCATGCCGGCCGAAGGCGCGACGGCAGCCCTGTCATCACCCGGGGCGCCCGTAATCTCGCCTCCCACATGGATGACACTGCTGAAAGGAGCTGCCGAGACCTTTTCGCTCTTCACTCCGAACAGCTCCTGCCTGTGTTCATCGAAGACGATTTCGGAAGAACTGCCCTTGTGCCCGTCCGCTTCCGCCATATGAGTGTCTTTCGTCTCAAGGTCGTGGACTTGGCTGCTGTGTTCTGAATGGCTGTGGTTCAGGTGGTTATGCTCCTGTGACTGCCCTTGTTCATGACTGTGGGTGTGCGCAAGGCTCTGTTCCTGACCATGGTCTTGCTCCTGGTCGTGATGGTGGTTATCGTTATGTACGTGACAGCCCGTTGCAAGGACTGCCATAATTATCAATGCTTTGAATTTCATGGAAGATTGATTGCTCTGCTTTGGCCCTGAAACAGGGTCTCTGAATAACATACGGATCTTGATGTGGTCCTGTCCTTTCGATTGTCAGTAGCCGACGTTTCCGTTGTTACAGCTTTCCTGCATGAGGTCTTTCGGTGTCGCTATCGAAACCGTTCTTGGACGGTGTATCCTCGGGTAACGGCATTGCCTGTGGAGGATATGCTGATTCTAATTGATTAAGAATCAGCATAATGGCGTTTACCTAACGGGGTATGTCCTGTCGCAAATGCGTGAAAGCCGGAAATCAGCTGGCAGAGCAGGTAGGAGGAGCCCGCAGACCTATGAAGATGTCGCGCGTCCTTTCCGGAACCTCCTCATTCCACGGAACCGCGGCCGTAAACATGACATCTCGCAATGGAGCGTCCAGATGGCCGTAAATCTCACTTACAGCCGCATCCGGCATCAGATTGGAACTCAGCCTGATATAGCTCTCGTGCGTGACACAGTTGAATTCATCGCAGGGCTCGCCCTCCGGGACGCTCTCCTGAGTGCCCTCCATCGTGCAGATTCGTCCCTCGTGATGATGATGTGGAAGGTACATGTCCTGGAACAGCATCATCAGAGGAATAAACAGCATCAATATGTAACGCTTGCCCTTCATCTTGGATTCAGTCATTTGATTGAGGGAAATCCCGCAACTGCAGGAACCACACCTTGCGATGCAAAGATAGGAACATTGAGTCACAAATCCTATCCCAATTTGTTGGTATGCTCCTGCCGGAATCGGCCTTTGGCCGTTTATTGGACAACTCCGTCACGGGCCGCGGACCTTGCCGCCGCCCGACCACGGCGCTGCGTCTACGGAAATCCTTGATCCGTGGCGATAAGTTAGAGTCTCTCCATCAGATATTTATCGTCATCAGCTCATTGATATTGGTCAGGTAATCAGGGGTGCGGAACCCCGACTTGACCTTCCACCGGCCGGCATCATCTCCCTCCGCGGCCAACTTCACCGCCTTCAGCCCGAAACGGTGATTCAGGCTGTCTATTGTTCGGGAAAGCTGCTCCCGCTCCTCCCTGTTGTCTATGCTGTCGAACAGTATGGGCTGCACCACCCCGTGGGACATCCTGGACAGCACCACACCGGACTTCTTGAACTGTATGCCCGGCCTGTATATGCTGTCGGCAATCTCCAGCGCGGCCCTGGTGATCTCCAGCGTATCTGCTGACGGGACAGGCAGAAACACCGTCCCGAAGTTGGCATACTGCGGAAGGTCCTCACGGAAACGGTTGCTCATCACGAAGACCGACACCGCCCCGGCGCAGGAACCCTGGGACCGCAGGGTATTCGCGCAACTGGCGGCAAAACTCGCCACTGACTCCCTCAGTTCCTCCCTGGTCGAAACCATGGTTCCGAAACTCCGGCTCGTGCATATCCTTTCGCGCCTTGCAATCTCCTCCGTGTCGATGCAGGGATGCCCGTTGAGCTCCAGCCAGGTCTGGTATCCCGGCTTGTGGAAATGCCTCTCCACCCAGCTTCCTGTTTTGTCCGCAAACTCCAGGGGATTGTGCACGCCCAGGGCCCGAAGCTTTTCGCAGCTGCGCCTTCCCAGACCCCATACGTCATCCAACTCGAAGATTTCCAGCGCTTTGCGCCTCTTGCTCTCGCTATCGATGATGCACACCGAACGATAGCCGCTGTACTTCTTCGCGAACTTGCTCGCCACCTTTGCCAGCGTCTTGCTCGGCGCGATCCCCACACTCACCGGTATGTCCGTCCACAGCCTTATCGTCTCCACCATCTCCCTCATCCGCCCCACCAGGTCGAAGTTCCGCTCATACCCGTCCAGATACAGGAACTGCTCGTCAATCGAATATGCCTCAGTCCTCTCCACGAACTGACGCATTATGCCCTGCACGCGTCTGGACATTGCATTGTACAGCACCAGATTTCCGGAGAATATGGCGACGTGGTTCTTCTCCACCGTCTCCTTTACCTGGAACAGCGGATCTCCGCGCCTGATACCCAGTGCCTTGGCTTCTGCGGTCAGGGCTACGATGTTGCCGTCGTTGCTGGACAGCACGCACACGGGCTTCCCCCTGAGGCCCGGGTGGAAAACCTTCTCCACCGAAGCGAAGAAAGTGTTGCAGTCTGCCAGAGCTATCATAAGGCTTCAATCCCTGGCCTTGTGGATGATATAGGTCACGGTGCCCCATATGCTGAAGTCATCATCTTCCGTGACCCTGAAACGTGGATATGCCGGATTTGCAGGCACCAGCCAGCCCTCGCCGTTCTCCTCGACAAAGCGCTTCAGGGTGTACTCCCCGTTGAGTTCGCAGACCGCTATCTCCTTGGAGGATGGGTCGCGCCTGCTTTTGTCCACTATCACTATGTCCCCGCTGCACACGCCGGCATCAATCATCGAATCCCCGTTCACCCTTATCAGATACGAAGCTTCGGGATGAGGGCACAGCAGTCTCAGTATGTCTATGTCCTGCGACTTCTCGTCGTTGTCCAGCGGCACCGGGAAGCCCGCCACCACCTTCACGTCAAAGTAGGGGAGTACGGCCGGCCTGACCCTGGTCACCGGCACCGCCACGGCCGGTGCTTCGCCCGCCATCACCATCTCCGACGCAAACCTTTCCGCCCCTCGATTTTCCTCCTTCAGGGCCCTCGCGATGCAGTCCCGTATGAACCCGGCCTTGTTCTCCTTGCGCTCCAGCTGCGTCGCCATA
>JAEDLE010000035.1 GCA_016295455.1 Bacteroidales bacterium
TTTGCGCGGTTCGCAAACACAGGGACAGCCATGATAACCTTGATTCTAAGCTTTGTCGCCGCAATGGCGCTCGGATACCTTCTGTCACGCCTGAGCCTGGCGGAAGGCCTGGCAAAACTTGCAGGCATAGTCACCAACGTCAGCATATACCTGCTGATATTCCTGCTGGGAGCACAGACCGGCGGCAATGAAGAGGTCCTCGCAAACATTTCATCCATAGGCCTGAACGCCCTGCTGCTGGCCACAGCCGGAACCCTGGGAAGCGCAACGGCAGGATGGCTGCTCTACAGACTCGGGAAACGGAAGACTGTCACAAATCCAGGGCAGACACGGACAGAAAACACAGGACGCAAGAGCATGATCGAAAGCGGCACGATCATCACCCTCGCATCACTTGCAATCGGAGTCGCAGCCGGCAAAACCGGAATCGCCACCCCGATTACCGGACTGAAATTCGACCTGGCGATGTGCGTACTCCACATCCTGCTCATCAGCGTCGGATTGGGCATAGGACTCAGGCCAGGCCTCAAGGAAATGCTCCGGAGCATAAGGCCTTCGATACTGCTCCTGCCCATCTGCTCCATCATATTCACCCTGGCATTCTGCGCCGCGGCAAGCCTCGCAATCAGGGACTGGAGCCTTCCGGACTGCCTTGCGGTCGGCAGCGGACTGGGCTATTACTCCCTATCGTCCGTACTGATAGCAAGCATCAGGGAAACCAGCTACGGGGTCACCCTGGCCACCGCGCTCGGAGCCATGGCACTGCTGTCCAACATATTCAGGGAGCTTATGACCCTTATCCTGACACCCATTATGGCAAGGCATATGGGTCCGTATGCCCCGGTAGCGGCCGCCGGAGCCACAGCCATGGACGTATGCCTGCCCGGAATACTGAAGAGCTGCGGACCGGACATAATCCCCGCAGCTCTCGTAAGTGGCGTGCTGTCAGACTTCAGCGTGCCATTCCTGGTGTCTTTCTTCTGTTCGCTCTAGCCTACTCCTTCACATTGGCCTTGCCCGGAGTAGGATAATCGCTAGGCGAGAAATCCGCACAGAGCATATCCCTGTCGGCACCGTCAGGAAATCTGACTATGGCAGGAACGGAACGGAAGAAACTTGCCGGAACCTCCGCAAGGCAACCTCCCTGGTCCTGATCCCCTTCAAGTGTCGCAATGTCAGGACGGCATATGGTGCCGTTTCCGCTGGAATTGCTCTGCTTGGAGCCGTATGTGACACCGTCCATCAGGACCTTGCCGCAGTAAAGAGCCACGGTTCCGGCCCTCGGGTCAAGTGCATAACCTATATGGCAACCGTCAGAAGCAAGCGCAGGAGCAGGATCCGCCTGAACTGCATCACCGCTTTCATGTGCGAAACGCAGGGCCGGCGAGAAGCTGATGCCCGTACCTTCGCAGGACACATCCACGCCCTTCATATGGTCATTCTTCAGAGGCACCTCCAGTTCCACCTCTCCCGGCTCCCTCGGAGCGTCAGGGATACCGATCCTGTGAGGCGGCGGAGGAGTCTGTACGCTGATTACACGCTTCACCACAACCTTTTCAAGCCTCTGGCCAGTGCTTACAGTAAGGACAGAGCCCTCACTCAGACCGGAAGTATAGCCCAGGGACAGAACCGTGTCACCCGCCTTCGCCGCCTTCTCAAGCACGGTCTGGGTCGCAGGAGTACCGACTGCAGTCAGCACCGTCTCCTCATAATCGGCACCGGCGCCTATCGCAACCCTCTGACCCACACGCAGTCCCTCCACTGAAGCCACAGGCAGAGTCTCCGTACCGGCAGGGAAACGGAGCCACGGACCGGTCGATACAGGTATGAATATGGTGGTGAGCGGGGCTGCTGCCATCGCCAGGGCGGATTCGCCAGGAGTCAGCACAAGATATTCTCCAGCCCCCAGAACGCTGCCTTCCGGAAGCCTTGCGGCACGCACCGGAGCCCAGCCGCTACGGGTTATCTCGACTTCATATCCCGAAATGTCCACAGGAGAGGAAGAAGGATTGTAAAGCTCCACGAAGCCTCCGTTCTCAAGACCCAGCTCATTGATTTTCACAGCAGTGGCGCATCTGATTCTCTGCACCGCCTCAGCGCGTCCGCCCTTCCAGGAAACGACAGCCTTCACAAAGCCGCCAGACACGCCTTCAGGCGCAGATATCTCAAACTCGGACGACATCTCCTCCCCAGGCTGAAGGTCCCTGCGCTGATCCAAGGCCCTGCAGGTCCATCCCTGAGGCAATTCGAGGGATATGCCGACCTTCTCCGCAGTCTTGAAACCGGTGTTGCGGAAATCCACCCTGAGAGTCTGGACGTCTCCGGCCATGAAGGTGGTGAGCCTTGAGAGTTTCACGGGCTGCACGTCATAACGGGCCGCTGCGATGTTGGCCTGGACAGCGCGGATACACTCCTGGGAAGGATAGCCCAGGACCATCACCCCCTCATAGAAGGTGCCGGCGGAGCCATTGCCGTTGTCGCCACCGTTTCCAAGCAGTATCGCACCCTTCTTGCTCATGGGATAATATGCGTCACTCTCAGGAGTATGCGGTCTCGGGCCGCTGTAGAAGGTGGTCAGGTCTGGGGTGGTGGCATCGCCGCCGTTGAGGTCCCATCTGTTGCCGTCACCGCCGTTCACGTATACGGAGACGAAACGCCAGCCGTCTATGCTCGGGACATCGTTCTTCTTGTGGCCATATCCGGAGAAAAGGCCGGACTCCATGTCCGCCATGATCCACGGACCCTCGCCGTTGCCGCTTCCCCATGCAGTGGAGGTGCCGAAATATGTGGTTTCCATGGTTCCCGTGCCCACAGCCTTGCCGTTGGTGGACGCGTTGCCATAGTCAAAACAGCAGCCGCTGTCATAGTGTGTCCCGTCGATGACGTAGTACATGCCCTCGGCCTCATCGTTGATGGCAAGGTCGCTGGCATTGTTGTAACGGTAGCCCATGCCAGGCATCAGGTATGCGCCATAGGCCTTCCTGCCGTCTATGGTCACCGGAGCCATGTCGGCGATGGGAAGGGTGTTGAACTGTCCCTTTGCAGGACCCTTGAAGGTGCCAGGAGGAGCCTGGTAGAGGTGGTTGCCGTGGCCGGACTGGTCATAGATCACCGTGATGTAGGACATCGTGCCCTCGCTGAAGGCATCGTGTGCGGAGGCGTCGGCATATCCGTTCTTCGGCATGATGCTGAGTGTCGCGCCGTCACTCTCGCGTCTTATCTGGTACAGAGGACCGCGGTAGGAGGACGAAAGGACGCGTGTGGTGCTGTGCGCAGCCACACAGTCATATCCATAGGATTCATAAATGTCGCACGGACCCTCGGGGACTTTCGTGCAGGAAGCAGCCACTCCCAGAAGGAGCAGGGCAGGGATGAGACAGGTCTTCATTGTGGTCATTGTTTTGACGCAATATATCACAAATCCTGGTCAAAATCAACGCACAAATCAATCACTGTCTTTCAATGCGGGGCCAGATGACACGGATCAATACAGCATATTGATCATCGCGTTCTGGGCAGTGGAATTGTTCCTGGCATTCATCTTGCCGAAACTGAACGACACCCCTGCCAGGAAGAAACGGCCGAGAGTGTTGCCGATGATGTCCTCCCTGTATTCGGCGGTGACCGCACGGCGGTAACTGTTGCTGCGGTCCAGCAGGTCAACGGCATGGAACAGGAGAGTCACGCCCTTGAAGGTCTTGGAGAGAGACAGGTTCAGTATCAGGTTCTCATCGTCCATGCCCGAAGAATATCCCCTGTATATGTAGTACTTGCCGTTAAAGGAAAAGTCCAGGCCTTTTTCACTTGTATAGCCAAGTTTCAGGGAGGGAGTGATGTCCCAGGTCTTCATGTCCGTGCCTCCATCCAGGCTGTATTTCGCCGTCCTGTTGTTCAGTGCGCAGCTGGCATATGCATAGAAGCCTCCTTTCCTGAATGAAAGGCTTATGTAGTTGTTGTAGGAAGTATTGGAGGTCTTGCTCCGGACAAAGCCGCTTTCCCCGCTGTAGAAACGGTCACCGTGGCTGTCTCCCCAGAACCAGGACATCATGTCCTGATAGCTGTAATTGTCCTTGTCAAGGCCGTCAAGCCTTCCTGCCGCCTGATAGCTCACGCCAACCCACCTCATATAGTTGACATCAAGCGAAAGATTGAACAGTCGCTGCGCCCCAAGAGGAGAGGAAAACGAAAAATAGCCGGAGATATTCGACACAGGGTCCTTTGCGTTGACATTCACGGAGTAGCGCACACCCTCGGGATCGAACCATACCGCCGGTACCTCACTGTTGGACATCACGTTGCCATATCCTTCCAGAAAAAGAG
Source organism: Bacteroidales bacterium (assembly GCA_016295455.1). Taxonomy (GTDB): domain Bacteria; phylum Bacteroidota; class Bacteroidia; order Bacteroidales; family UBA932; genus Cryptobacteroides. Next base: position 4,321 of record JAEDLE010000035.1, read on the forward strand.
AAAGCCCCTTCTTCGGCAGGCTGAAGGACACACCTCCCGAGAAATCATGTGAGAAAGACGGTGCAAGATAGATGTTGCCGGCGGTGACCATCAGAGGATTGGATATGTCGATGGCCGGAACAACGCTCTCCCCTGAAGGGAGAGATGTCTGACCCGAATATTCTATATGCCCTCTGAAATTGCCCTTCCCGAAACCGAGTTCAAGGCTTGGAGCCCAGTTGTTGGTCCATTCCCCTTCTCCCACGGTGCGGCTTGCCCCCAGGGCTTCGGATACGGTCACGTTGCTGGTCTGGAAGGCGCTCATACCCATGATCACACGGTTATCCTCATTGAACTTGTACTGCAAGGTCAACGCTTCGACGAATCTGTCTCCGTAGCGCCTTGAATATGTGGAATAATACTCATTCCGGCTGCCGTCTTCCCCATTGGTCGCATCCTTGTCGGATGAATATGAATCCGAGGATGCCCTGAGCGACACGTTCATCGAAAGCTTTTCAGTGAACGGTTCCGTATAGGCCACACGGCCATATCCGGAGAATGAACCAGTGTTCCTGGCATAGTTGAGATTGCGTTCATCGCTCGTCCCCGACCCGAAACCGGTCCAGGAGAGTTCGCTGCTGCTTCCATTTCCCCAGGTGGACGCGAAGGCTCCCGAGAACATGATGTTCCTACCTTCCTTGCCCATGTTCCTCAATCCCATATAAAGGCTGGTATTGAGCCTTAGTTTCCTGAAGTCCGACACCTGTGTGGACCAACCCTCGTTGACCAAGCCCGAGTTCCCGGAGGTGGTGGACCTGGTGTCGGTGGCACGGTCCGAATCCACATAGGACAGGGAAGGTCGTACGGCAAACTCGAACTTGCCCGAGTACTTTGACATAGACGCATTGACTACCATACGGCCGTCCCTTGCGTTGCCCACGAAATCACTGCCGGACTCCAGGTTGTCGCCTTCATCAAGGAAGGAGAGACGCTGAGTGCGTTGCCTGGAATCCTTGGATGAATATGTGTAGCTGGCACTGACGTCGGTATCAACACCCTTTATCCGCGAGGTGTTGTAATTCGCTCCTGCCTGGGCCGTGGTGGTCACGCCACTCTTTCCGGCCATCACATCGACCTCGTCATCGTCTGAGATGATGAGCACTGCACCGCCTGAGCCGGGCACATCTGCGTTCTTGCCGTTGCCGAGCACAGTCAGCTGGTCTTTTTCATTGTATGACGCAAGCATGCCACTTGCGTTGAACAGCAGACCCGGATTCTCCCTGAGCATCTGTTCATCCCCCGAAGAGGCCGAAGTGCCGGCAAGAGCATTGACATTGCCGAAAGTCCCCTGCCTGTACTCTTCCTTGAGTTCCACATCCATCACCTTCTCCTTGTCACTGCGGGATTCGATGCCGGTCATGTCAGCCTCGTGGGAATTCCTGTCCATCACCTTGATCTTGTCCACGAATCTGGCAGGAAGGTTCTTCAGTGTCATGGATGGGTCATCGAAGAAGAAAGTCTTGCCACCGACTGTGATCTTGTCAACCTTCTCCCCGTTGACGGTCACATTGCCCTGGTCATCGACCGACATGCCCGGCATCATCTTCAGCAGATCCTCGAGCATAGCCGTCTCTCCGACACGAAAAGCGGCAGCGTTGTAAATGAGAGTATCCTTGACCACGGTGACAGGATCGACATTCGCCGTGACACGGGCCGCATCGATGAATTCAGGATCCTCTTCAAGTTCTAACCTGCCGAGATTCATCTCCCAGCCTCCTATGCTGTATTCCTTGCGGAACGGCTTGTATCCGAGCATCTCGACATTGATTTCATACTTGCCGCGAGGCACATCGGACAGGACGACATATCCATCCTTGTCGGATATGGCAAAGTGTGTCACTATGGTATCCCTGACAGGAATGGCATATGCTGAAACATATGGTATGCCTTCCTTGGTTCCGGCTTTGCAAACCGTGAACGAGACCTGGGTATTGACGGTCTCATTGTACATCGAAAGGTCGATCACGACCTGGGAAAACAGCGCGGCCGGCAAGAGGACGGCGGCAAGCAAAATGGCAAGTTTCTTCATTCTCCGTCTGGTTTTGGGCTCAATGTAAGGACTATTCTGACACTTTCCAAACCCGGCCTGGAGAACTGTAACAAATCGTTTTTTTTGTAACGGAACAAAAAAAGAAGCTGACCTTGCGGTCAGCTTCCATGAAAATCTTTCTATGTCGTGATTACTTCACGTCAACGACAACGCGACGAGCATCCTTCTTGCCGGCGATACCACCGAGAACGACGATCTCCATCTTCTCAGCAGGAACACCCTTCTTAACGAGGTAGTCCTTCACAGCCTGAGCACGCCTCTGAGCGATTCTCTCGTTGACTGCAGCGGTACCGGTAGCGCTGTCGGCTGAACCGGTGATCACGAGTGACTGGTCGTCACCGAGCTTTGAAGCAACTGCATCAGCGTAGAAGTCGAGGTGGAGCTTCTCACGGTCAGAGATGGTGTAAGAGTCGATGTCGAAGAAGGTGTAAGATGCTGACTCAACAGCCTCGCACTGAACGTATACGGTCTCAGGCTTCTGATTCTTGAGGCGCTCGATCTCATCCTTGAGGGAAGCGTTCTCCTTCTCGAGAGCAGCTACGCGGTCCTTGAGGGCGTTGTACTGGTCAACAGTGAAAGGAACAGGAACAACAACAGGGGTCACTGAAGAGTGACGTGAGAAGTTGGTTCTGCCGAGGTTCACGATAACACCTGCGGTAACTGAAGGAAGAAGGCACTTGTTGCCGTCGTTAGGAACTCCGAGCATCTTGTCAGCAGCGAGAACTGCGCTGAGGTCGAGGTAGAGGTCAACACGGTTGCCAAGACGGAAATCGTTGATGAGACCGGCACCTGCGCCGAACTCGTAGTCAACGTGTGAACCGCTCTGACGAAGATCGATAAGACCGAACTGAGCGTAAGGGATGAGGTCCCAGAAACGGGTCTCCTTGTAGCCGCTGAATGCGTTGGAGATGTTCCAAAGGAGATCAGCGTGATAGAAGTGCTGGGTGAAACGGTCGTCACCGAACCTTGAAGAACCTGTCTCAGCGTAAGCCGCGTTCTGAAGTCCGCGATATGCTACCCTTGCACCGACTGAAGGGGTGAACCACTTTCCTACGAAACCGTCAACTGCCACACCACCGAAACCGAATTCGGTGTTGCCGTTGATGACTGCGTTTGCACCTGCACCCGCACCGATGAACCAGTTGTCACCGAACCTGTTTGTTTCATAGGCACCACGGACAACCTTTCCGTTCTCGTCACGGTTTGCATTCTCCTGTGCAGAAGCACTGAAGGAAAAACTGAGGAGTCCTGCAACAGCAAGCGCTCCTGCCAATGTCTTGAATGCTTTCATTACGTTTGTTTGTTTAGTTATGTATTTGAATGATATCCTTTATTTGAATAATATCCTTTGTTGTATACCCACTCTCCGGCATACTGACTACAAATCTATGTAATATTTCGCATTTTGGCAAATCTAAAGGAAAAATAAACCCCATTTCATTATATTTGCACAGGCGCAAATTCATTTTCAGGCTATTATTTCATGAAATTCAGACTTCACTCTACATATGAACCGGCAGGAGACCAGCCGGAAGCCATCAGGCAGGTGTCGGAAGCCCTGGAACAGGGAATGGATGCGGTTACCCTGCTCGGCGTGACCGGCTCCGGCAAAACCTTCACAATGGCCAACGTGATAGCCAGACTGCAGAGGCCTGCGCTGATACTGAGCCACAACAAGACCCTCGCCGCCCAGCTCTACGGTGAGTTCAAGGCCTTCTTCCCGGAGAATGCCGTGGAGTATTTCGTATCCTACTATGATTATTATCAGCCCGAGGCTTACATACCTTCGACAGACACCTATATCGAGAAGGACCTGAGCATAAACGACCAGGTCGAGAAACTCAGGCTGAGCGCCGCCTCCGCCCTGATGTCGGGAAGGAGGGACGTGATAGTCATATCCAGCGTATCCTGCCTCTACGGCATAGGCAATCCGGAAGATTTCCACAGCCAGACCATAATCGTGCGCAAAGGTGAGCAGCGCAGTCTCACCAGACTCCTCTACCACCTTGTGGATGCGCTCTACAGCCGTACCGAAACCGATTTCAGACGCGGTACGTTCCGGGTCAGGGGCGACACGGTGGACGTCTTCCTGGGAGGAGCCGACGAGGCCGTTCGCATCGAGTTCTTCGGGGACGAGGTTGAGAACATCTCGCTCATCGACCCGGTGACCGGAGCCGGAATCGAATCGGTGGACGAGGTTCCCATATACCCTGCGAACAATTTCGTGACGACCAAGGAGAGGGGCATAAAGGCTGTCAGCCAGATCCAGGACGACCTTGTCTCTCAGATGGAGTACTTCGAGAGCATAGGCCGGAGCGCGGAGGCCAGGAGGCTGAAACAGAGGGTGGAATATGACCTCGAGATGATCAAGGAGATGGGCTATTGCCCCGGCATCGAGAACTATTCGAGATATCTGGACGGCCGTTCGCCCGGACAGAGGCCTTTCTGCCTGATAGACTATTTCCCGGACGATTTCATCACCTTCATAGACGAAAGCCACGTCACCCTCCCGCAGATCAGGGCGATGTACGGAGGCGACCATTCCAGGAAATCCGTACTCATCGAATATGGATTCAGGCTTCCAGCCGCGGCTGACAACAGGCCGCTCACCTTCGATGAATTCGAATCGGTCACAAAGCAGATGGTATATGTCAGCGCGACTCCTGCCGATTATGAGCTGGAGAAGTCCTCAGGTCTGGTGGTGGAGCAGGTGGTCAGGCCGACAGGTCTGCTGGACCCTCCAGTCGAGGTAAGGCCGGTGAAGAACCAGGTGGACGACCTTCTGGAAGAGATTCGGTGCAGGGCGGAAGCGGACGAAAGGGTGCTGGTCACCACCCTGACCAAGAGGATGGCCGAGGAGTTGGACGACTACTTCCAGCGTATGGGAGTCAGGAGCAGGTACATACACTCCGGAGTCGATACCGCGGAGAGGATAGGCATAATCGAGGAGTTCAAGCAGGGGATGTTCGACGTCCTGGTCGGCGTGAACCTGCTCAGGGAAGGTCTCGACATACCGAGTGTCTCCCTGGTGGCCATACTCGATGCCGACAAGGAGGGTTTTCTCCGCTCCGACAGGGCTCTCACCCAGACTGCGGGCAGGGCAGCCAGGAACGTCAACGGGCTGGTCATAATGTATGCCGACACCATAACCAAGTCGATGCAGGACACCATATACGAGACCGACAGGCGCAGGAGCAAGCAGATCGAATACAACAAGCTCCACGGCATCACCCCGAAACAGGTCGGAGTCAAGGCAAACCCCCTTGCGGAGACACTCTACGGCGGGAAAGGCCGCCTGAGCGCAGCCAACTCATACGACGACCCGGTCTACATCCCGAACCCATCGGACCTTGGCAAGGGGCAGATCAGCGTGGGCCTCGGCCACGACTCCCGGCGCGAAAGCAATTCGGCATATGCCGACGGGTATATCAAGGCCGATCTTGCCGCGGTCCTGCAGGACCCGGTTATCAGGGCGATGTCGCGCGAACAGGTGGAGCAATGCGCCGAACAGGCCAAGAAGAACATGATGAAGGCCGCCGCGGAGCTGGATTTCAGCGCAGCAGGAAAGTACCGCGACGAGATGTGGGCGCTCCAGGAATACCTCAAGGTCTGGAAATGACCCGTCTCTCCGTAGCGTATACTATTTGATTTTTCAGAACTATTCCCTAACTTTCACCGTCGTCCGGCCTGTTCCGGTACGGCCAGGCGGACATTGACCTAAATAATCCTGAGCAGTATGGAAGAGACCAGCAGACTGTTCCCGTTTTATGACGATCCGGGCAAGGATCTCATATTCAGGGCGAGGACCCTCTCCAGGGATGTCCTCAAAGATGACGTCAGATATGACGGTTCCCCCTTCTTCGCGCACCCGGAAAACGTGGCAAGGATAGTTTCGGACGAAATCGGACTCCCGGCGGATTGCGTGGCGGCTGTGTATCTGCACGAGGCGGTCAACCGCCACCCCGACCTGGATACCGGCGGATGGAATTTCCCGGAGACCGTGATGAAAATCGTCGACGGCCTCAACAAGATATCCACAATCAAGCCCAAGGACACGCGGCTTGAGGCTGAGAACTACAAGAAACTGATAGTCCAGTATTCCACTGATCCCAGGGTGACGGTGCTGAAGATTGCTGACAGGCTCGAGGTGATGCGCAACCTTGCGATCTTCCCCGCCCTGTCCAGGGAGAGGAAGATACTCGAGACCCTGATGCTCTACATACCTCTCGCCCACCAGCTCGGGCTCTACAACATAAAGGCCGAGATGGAGGACATATGGCTGCGTTTCGCCGAACCGGTACAGTACAGGACCATCACCAACAAGCTCAAGGCCACTGAAAAGGACAGGGAGAAACTGATGGAGGAGTTCATCAAGCCCCTGGAGAAGACCCTGGACGGGGCGGGCATACGCTACAAGCTGAAGATGAGGACCAAGTCGGCATATTCAATCTATAAGAAGATGAAGGTGCAGAAGGTCCCGTTCGAGGGTGTGTATGACGTGTTCGCAATCAGGTTCATCATCGACTGCGAGGCGGACAGCAAGGTGGAGAAAGACCTGTGCTGGAAGGTGTATTCGTATGTGACCCAGGAGTATGAGGCCGACACGAACAGGCTTAGGGACTGGATCACCAACCCCAAGCCGAACGGTTATGAATCCCTGCATATCACCGTGAAGAACAGGGACAATTCCTATCTTGAGGTACAGATCAGGACGCGCAGGATGGATGACGAGGCGGAGAACGGAAGCGCCGCGCACTGGTCATACAAGGGCATTCAGCACGAACAGAGCCTTGACAGATGGCTGAGTTCGGTGAGATATAACCTCGAACATCCGATGTCCCTGAATCCGGAGGACCTGCCCCAGCCGCCCGACAAGGAGATTTTCGTCTTCACGCCGAGCAGTGAACTCAGGACGCTGCCGTCGGGTTCTTCCGTGCTGGATTTCGCCTTCAGCATACACAGCAACCTCGGTATCAGGTGCACGGGAGGACGCATCAACGGCAAGGTAGCCTCCATCAAGGAGAAGCTCAAGACGGGCGACGTGGTGGAAATCCTCAGCAGCAAGAACCAGAAGCCTTCCCCGGATTGGGTGAACTATGTGGTGACTTCCAAGGCCAGGAACAAGATACGCCAGGCCCTGCACGATGCCGAATACAAGAAGGCCGCCCAGGGCAAGGAACTGCTGGAGAGGCGTCTGAAGAACTGGAAGCTGGACTTCCCTGATGAGATGATGGTGGAGATGATGAAGAAGCTCCACTACCCTACCATATACGCGTTCTACGCCGCCATAGACGAGGGCACGGTGGACATCAATTCCGTCAAGACCTTCATCCAGGAGCACGACGCCATGGTAGCGGAGTCGGTGGCCAGGGCTGCCGAGCTGGATGCGGCTAATGTCAGGACCGGACTCAAGCCGGGCAGCGGCGACGACATACTGGTGATCAACGCCAAGAACCTCAAGGGACTGGACTACAAGATGGCCAAGTGCTGCAATCCGGTCTTCGGCGACGATGTCTTCGGTTTCGTCACCAGGGATGAGGGCATCAAGATACACAGGATGTCCTGTCCGAACGCCGCAAGGCTGATGGAGATGTACCCGTACAGGATACAGAAGGTCAAATGGACTGAAACCCCGTCCTCCGGCACCTTCCAGGTCGGCCTGAAGATCAGCGCCGAAATGGAGGCCTACGTCATCAACCAGATAATGGAGGTGGTGAACAACTTCAAGGCTTCCCTCAGGGCCTTCAATGTCAACGAGAACCAGCGCAACGGCACCTACGACATCACGATGAAGGTCTCAGTCGCTTCGAATATGGAGCTGGACAAGGTGGTGTCACAGATAAAGGTCCTCAAGCACGTGCTCAAGGTTTCCCGCATTTGATGACGGGTGCCTGAGATTGATCAAGCGCCGTCTCGCTGCCTCCTGCTGAGCGCTGCGTGGAATTCGCGCGCGTTCCTCAGATGTTCGGCATATGTGGATGCGAAACGGTGGGTTCCGTCGAAATCCGGACTGGCGCAAAAATACAGGTAGGAATGGCTGTCAGGGGACAGCACAGCCTCCAGGGCGGCTTTTGAAGGGGCGCATATAGGACCCGGAGGAAGCCCGGGGTAGAGATAGGTATTGTAAGGCGAATCCACCTTCAGATGCTCGTTCAGTATCCTGCCGGGCTTGTAGTCGAAGCAGTATGCCACCGTAGGGTCAGCCTGCAGTTTCATTCCCAGGCGCAGCCTGTTGAGATAGACCGCGGCGATGGCCGGCATTTCCGGAACATGGTTGGTCTCCCCCGTCACTATCGAAGCCACCACTGACACCTCCATCGGCTCCAGTCCCAGGGCAGCAGCCTTGCTGAGCCTGTCCCCGTTCCAGAAAGAGTCATATTCCCTTTTCATCCTCGAAATCACGGAAGCCGCACTGTCGGTCCAATAGAGTTCGTAAGTGTCGGGGATGAAATACGCCAGGAGACAGTTGCGGCGCATCCCGAGCGAATCGAGCAGCATCCCGTCATCCAGGGCCGAAGCCACTTCAGAGGAATCCGCCATCATCTGCGCAGCAATCTTGGACACCAGCACATCCATGGAGCGTATGGAGCCGGAAAGCACCAGCTTCACCGGAGTCTGCCAGCCGAAGGCAAGCATCCTTGCAACGTAAGCGCTGGAATGTGAAGTACTTACAACATAATGTCCCGGTCTCGGCACACCCAATTCACGGAACGCCCTCCTCAAGCTCGCGATCTTGCGGCAATGCGGGGCAAGAATGTCCAGCAGCGCATCAGCATCCATGCCCGGCGTTACGTACAACTCGGTTTCATCCAGAAAATTCGGCGTCTTCCTGTCATAATACGCCATATGGAAAAGGGATATGCCGACGGCAATGACAGTCACGGCCACCGTAGCGGCGACTGCCGTCAGAATCTTCTTCTTGGTCATCTGAGTATCACTGTGTCCCCCTCCTTCAGCACGTGGGAAGGAGAAAGGTTGTTCTTCTTGCAGAGTTCCGACAGTTTCACGCCGAAGCGCTGGGAAACGTTCCTGAGGCTTTCGCCGTCAGAGTCGGCTATATACTTGTCAAGGCCCTTGCGCGTGGACTTCTTCTTGGCCTGGAGATAGACGATCTCTCCGGCCTCGAGGCGCTGCCCCGGGCGCATATCGTTGAACTTGATCAACTCCTTCACGAACAGGTTGTTGGCCGCCGCTATCGACTCGATGGTCTCCCCTTTCATCGCATATATGAAAGGCACACCGTTCTGCGAATATGCCTGTCTGGACAGGGAGAAGCGGTAGGATTCGTCAGGTCCCAGCCTGCGGGGCTGTTCCAGCGAAAGAGGAGATTCCGGAAGGGTCTCGGCCACAGTCCGGTTCGAGGTCCGGGAGGCGCTGGCCGTGCGGCGCTCTGCATCATTGCGCCGGGAAGCCCTGCTGCTCTTCCTTGGCTCCCGCACTTCAGCCTGACGGCTCTTCTGTCGTTTGCGCGGCTGGGCGCCGATCTGCTCCGGAGCGCTTTCCCGCCCGGAGTCAAGCCCGGAGAAATCCTCCGGAACCATACGGTCGAAACGGGCGAGGTCATAATCCTCTATAAGTTTGATGAGTTTCTGCGGATATGCCGGATCGGTTGCATACCCGGCCTTCTTGAGTCCATATGCCCAGGAACGGTAATCCCCAGGGTCATATTCAAAGAGGGACTTGTAGCGGTCCCTGTACCTGAGGAAATCCGAATGGTCGCGGAAGGACTCCTCCGCACTGTCATATACCCTGAAACATTCGGCCTTGCGGTCATCGTCCGCATATTGCTTGCGGCCTTTCCAGTCATGGCATTTGATGCCGAAATGGTTGTTGCCCTTGGAGGCGAGTTCGGACTGGCCGTAACGGGACTCGAGCAGGCCCTGGGCAAGGGTAATGCTGGCCGGAACGCCGCTGCGGTACATTTCGCGGACGGCGATGGCGGCGTAGGTGTCAATATATCTGCCCTGCGGCGTGTCAGATGAAGGCACGGCGGAGAGCAGGAGCAGCGCCACCGCAAGCGTGGCGGTAAGCAGTGCGGTCTTCCTGAATTTCATAAAGCCTGGCTAAATCAGGGCTAAAGATACGTCTTTTTCTCCGGAATTTCGAACACATCCCCGTCATTGGCGGCATAGGTCTCGGGGAATATGGTCCTTGCCTCTGCCTGATACAGCGCCGGATTCTGGTTGCTGGAAGAATAATGCGCTATCACCAGCTTCCCTGCCCCTGCCTCAAGCGCGCACCGTGCCGCATCGAGGGTGGTGGAATGGAAGCGGGCGAGAGCCTTTTCAGCGAACTCGGCAAGATAGGTCGATTCGTGGTAGAGCAGGTCCACTCCCTTAACCCAGGAGGCAAGCTGCGGGAAAGGGGCGGTATCGCTAACATAGGCATAACTTCTCGGCTCATAAGGCCTGTATGCGGCTTCCGCATTGGTTATCACCAGGTCGTTGTCAGTTCCGGAATGCCTGGTGAAACCGTTCATGAAATCGGCTCCCTCATCCGGACCGGCGGGCCTGAGCAGGTCCTCACCCCTCTTGAGCGTCCCAATCTCCGCAAGCGTGAAGCCATATTTCGCAAGAGCTTCCTTGCGTATGTTCATCTGCGGCATCTTTTCCCTGAACATATAGCCGAAGGTGTCGAGCCTGTGTTTGAGCGGGAAGGCGAGAATCTCGAAGGACTTGGCCCCGAATATGACCTGAACGTCCTTGCAGGCAACCTGATGGAAGCGTATCTCATAGCCCAGCCCCTCTCCGTAATAGGAAAGGTAGAATTTGAGTATGGGCCCGAAATTCCCCGGCGCATAGATGTCAAGAGGCGCCTGGCGTCCTTCCATGGAGAAGGTCGAGAGCAGACCGAAGAGGCCGAAGACGTGGTCTCCGTGGATATGGGAAATGCATATGGCCTCGATCTTCATCAGAGGTACTTTGAAACGGAAGAGCTGGTGCTGGACGCCCTCGCCGCAGTCAATAAGGAAGAAGCGCCCCCGTACGTCGAGTACTTGGGCGCTCTGATGTCTTCCGATAACGGGAACGGCCGAAGCCGTCCCCAATATTTTCAGCGAGAAACTGCTACTCACCCTTCTCAAGCTTGTTCTTGAGAGCCGCAAGCTCGGAAATGTCGCCGAGAGTGGTCTTCTCTATGGTAGAGTTGATCTTCTTGACAGCCTTCTTGGTGGTATCTATCTCAGCGGCAGCCTTAGCCTCCTTAGCCTCAGCATAGGTCCTGGTGTGGGATACGAGGATTCTCCTGGTGCTCCTCCTGAGCTCGATGACCTTGAACGGAAGGGTCTCGCCTGCAACTGCCTGCTTGCCGTCCTCCTTAACAAGATCCCTTGAGAAGCAGAATGCCTCAACGCCTTCCTCGAGGGTGATGTTCGCTCCCTTGTCGGTGAGGGAAGCGACTGTGCCCTCAACTACTGAACCTGCAGGATACTTGGCCTCGAGCTGATCCCAAGGGTTAGGGAGAAGCTGCTTGTGGCCGAGGCTGAGCTTGTGGTTAGCCTCATCGAAGTCAAGGATTACAACGTCGATGGTCTCGCCTGCCTGAACCTTCTCTGACGGATGCTTGATCTTGTCCCATGAAAGGTCGCTGATGTGGATGAGGCCCTCGATACCGTCCTCGAGCTCAGCGAACACACCGAAGTTGGTGATGTTGCGTACTACAGCGCTGTGCTGTGAGCCTACAGGATACTTCTCGCGGATGTTCTCCCACGGATTTGGAACGAGCTGCTTGAGACCGAGGGACATCTTCCTTGCATCCCTGTCGAGGGAAAGGATCTGAGCCTCCACCTCGTCGCCCACCTTCAGGAAGTCCTGAGCGATGCGGAGCCTTGGAGACCAGGACATCTCGGAAACGTGGATAAGACCTTCCACACCCGGCTTGATCTCGATGAATGCGCCGTAGTCAGCGATGAGAACGACCTTGCCCTTGACCTTGTCACCGACCTTGAGGTCCGGATCGAGGCTCTCCCAAGGATGAGCGGTAAGCTGCTTGAGACCGAGGGCGATCCTCTTCTGCTCGTTGAAGTCGAGAACGACAACCTTGATCTTCTCGTCGAGCTTGACGATCTCCTCAGGGTTGTTGATGCGGCCCCATGAAAGGTCTGTGATGTGGATGAGACCGTCCACACCGCCGAGGTCCACGAATACGCCGTAGTTGGTGATGTTCTTGACGGTACCCTCAAGCACCTGACCCTTCTCGAGCTTGCCGATGAGCTCTGACTTCTGCTTCTCGAGTTCAGCCTCGAGGAGTGCCTTGTGAGAAACGACCACGTTGCGGAACTCCTGGTTGATCTTGACGATCTTGAAGTCCATGGTCTGGTCAACGTATACGTCGTAGTCACGGATAGGCTTGATGTCGATCTGTGAACCCGGGAGGAAGGCCTCGATTCCGAATACGTCCACGATCATACCGCCCTTGGTGCGGGTCTTGACATAACCCTTGACGATCTCGTTGTTGTCATATGCGGCGTTGACCATATCCCAAGAGCGGAGCTGGCGCGCCTTCTTGTGAGAGAGTATGAGCTGACCCTTGCGGTCCTCTGCAGACTCCACGTAAACTTCTACCTTGTCACCTACCTTGAGATCCGGATTGTAACGGAACTCAGGAGCCATTATGACACCTTCACTCTTGTAGCCGATGTTGACGATGACCTCCCTCTTGGAGATGGCCACTACTGTACCCTCAACCACGTCGTTCTCAACGACCTTCGAGAGGGTCTGGTCATAAGCTGCGGCGATGTCGGACCTGTCGGTGTCGCCATAGACGCCCGCCTCGCTCTCAAATGCATCCCAGTCGAACTGATCAGGGGCAACTGAAGCGTTGAGCGCCAGATTCTTGTTTTCTTCCATAATTTTTGCTGTAAAAAAACTAGTTGTTGAACATTATGTACTGTGCCTTTCACCCGGCCCGAAGAGGCAGAATGAAGAAAGCCCGCAAAGATACTCATTCCTGCGGGCTTTTCAAAGTTTTCAACGATATATTTTACAACATTTTACGCTTGATGAAGAAGTAGAGGACCACTCCGAACGACAGCACCATTATCACGATTATGAGCAGCCACGCCAGAGGCAGCTGGGCAAAGGGGAGATTCACGTTCATTCCGAAGAAGCTCGTGACCAGGGTAGGTGGCATCAGAAGCAGGGAAATGAGGGTAAAGAGTTTCATTATCCTGTTCTGTTCCAGGTTGATGAGACCCTCTGCCGTATCCTGGAGATACTCCAGCCTCTCGAAGTTGAAGTTGGTGTGGTTTATCAGGGAGGAGATGTCCTGCTGGAGCACGTTGAACCTCTGGGTCAGTTCCTCGGGGTACTTGTCGCTCTTCATCAGGTTGGTGATGAGCCTCTGCTTGTCGACTATGTTCTCCCTGATGACCATCGTATTCTCCTGCAGCCTGTTGATATCCAGGAGGAATTCCTCGTTTATGTCTTCCTGCTGGTTGATGCGTTTGCTGTACTGGGCGGTCTCCTTGGACATGAGCTCAATCATGTCGGCATCAAGGTCGACCCTCTGGTCGAGTATGCTGACGAACACCCTGTAGCCGTCCGGGAAAAGCCTCGGCATTGCCCTCATCTTCCTCTGGAGCTCGATGAAGCTTCGCAGCGGAAAATCCCTCACAGTGGTCAGGCAGCCTCCCACCAGCGTGAACGACACGGCCTCCATGCCGTATCCGTCCGGACCCGGCATCAGGAAGTTGGTGTTCGCGAATATGGCCTTGTTGGTTTCCTTGAAACGGGATGAGCTCTCGATCTCTTCGGCCTGCGCCCTGCTCTGGATTTCGGTGCCGAGAAAAGCTTCAGCCATACGCTTCTCCTCTCCGGTAGGAGACAGCATATCAATCCATACTATTTCATCGAGTGTGAACCGCCTGAAATCGGCGATATCCTGGGATATGGCGATTTTTCCGTCTTTCTTGTAGAAGATGTCGACCATTTTGACCTCCCGCTTTAGAAACTGTCCTCCAGTGGGAAAACAGTTTTCAGATTCACAATAAGCACCCGCTGGCATCAGAAGATGTCAGTCCGCAAAAATATGAAAAAAAATCCATCCCGCACTCTGCGTAACGGATAATTTTAGCGTTTTTCGGAATATCGTCTGTGCATCCTGACAAGATACTGCCGCAAGCCCGATGGGAGAGAGGACCTAAGTAATATAAAAAAAAACGGAATTATCCCTTTTAGTGTTGTAAGAATTCTGGACTTTTAGGGTATATAGTCATAGATTTAGGCTAAAGAACTTGAACTATGACTATTTTTGATTTCCATAAGAGGTTCCCCACAGAGAAGTCTGCCATTGACTTCATCATCAAGGTTAAATACAACGGTACTTATGTGTGCCCGTTCTGCGGATGTGTTCACAACATCTACCGTGATAGTGCCAACAATGGTAAGGATTTGTACTGCAACAACTGCAAATCCCATTTCTCCGTGCTGAAGGGAACCATCTTTGAAAACACCCATCTTGACATCCGTATGTGGCTTTATGCCATGAATCTTGTGATGGTGGCGAAGAAGGGTATCTCCGCTTGTCAGTTGCAGAGGGAACTTGGTATGAAGTCCTATAAGGGTGCATGGCGTATGCTTCATCTTATCCGTGAGATTATGGGTAAGGAGGAATACAAGGATTGCTTTGAAGCCATCGTGGAAGTGGATGAAACCTATGTCGGTGGAAAACCTCGCAAGGAGAATGTTCACAATGAGAGGGAAACCAATGAGAAATTTAACAAGAGGGGCAGGGGTTCATCCTCCAAAACGCCTGTGATTGGTGTTAAAGAAAGGAATAGTGGCAGGGTGCATTGCGTTGTGGCTACCGCCAATGCCAATGGGCAGAAACTCACTGGCAAGCAGTTGCTGAAGGTGTTGAACGATGCTTGCAAAGAAGGTACTACGGTTATAACTGACCAGTATAGTGGCTATAATGTGATTGATGAAGGCAGGGTTGAGAATACAAAGAATTTCATTCGCATCATGGTTAACCATGAGGTTGAATTCTCCAAAGGTGACGGAAAACATACCAACGGCATTGAATCCTTTTGGGCAATCGTCAAGAGGGGTGTGTATGGAATCTACCATCATGTGTCTGTCAAGCACATGCAGACTTATATGGACGAGTTCTGCTTCCGTATGAATCACCGCAAGGTTGAGGATGGGTTCAACAATCTATTAAAGTTATCCTTAGTCGCATAATTCTTCTTTACTTTTTTCTTGATTGCGGTATATTTATAATAAGAATGGCAGCATTGCTGCTACCATTCGTGGTCTTTTACAAGAATATGCTCTTGTAATGAACAAGGTAATAGAACCTTTTAAGGTATTCTTTACTCATTCTACCACCTGCCGCTACCAGACTTCTTTCGGGAAGACTTACATCTCGGAACGCTCCCCGATGACGGTCAGTCGCAGGCGTGATACAAATCTAATGATAAAATCGCATCCATAAAACATACGGGTGCGATTTTATTGATAATTGGACTATTTATTGAAAGAATAATATACACTCATCGTATATTTGAATATGGGTAAGAAGATAATACAATTGAACGAGTCAGAGTTTAGAGAATTGGTATCCGAATCAGTACGAGAAGTATTGAATGAGATTGGCTACCGCACAGCTGCACTGCCACACGGAGCGAATTACAACGCCATGCAGAGTAAGTTGCAAAATGCTGATTCCAATGCCATAAGCAAAATGGATTCAGCCAACCAAACAAGGCTTCCTGCTATTACGCAAAGCATTCATGACAACTTCCCATCGTTGATACTCCATTTCATTGAGAGGGACAAGGCAAATCAGTATTATTCGGTAGAGTTTTCATTCAGCGAAATGAAGGTATTAAACGATGACCGCTTCGTAATGAAAGGAGACATATCCATTTCTGGACAACAAGAGAAACAAGGATACATAGAGTTCAGTTTCCAGCAACAATCATTCTACCGTGTGAATTTCTACGGTGGAGGTTCCATAAGGCGAATATATCCACTTATGTTGGACAATGACTATAATGAACTCTTCAAGTCCCTATTGATGCATATTACTAATATCGGTTATGCCGAAAAGGACTATGAACACAATGTTGATGTAAATGGTCCGACAATAAGTAAAAGACATTAACGAATTAAGCCGCAGGATTTCTCCTACGGCTTTTTTTTAGTTCGCCCAGCACGAACGTACTCTAACGGGCGCAAATCCCCAAACCGCCCTGATAGTGGGAAGGTTACAGCCAAAGGCAAGGGTGTCCATC
>JAEDLE010000036.1 GCA_016295455.1 Bacteroidales bacterium
GTCAAATGGAATAAAGTTCCCTGAAGGCCTCGGGCAGGGCATCGACAAGATCCCTGCTGGAATATGCCTCCGTGGTGCATCTGGCGGACAGCATATCCCCCGCCCTGCCGTGAAGCCACACGCCGAGCGCGGCAGCTTCCACGGCGGCATATCCCCTTGCCATAAGACCTCCGACCAGACCGGCGAGCACGTCACCGCTTCCCCCCTTGGCCATTCCAGGATTGCCGGAAAGGTTGACATATTCGCATCCTTCTGAAGTATATATACGTGTGTGCCAGCCCTTTGCCACAAGGACAGAGGATGTGCGCCGGCATATTCCCGTTATGATTCCGTCGTCGTAGGGACCGCCGGCAAGACGGCGGAGTTCGCCCGGATGGGGAGTCAGTACAGAAGACGGGGGTATCAGGTCGAAGAGCCTCCTGTCCGCGGAAATGAGGTTCAGGGCATCGGCATCCAGAAGCATTGGCTTCCCTGCCTCCCGTGCGGCGAGAAGCATTTTTTCGAGAGCGGCGGCAGTGCGCGGATCCCTGCCCAGTCCGGGGCCGACGGCGATGACGCCGTATCTGTCAAGAGATGCTGGAAGAGTCGAGAAACAGTCCCCGGTGTCAAAGGAAAGCATGGCCGAAGGACAAACCTGGACTGCGGCCATACAGGTGGAACGGGAGGAATGAAGGGTGACCAGACCACAGCCCGAACGCAGGGACGCAGCAGTGGCAAGCAGGGCTGCACCGGGCATGTGGGCAGAGCCCGCAACTATGAGCAGATGCCCATAACTGCCTTTATGAGTATCGTTTACCCTATACTTGAGCAAAGGTCTCAAGCTGTCCGCATCAAGTTCCATCATAGAACAAATATTGACTTATTTATGTTTCACAAGCGCTTCAATTCACGGTATGCCACTCAGCGAGGCACCACGACATTTATGCGATCTCCGCTTGTCTCCATAGTCACGGGTATAGTCCCCGGGACCTCTCCGTCAACTTCATAAACGGAGCCCCGCTGTCCCGAAGGAAGCACCTCCAGACGTCTGCACCTGAAAGCCATCACAGGCTTGCGGCGGTAAAGCGTGCCCGTGAGTATGGTCGGGACCTTGGCAAGGAACTGGAAAACATTGATTCTCGGAACCACGCTCACGTCCAGCAGCCCGTCATCCAGCGCGGTCAGAGGCGAAGTCTGGCGGAAACCGCCTCCCGAATAGCGCCCGTTGGCCACGGCTATGGTATAGACCGGACCGGAATATATCGTATTCCCGTCGCAGCGGACCAGCATATCCACGCAACGGTGCCTGCGGAGAGAGGCCACCAGAGCCAGCGCATAAAGCAGACGGTTCCTGTACCCCAACGCCTTGTACCTGTTCACCTTGGCGCATACCCGCGCATCCAGGCCGACTCCCCCGACATTCACCATATACCGTGCTTTGCCCGAAGCATCAGTGACCCTCACCACATCCTGGGATATGGTGACGTGGTCCGCAAGAAGGGCGGCCGCTGCTGCAGGGTCGCGGGGAACTCCGGTGGTGCGAATCCAGTCGTTGCCTGAACCTATGGGGATGACCGCAAGAGTGAAGTCGGACGGCGAGTAGGCGGAGCCATCCTCCGTCGAGAGGAAGGCCATGATGCCGCTAAGGGTCTCGTGGACAGTACCGTCCCCTCCGACTGCCGCGATATGGCGGTACCCGGCGGCGCAGGCCCTGCACACCTTGACAGGCAGAGTCCCCTCACCCTCAGTGAATTCGAAACGGAAAGGGACTCCACTTCTCTCAAGCTGCGAACGGGCCTGCTCCCAACGCTCAAGGGTCTTGCCCGACCCCGCGTAGGGATTGACTATCATATACCACTCATCAGATACCATCTCGAAGAGCTTTGTGGAACAATCGTAACAGTGTGGAACAAATTTAGCAAAATCGCCGCCGTTATGAAATTTTATTGCTATTTTTGCTAGGATATAAAGCTTACGGATGGGAAAGACAATAGCAATCGCCAATCAGAAAGGTGGAGTAGGAAAGACCACCACAGCCATTAACCTGGCGGCATCGCTCGCAGTGCTTGAAAAGAAAGTGCTGGTGATCGACGCCGACCCGCAGGCAAACACCACCTCCGGACTGAACTTCTCACCCGAAGACGACCAGAAGAGGACGCTCTATGAGGTGATGATAGGCAAGCTGGACGTGCACGACGCGCTCATCCAGACCGAGATGGAAAACCTGCATATGATTCCTTCGCACATCAACCTCGTGGGCGCGGAAATCGAACTTCTCGATGAGCCTGACCGGGAATCGATGCTCAAGAACGCACTCGCTCCCGTCAAGGACGAATATGACTTCATAATCATAGACTGCTCCCCTTCCCTGGGCCTGATCACGGTCAATTCACTGGCCGCATCCGACTCGGTGATAATCCCGGTACAGCCGGAATTCTTCGCTCTCGAGGGATTGGGCAAGCTGCTCCAGACCATCAGGCTGGTGCAGAACGACATCAATCCATCCCTCTCGATTGAGGGATTCGTGGTGACGATGTTCGACGGCAGGACCAAGGTTCACGCCCAGGTCGTGTCCGAGCTCAAGGAGCATTTCAAGGACATGGTGTTCAACACCATCATACAGAGGAACATAAGGCTGAGCGAGGCACCGTCCCACGGCAAGCCTATCATACTCTACGACGTGATGTGCAACGGCACCACCAACTATCTGAACCTCGCCAGGGAGGTCCTCGAAAGGAATTCCTGACAAATATCATCTGAAAGAATATGGCAACCAAGAACCAGAGAGGTCTGGGCAGAGGTCTGGGCGCCCTGCTCGGTGAGGCCGGCGACATAAGTTCACTCCGCAAGCCAGTCGGATACGTGAACAAGGAAGTAGTGGGGACCAAGGGTCCCGTGGATACTTCCGACATACTCCGCATCCCGGTGGGGATGATAGATCCCAATCCTTTCCAGCCCCGCCTGTCCTTCGATGCCGACGCATTGGCGGAACTCGCTGAATCCATACGCAACTTCGGACTGATCCAGCCCATCACCGTAAGGCGCAAGGGCGAGGACAGATACCAGATAATCAGCGGCGAACGCCGCTACAAGGCCTGCCGCATGGCCGGAATGGAAATGGTACCCGCATACATCAGGGACGCCAATGACCAGGGCATGCTCGAGATGGCCATAGTCGAGAACATCCAGAGGGAGAACCTCGATCCCATAGAGATGGCGATGAGCTACCAGAGGCTCATCGAGGAGTGCAACCTCACCCAGGAACAGATGGCCGGACGCGTCGGAAAGAAGCGCGCCTCCGTGACCAACTACCTCAGGCTGTTAAAGTTACCTGCAAAGGTCCAGCACGACCTGAAGGTCGGCCTGCTGAGCGTGGGACATGCCAAGGTACTGCTTGCTCTCGACGACCCCGCAGCCCAGGAGGCCCTTTGCGACCTGGTAATCAAGAACGACCTGTCCGTACGCCAGCTCGAGGACAGGGTACGCCGCCTCCAGGAAGGAGAGCAGCCCAAGCCGCGGACTGACCAGCAGTTGCCTGACGACTATTACAAGGTCCTGGAGCATATGGGCAGATTCTTCTCCAACAACATCAGCCTCAAGAGGAGCCCTTCAGGCAAGGGTACGATGACGGTAAGGTTCGACTCCGACGAGGAGATGAGCCGCTTCCTCAAGGCCCTTGACTCATCCGAAAACTGATACGGATGGGAAGCCGCAGTAGCATATACGCAGCCATAGCCGCCGTCCTTTTCCTGCTGACGGCCTGTCCTTCCGTGTGCCGGGCCCAGTTCAAACAGGAGGCTTTCAAACAGTCATATACGGACCCTTCGGACACGACTGCGACGGACTCGACACAGGTAATGTTCTCATTCAAGGAGTATTTCGGAGGTCTCAAGCATACCAGGGACGCCAGGATAGGAGTTGTAGTGGGCGGAAGTTCGGTATTCATCGGCGGCGCGCAGATTTACAACAGGCAGTACTGGAAGCTCCCCGTAATATACGGAGCCATAGGCGCGGGCGTGGGCGGAGGCCTGGTGTACCGCAGGAAATGGCAGCAGGAAGGCAGCGAGGACTTCAGACGCATGAGCAACTGGTTCTTCGCCGGCGCCGGTCTGGCATACTGGGGCGCCCTGATGGACGGAACCGTGAACTACCGGAAGGACATCCCCGTCCAGGCAGGAAAGGCGACGCTCTATTCGTTGCTGCTTCCGGGTCTGGGACAGGCCTACAACGGAGAATACTGGAAGATCCCGATATACTACGGATGCCTGCTCGGATCCGTGCACTTCTATAGCGTAAACCGCAAGAACTACCTCAGGTACAAATGGATATACGATCAGGCAACGAACCCCGACATACAATATGACGGACCGGTTCAGGAAAGCACGGCAAAGTACTACCGCGACGTGTACAGGCGCTACAGGGACTACTCCGTCCTGGCCATAGCCGGCTTCTACCTGCTTCAGGTAATCGACGCCAACATATTCTCGTATATGCGGGATTTCGACCTGAGCGACGACATCGAACTGAGCCTGTCGCCGGCTGTCATCACGGACACACCGGCATATTCATATGACCAGTATGCGCTCTCGACGGGGTGCAGGACGGGGTATCCGGGCACGAACAGCCAGGGTTTCGGCCTGAGGCTGGGACTCACTTTCTAATCGACCGCTATTCTGATGAACAGGAGAATCAAGACCATACTGCCGTGCCTGGTGCTCTGCGCGCTCGCCGCAGCACCTGACATGACGGCACAGACAAATACGGGAAAACAGAAACTCACCCTGCCCTGGGCAAGGAAGAAGGAAGCCGAGAGGATGGCCAGGGAGAAAGACGAGCTCATCGACTCCC
Source organism: Bacteroidales bacterium (assembly GCA_016295455.1). Taxonomy (GTDB): domain Bacteria; phylum Bacteroidota; class Bacteroidia; order Bacteroidales; family UBA932; genus Cryptobacteroides. The sequence continues at coordinate 4,828 of JAEDLE010000036.1, forward strand.
TTCTGAACGTGATCGAGGAATACAGGCTTGAACTCGAAGAGGAGAGCGACAGGAACAGGCTGCTGGAGGAACTTGCACAGGGGAACAGCCGCAAGACCGGAGCCGGCCTGTACCCGGAGGAATATACACTGGAGACCAGCGACAGTCTGCTCGACCTCTGGTATGTGCAGGACCTTGCAAGACGCAACCACGAGGGCGAAGGCTATGACCTTGAGACCGTCAACTTCGCTTCCAACGTTCCCGACAGCGTTTACAAGGCAAGGCTCGAGAAGATGAATTCCTTCATAACCCTTCCCTACAACCAGACCGTCAGGAACAACATCATACTCTACTCCGAGAAGATGCCGACCAAGATGTCGCAGATGCTCAGCCTTGCCAGCTATTACATGCCCATATTCGAGGAAACCTTCAGCCGGTACGGCCTTCCGGAGGAACTCAAGTATATGGCAGTAATCGAGTCGGCGCTCAACCCGACCGCCCTGTCGAGGGCCGGTGCCGCGGGAATATGGCAGTTCATGCATCAGACCGGAAAGAGCTACGGGCTGCATATCGATTCCTTCGTGGACGAGAGGTACGACGTGGTGAAGGCAAGCGATGCCGCCGCAAGATACCTCAGGGACGCCTATGACATTTTCGGGGACTGGCCTCTTGCCATCTCATCCTATAACTGCGGAGCCGGCAACGTGAACAAGGCCATCAGAAGGAGCGGCAGCAGGGAGTTCTGGGACGTATATGAGTATCTCCCAAGGGAGACCAGAGGCTATGTTCCGGCCTTCGTAGGTGCGATGTATGCCTTCCGCTACCACCGCGAACACGGCATCCAGTCCGCTCCGGCGGCGCTTCCGGCCCACGTGGACACTTTCGAGGTGCACAGGATGCTGCATTTCGACCAGATAAGCGCAATCGTCGGAGTGCCTGTCGCGACTCTCAAGGAGCTCAATCCGCAGTATCTCCACGGCATAATTCCGGGAAAGGAAAGGCCATCCGTCCTGCTGCTTCCATACCAATACAGCGCCAGGTTCATAGAACACGAGGATTCGGTATATGCCCACAGGGCTTCGGAGCTTTTCAGCCCTGCCGTTCTTGACAATATAAAGAATTACGGTTCAGCCTCTTCGGAGCGCATAGTCTACAGAGTCAAGAAGGGTGACTACCTGGGCAAGATCGCATCCAGGTATCACGTCAGCGTGAACAATATCAAGAAGTGGAACAATCTCAGGAGCAACAATCTGTCCATAGGTCAGAGACTTGTGATATACCAGAAGGGCAGCGCGAAGCCTGCGGAAACCGTGACGCCAAAGCCGATTGAAACAGTGACGCAAAAGCCGGCGGAGGGTCAGACTTCCGCGAATACGGGACAGGAGGCAGCTGACAGCAGTACGGTTAACGGGCAGGCTGAAGTGGCCGCACCAGACTCCCTGAAGGTTTCCGACACGGATTCCGTGACCGACGTTGCGGATGGTGAGAGCGTCAAGGGTGGAAACGAAACTTCTGACGGACAGGGCGATGACAGCAGCCGGCGTACAGCGGCAGAAAACGGCAGCAATCGGGAGACCGATGCCGGCGATGCCGGTGTTGACAGTTCAGCAGCAGATAGTTCCAAGGCCAAGGATGCGGCCAAACAGGCTGATGAATCTGCGGAAAAGGATAGCTCCGCTCAGGCTTCAACTGCAGGAAAAGAGGCTGCAGAAGCCGTAATTTATGTAGTGAAGAAGGGCGACACCCTTTACGGAATTGCGGCGAAATATCCGGGGGTCAGCGCCAAGAACATTATGGACTACAACGGGATAGGCAGCAACATACGACCCGGGATGAAGTTGCGCATCCCTGTCCGGTCCAGATGACTCAGTGACACATCCCGCCATTCCAGGTTTCTACAACTCGTACACCAGCGAAGCTTCAAGAGCGGCTTTGCCCCGCTTCCCTGTCAGATACCCGCTGGCATACAACTTGAGCCGACCCTTCCAAAGGGCAGTCTTCCAGGATGCCGCGAAATTCAGTCTCCACCCACGCCCGTATAGGGCGGGGATGCTGAAACTGCCCGGCACTCCCCTTTCATAGGCATAAATCCTGTCGTCCCAGTTGTCCACGCGATAGACCATAGCCCTCATATGCAGGGCAAGATTCCCGTGACGGTATGAGGTCTCGGAATATGCCATCCAGGCATCCCCCTTGCAATGCAGCCAGTTGATTCTCAATACATTGCTCCAGTCGGAAGGGGACCATATCCAGTCGGTCCTGATGTCCGTTCTCGGTTTTTCGCCTTCAGTCCTGAACCTGCAGTTGATCCGGGGTTTGACTGAAAGTCTGTCAGTTATGGCGAACCTGTCCGTGACCAGCAGTTTCAGCTGCATTCTGCCGGTACTGAGTTTTCTCGACAAATCGGCACCATACACTCTCTCCGCATCGCCGAAACTGAGCATCATCCCAGCCTCATCAGTAGCGTAAGTAGTTGAACGCCATGCCCCATTGAATTCCTTTGGATATGCTGTCGGGTACCATCTCCCCTGGAATGCCATCCTGTGTTCCAGCATCGGGAAACTGACCAGAGCTATTGCGGCGCATTTCCCGGTCAGAAGGTCGGACGCGACTTCCCCCGCCCCATCGATGCCCCTGAGGCAGAATCGCCAGTCAGCGGACAACCTGGCATATTCACATCCTTCTTCAAGCCTTGTCATTCCTGTGAGGGAGAATTGGGCTTCGCGAGTTCTCATCCTGAGGTTCATTGCCGGTATCATGCTGAAATGTTCTGCCTGATTGCCATCCATCACGGTTCTGAGCCAGGGAAAGGCGGCAAGGGCTGTCAAGGCAAAGCGTCCCCCGGACAGAACCGATGCAACGCCGCGCAATCCCGTGTCGGAATAGGCCGTTGCGGCGGTCACTCCAGACGGACGTCTTGCCGCTGACACCGGCGCGCTGATGCCCGCCATGGTCATTCCGCTCCACAGCGCCAGTCCCTGCCCGAAACGGGCATTGAAATCCCCGACCACCAGTCTTTCGAGCACTCCCCTTCCCTCATATGACAGGGAGAAGTTCCTTTTCCCCGGGGATATGGCGACGGCGGCCCCGAAGCCTTCCCCGTATCCGTATGATGCCTTGACTCTCTGTATGACGCCGTCCTTGCGGAGGGCTGTCCTGGATTCCACAGAAAGCGGCCGCGGGCGTGAAGTTCCCGCTCCGGGCAGGGCTTGGGGTTCGAGGGTGACAAAGATTCTCAAGGCGTCCACATACGCCCTCGGGAAGCCCGGAACTGTGCCGAGTTCCTCAAAGGACAGGACATCCCCGTTCCTTTCCCTGTAATCGGCAAGGGATGCCGCCTGATACTGGGAGAAGAGTCCGCAAGAGAGCAGGCGGCCCATAGTTGCCGAGTTGAGGGCCAGCGGGTGAGATGCCAGCCTTTCGAAGGACTCGAGCGCGGCATCATCAAGACTCTCTTCTTCGGTTACTCCCAAAAGTATCATCACAGACTCCACGAGGCCATATTCCTGAGCAGGAGAAGATGGCGCGAAGCTGAGCAGCAGGCAGCATATGAATTGAAGTTTCCGTTTCATGTCAGGCAAGTTGCAGGGACAATGATAATGCATATATCTTTCGGCCCAGGCGTGCTGACGGTATCTTTTCTTGTTTTTTTACTTTGTGCATCGTTTTTTTACCTAATTTTGAGGATGTCATATTTTTGGATTGACAGCGGGCCTTTTTCCCCCGGGAAGGGCTATGGTCATCCGGCCGTCCTACGGAAGTTGTGACGGATCCTGATGGACGGCAATTGCAAACTGGAGTTAATGATGGACAAGATTACGCTGAAAGACAAAACCTTCAAGCCTTACATTCCCTATGCGGCCATTTCCGAGCATATTGACGGGGTCGCAGGCAGAATCAATGCCGATTTCAGAGGATGCACCGACATCCCTGTGATAGTGTGTGTGCTAAACGGCTCGATCATGTTCACCGCGGAACTGATGAAGAGGCTGGATTTCAACTGCGAGCTGGTATCGGTCAAGCTGTCGTCATATTCAGGTACTGAATCGACCGGGAAGGTGCGGCAGGTGATGGGTATGACCGGCAGTGTGAAGGGCAGAAGGGTGATTGTGGTGGAGGACATTGTCGATACAGGCAACACGATAGTCGAGTTGAAACGTCTGATGGCGGAGGATTATGGAGCGACGGAGGTCCGCATATGCACGATGCTGCTCAAGCCTGAAGTCTATACCAAGGATGTGAAGCTGGACTATGTAGGGATGGAGATTCCTAACAGGTTCATCGTGGGATTCGGTCTGGATTACGACGAATTGGGCCGAAACTTCCGGGATATCTATGTTCTGGACGACGACGGAAGATGATCAAGTAATGAAATGACACATAACACCAATTAGAACCATATGAAGACATACATTCTTTTCGGCCCTCCGGGTGCCGGCAAGGGCACACACGCTGGTGCCATCGCAGAGAAGTATAACCTCAGGCATATCTCTACCGGAGCTCTGCTCCGTGAGGAAATCGCCGCCGGCAGCGAGCTTGGAAAGCAGGCCAAGGCTCTCATAGATGCGGGAGAACTTGTTCCGGATGCTGTTGTCGAGGGTATGATAGAGAATGCTTTCGACACTGTAAAAGGTGTGGACGGATTCCTTCTTGACGGTTTTCCGCGCAACCTGCAGCAGGCTGCCGACCTTGATGCCATCCTTGCAAAGCGTGGCGAGGCCGTGACAGCAGTGGTTGCACTGATGATTCCTGATGAGATGATTTATACCCGCATTCAGGGCAGGGCTTTGATCGAGGGTCGTGCCGATGATGCTTCGGATGAGGTAATCAGCAACAGAATCAAGACTTATCACACTCAGACCGAGCCGCTTATCGAATATTATTCGAAGGCCGGAAAGTATCACGAGGTCGAGTGTACTCGTCCTACCATCGAGGAGAACAGGGCTAACGTGCTCGCTCTGGTGGACAGCATCGCCTGATGGGGTTCCGTTTTCGGACTTACGGATGACCGGTTTTGACAGCCGGTCATCTTTTTTTTGTATTCTGTCCGGGGTGATGCAGTCTTTCCGGGCTCTCCGAAGAGGGGCTTCAGTGGATGGCTCCCGGTGGATGCCCCCGTGCTCAGGGTTTCTGCTGAGCAAGACATGTGACGCTGAGGCCACGCAAAAGCTTTCCCATCTTGTGAATATGCATTATCTTTGTCTGTGCATTTTTTCTGCAATGGGGAAAACTGCCACAAACATAAGTCAATCAAAAGCATACTGTTATATGGAACATACTTCCGACATTATGACGGACCACGGGCACGAACATAATCACCCACATGGACACACTCATGATCATGGTCATCACGGTCATCATCACCATCACCACCAGGTTTCGATGAGCCAGGCGGCCGGTCTGGCCTTCAAACTGGGAATAAGTCTCAATCTGGCATATGTCATTGTGGAATTCGCAGTGGGTCTCGCAAGCGGTTCAATGGGTCTCCTCTCCGATGCCGGGCACAACCTCAGCGACGTCGCCAGCATGGCTCTGGCACTGCTGGCCTGCCTGATTTCCTCCCGCAGGTCAAGCCCCGGCTATACCTATGGATACAGGAAAGCCACCGTGCTCGTGTCATTTGCCAACTCACTCCTGCTGCTTCTCGCCGTGGCATTCATCCTGGTCGAGTCAGTGGAGAAACTCCTCCATCCCGAGGAAGTCGGAGGGATCGGGATTATGGTGACGGCGGCTGTCGGCGTCGCCATCAACGGTTTGACAACCTGGCTCTTTTCCAGGGACAAAGGCTCGGACCTGAACATCAAGGCGACATACATGCATATGCTGGCAGACACACTCGTTTCAGTCGGTGTCATCATATCAGGAGTTGCAATATGGCTCACAGGCTGGTATGTAATTGACCCTCTGGTCGGCATTGCAATTGCCCTGCTGATACTCGTTTCCTCCTGGGGCGTATTCAAAGACAGCCTGCGTCTGGTGCTTGACGGGACCCCGGAGGGTGTCGATACCGGACAGGTCAAGGCCGCTATGGCCTCCGAAGACGGTGTATGCGACGTCCATCACATACACATATGGGCTATCAGCACCACCGAGAACGCCCTCACAGCCCACGTGGTCGTAAAGGACATGTCCTGCCTCCAGCCCGTAAAAGAAGCCCTGAAGGCCAGACTTGCCGCCATGGGCATCACCCATTCCACACTGGAATTCGAAGACCTTGAAAACAGCTGTGGGCAGGACTGCTGCTGACCATATAAAATGAATAAACCCTGCTTGTGCTGAAGCAGGGTTTGCATTGAAGCGGGAGAAGCCCCCAAACACAGGCTAAACACCGGCAAATGCTCCTTCGAACAGAATCACTCCTGATGTCTTTTCTGCGATGAAGAAAACGAATGGATGGTCTGCATGGAAATCGATGATTTGAGGCCTCTCCCCTCCGTCAGGATAATAAGTATCAACCATTTCAACAGCTGTGACGGCGCCCGCTTCGGTGCCCCATTCAGTAAGTTGAATTCTTGCCTTCTGCAGTAACTTGTCGATTCTCAACGCATCATTGTTCTTCACCATACGGTCAAACTCTCCGTTACCGGCAAATACTTTGCTTATGCCGAGTTTGCTCAACGCATCCCTCAGGTCATACTTCTTCTCAATTTCGAATTTCGGCAGCCGCAGACTGACCTTAGCTTCGCTCGTCATTGAATTCATCGCAGCCCGAAGGCTCTCTTCCTCCAAGTTCAATACGAGTTTCGCCAACCCATACCTCTCCGCGCAAGGCACCGGACGGCAATCTGCTGCCGGTCCGGATCGGTTTCCGCGCACTGCAGGCGCTCTGCAATTCTGTCATCATATTTGCCATCTTGTCCACAGGGCTTAACTTTTTGTCATCATATTCGGGCAAAACAGGTCTGAAACAGGTCTGGCATCCGATTTGACCGTAAGTCGAGCGTTCCCGCGAAAGCGAGAACGACCATCCGGTTATGAATGATCGTTCGAACCACGGGGCAGATAAATATGTTTGATTTACAATTATATAGGAGGATTTACCATGACACCTATCAGACGTTACGAACAGAATTGGCTGCCCGAAATCTTCAACGATTTCTTCGCCAATGATTGGATGACCCGCACAAGCGCTACCGCTCCGGCCATCAACGTTATCGAGAATGACAACGACTATAAAGTAGAGGTCGCGGCGCCGGGAATGACCAGGGAAGACTTCAAACTTTCCGTCACCGATGACAATTGCCTCGTGCTGACGATGGAGAAGAAGAACGAATCCAAGGATGAGGACAAAAAGAGGAAGTACCTCCGCAGGGAGTTCTCATACCGCAAGTTCGAACAGAGCCTGGCCCTTCCTGATGATGTGAACAAGGAGGAGATCAAAGCTTCCGTCAATGACGGTGTGCTAACGATCGACATCCCTAAAGTCAAGGCCTGCGAGAAACAGCCAGCCGTAAAACAGATCGAGATTCATTGATGGTTTGCAATGGACGCATTCCTGACAATCACGACAACTCCCTGTCCCTTTCCGGGACAGGGAGTTTTTTTGATATCGGCATCCAATCAACTGCCCTGCTTTTCCTCTTTTGGCGAATAATGGCCTGAAAGCCCAAGGGTTGGGGTATAGGGCACCAAGCAGGCTATGGAGTCTCGCTGCATAATGGCCTGGTCTTCCCTGCTCCTTTCATTGGCGTAGGTGTCAGCTGGAACTTCTTGCAGTTCTATGTATTAATAATGAAGATTATTCGTCCTTAGGGCCTGGAACGAGAGTCCTATCCGTCAATATGGAAATACCGTATGAAACATCTCTCACCCTTCCTGGCTGAGGGACAAGAATTCCTTTCTCCGTGAGATCTTTCACATCCCTGCCAGCCGTATCATCCGATACTTTAGCCTGCTTTGCCCAGTTCTTGACATTGAGCTTGCCGCAGTAGCCGTCAAGATAAATGTTCAAAACGGTTTTCTGTCGATCTGACACAACCACCTGGGAGTGGGTCAGCCAGAATATCGACTTGTCAAGGATTGATGAAAGCATCTCTCCCGCACCCTCTATCGCACGGAGCATGCAGTCAAGATACCAGTCTATCCATAGAGTAATGTCGCAATCACCTGTCTGGCAACGCTCAAGAATGTCATTATACTTACGCTTGTCCTTTTTGATCTGCCTTGAAATACTGAAGAATCGAAGGGTAGAATTATCTGCCTGACTCAATGCCATGTCGGCAATAGCGCGGCCTATTCGGCCGTTACCATCATCAAATGGGTGGATACTTAAGAACCAGAAATGAGCAACAGCCGATTTGACATAATCCTTTGGTGTCGAATCGGCGTTGAACCAATCGAGGAATTGTTTCATCTCTGCCGGTACCGCATCCGCAGTTGGAGCCTGATAATGTACCTTCTCTCTATCCAAAGCGCCGGACACAACCTCCATCGGATCAATCCTGTACTTTCCCACATTGATGACTTCCATACCGCTGCGTCCGGTCGGGAACAAACAGTTATGCCATCCAAACAACCTATCGTCAGTAAGAGGCTGTGCATATTTACTTGTGGCATCCATCATCATCTCAACAACACCTTCAATGTAGTGGGAAGGCTCTACATCACCCACGATATGCACGCCCATCCTTCTTGCGACCGAAGAACGAACCTGATCCGAGTTCAAAACAACGCCCTCAATCTCTGAAGAAGCAAGAATATCGTGAGTCAAGGTCTCCACAGCAGCGTTCATCTGCGCATCGAAACCAATGGCTGACAATCTGCCGGCAAGATAGCCAGCAGCCTTGTTTACATGTGCGAGCTTTGCACTTATTGTATCCTTGTCCCACGAGAAATGTGGCCAGTCAGGAGCCTGATGAATATACATAACATTCGGTTTTGACTGCAAATATAATCAAATGCGGCTAATAAACCGCAAATTCTGCGGACTATTAACCGCAAAAACATTATTCAAACTTCTACGCAGAATTTACAAAGCAATGACATCCAACATAAAAAATCCCCCCGCTAAACAAAGTAATCGTTGCAGCCCCTTCCTACTTCGTGATCTCTCTGATTATATCAAACAGTTTATACATCTGCGTGTATGACTTGTACACCGCCGGCTCTGTCGCATGCAACTTTTCCAGTTCGCGCGATAGCTCAATAGCCTTCACCATATCTCCTTTTTCCTTCAGTTCACGGTATATGTGTGTTTTGTTGAAGAAAGCCTCCGTCTTCTCGTAGTTGGGAATGTGTTTCTTCAGTTCCTGCACCACGGCATCATAGTCTGCATATTCCTTACTCGATGGGCCTGGCATATAATGCATCAGGAACCAGTATTCCGTACAAGGACTCGACTCCACAAAGATAATCTTTGGATTACCCTTCTTCAACGAACGGTAATGCTCCATCTTGTCGTGGTTACCTTCAATCACATCCATGTCTATTAGGCACAACACATAATCATAGCCTGCATTCACTCGTTCTTTTGCCAGATTAACAATGTCATCAATGTCCGAATGCTTTGGGATACCGGGCACTAGGCTGAACCTGTAGCGTTCAGTTGTGCGCATATCATCTACATAGCGATACTCTGTCAGGCCTTCACCGATAATAGCGATGCTCTTCCGTACCCTTCTATTCACCTGTCTCATGCTCATAGTATTCATCCATATCCATATAAATACTGTCCAGGAAAGGCAGATTCACTAGCTTTTCCTGCCTGTACGCATTATAAACCGACAGCGTCTTGTGCAGACCAAGAGTTGACAGTCTAATCAGTTGAGTCTCTCCGCAATCGTTCTTGTCTGTGAACCAAATCACATCCCTGCGGATATAGTCCTCATCCAAAAGATTGATGTCGTGTGTAGAGACAATCAGCTGTCCACCACGCTTGCTGTTCACCAGAAACACTTTTATAAAATAAGACAGCAATTCATAGTGAATACTTGTCTCAATCTCGTCAATCGGAAGAATCACACCGTGAACCAACAGGTCATAAAGGATCGTAGCCAATCCCATATATCTCTTGGTTCCCCGAGACTCCAATTCCTCGTCAAGTTCTTTATCCCCGTTACTGGTATGGTGCACAAAGAACATCTCGTCCGAATGCAACGTACCTTTTTTCAGGATCTCTTCCTTTGCCTTTTCAGGCATTCCCGAAGTATTCTTTATCACCAGTTCCATTTCAGGAGCAATGCTCACTTCCTCTTCATGGATAGCAATATCTGAGATATTGAAGTCAGATGCTTTCAAGAAATGAAGGATGAATCTTTTTAACCTCCCATCTCTATCTCTAGTTATACGGCGTTTGGTAAAACCCATCAGACTGCTCTGCGGATACATAATTGGAGCAATTTTTTGGGAAAAGAAATCATATACCAGATTCAACCTTGATTTCTCAACATTTGACTTTCCAAATGCAGCAATAACTGTACGTTTATTAAAAGTATTACCCTCAATAGCCTCTCTGCTTTTCTTTACCAATCCCACTTTGCCGCCAAAAACGATGTCTGTTGCATCTTTTTCAGCATTATACGTGCGCTTGTACAACAAAGTTGGCTGAACAGACGAATAAACCTGCAGGGTTTCCTCATAAATAACCTTGTTATCCAACACCAGATTGAGTTTATACTTCTCACGGTTCAGATAGAAAGACATTTCAAACTGCGTCCGTTCCTTGCCCGACACATCATCAAGCAAGAAAGGCACAACTCCAATCTCGTCGCCTTTGTTCAAACCGTCATTGACCATGAACTGAGAAAAGAAATCGAGTGCTTTCAAGATGTTTGTCTTACCTGAAGCATTAGACCCATAGATAAAGCCAATCTTCAAAAGCGAGACACCGTCAGCTACCTCTTCGGTATATATATCACGAGAAGTATCATCATTCGTCGGGATAAAACTCAGCGTCTGCTCATCCCGCAACGAATAGAAATTCCTGATTTTGAATTCCGCTATCATAATTGTTCAGTATTAGACGATAGTATAAAGATACAACAAATTTTTGAAATCGGCGATTTTATCTTTAGTTTTCGCCAAAGTTTCACGAAATTTACATATAGCCACTGCCATTATGTCATTCTTTTGCACATTGGCATCCCAATTGCCGATGTGAATAATGAGTCCTCGAATATAGAACTGTTCCCTGGGGCTACCACGCAGAAAACATCACCACTTGCAAGACCATCGAAGAAACACTGACCCAGCGCATCCGCCTGATGGAAGAACAACTCAGCAAAGACAAATAGAAAAAGAATCACTATCTTCATATGCTAAACAATAATAGTATGGCCGATTCGAATTTCATAGACTACGTCAAAGCATAGACCTAACTCACCATAAGCACACATTCAAAAAACCCTAATAGAACGCACTCTATTGGGGTTTTTGCTTTCATAGACATTAAGTCAAATAATGCTATTTTAGGCTTTTATCCGCAAATTGTGTTGCATATCTGTTGCACGCAACACCTTCACAACCATCACACTGACCTACGGAGCATACCTCTACACCGTCACCAAACTTCTTGGCCACGCCAATGTCAAGACAACTCAGATCTACGCCAAGATTGTAGACGAGAACAAGCGCATAAGCAGTCAACCTCATCCCCAAAATCTAACCTCGTCACAAGAATTCACTATATTCGCATTATGAAAAACGAAAAACCAAGAGTCGTGAAAATTCACGATGTGCAGATTGACAGCAAATACGTACAGTGGCTAAACGAAGTCAAGTCACGCTACCGTAGTGCCCAGATCAAAGCAGCCGTTAAAGTCAATGCCGAGCAGTTGCTTTTCAACTGGCAGTTGGGAAGGGATCTTGTAACTCGTAAGGCCGAAGAACAATGGGGCTCCGGAGTTGTAGAACAGCTCAGCATGGACCTTCAGGCAGCATTCCCTGAATCAAAGGGATTCAGTACGACGAATCTATGGAGGATGAAGCAGTGGTATCTGTTCTACTCTGACGCACTCAAAAAACTCCCACAACTTGTGGGAGAATTACAACACGCTGAAAGCCAGTCAAATATAAAACTCGCACAGGTTGTGGGAGAAATTGAAAGCAACGACTTCCCGCCACTATTTGCGTATGTACCCTGGGGGCATCATGCAGAAATCATCGCCAAATGCAAAACCATCGAAGAAGCACTCTTCTATGTAAAGAAATGTGCAACTGAAGGATGGAGCCGCAACACCCTGATGAATTGCATCAAGGCTCACCAATACGAAAACCTTGGTGGAGCCATCACAAACTTTGCAGACAAACTCCCATCCCCGCATAGCGAACTGGCGCAGGCAATAACAAAAGACACATACGACTTCGGCTTCATATCACTGGAAGACGGCTACAAGGAAGAAGCCCTAGAAACCGAACTTGAAAAGCAGCTCACCCGCTTCCTTCTCGAACTCGGAAACGGTTTCGCATACATGGGCAGGCAGAAACAGCTTATCATCGCAGGCAAGACCCGCAAACTTGACATGCTGTTCTTCCACATTCCGCTTAACTGCTATGTAGTTATAGAACTCAAAGCCGTGCCTTTCCAACCTGAATTCGCAGGAAAACTCAACTTCTACGTCAACGCCGTTGACGACCTCATCAAAACTCCTACGCAGAACCCGACAATCGGACTCCTGATCTGCAGCAACAAGGACGAGACGGAAGTTCAATACGCATTCAACGGTATCACCACCACTATGGGTGTTGCCTCATACGACAATGTCAAGAGACTCCAGGAGCAACTCCCTTCCGTAGAAGAACTCAAGGCTCGCATCCGCTTGCTCGAAGAAGAACTCGAAAAGAAACAGGAGTAAGAAACTATGGCCATGTATCCCAGCGGTGACGTTCGCGAAATTCTCTACGGAACATACAACCCACTCAGCGAAGATTGCCTGAGTGAGGAATTCTGCGCCCAACAGCTTACGATGGCAGAGACTGTCACGCCACGGTTCGACCCATATTATAATATAAGGTACTCCCATCCAGAGACCAGCCGTCGGGTGAAATACCTCAAGAAACTCATTCATAACGCAGCAATCGAGTACCTCAATACCCAGATTCAGGACCCTGAGGGAAAGTTCTATAAGGCTTATGAACGCAACAGTGGGGTGTCGCCTTCAAACAGGACATAGAGTTGCGTCGCACAACAACTAGGACCAACCGGCTCCATACATTGGGGTAAGGTCGTCCTACTCACTAATCAGCTGGTAGTCCAGGGAATAGATCGCATATTCAAGAACTACTCAACTATTCCTCTTTTGGCGAATAATGGCCTGAAAGCCCAAGGGTTGGCAATTTTTCGCTATCTTTGCAACTTTAAAGAGAGAATATGGCAGACAGCAATTTCATAGACTACGTCAAGATCTTCTGTGCTTCGGGACACGGCGGAGCAGGTTCGATGCATCTCCACAGGGCAAAGTACATCCCGAAGGGCGGGCCTGACGGAGGTGACGGAGGACGCGGCGGACACATCATACTGAGGGCGAATCCACAGTTCTGGACCCTCATCCACCTGAAATACCGCAAGCACGTCAGGGCAGCGAACGGCGAGCCGGGCGGCGCGGCGCTGTGCAAGGGAAAGCAGGGCGAGGACGTATGGCTGGACGTGCCGGTCGGCACGGTGGTCAGGGACGGCGAGAGCGGGGAGATGCTCTTCGAGATGGTGGATGCCGGCGAGGAGAGAATACTCTGCACCGGCGGCAGGGGCGGACTCGGAAACAACAATTTCAAGAGCGCCACAAACCAGACCCCACGCTATGCCCAGCCAGGAGAGGACGGACAGGAAGGTTGGTTCATACTTGAGCTCAAGGTACTTGCCGACGTGGGACTGGTGGGATTTCCGAATGCCGGCAAATCCACGCTTCTTGCCACGGTGACATCAGCGAAACCGAAAATCGCCAACTATCCCTTCACCACCCTCGAGCCTAACCTCGGCATAGTCAGGTATTATGACGACAAGTCATTCGTCATCGCGGACATCCCTGGGATAATAGAAGGGGCATCCGAGGGCAAAGGCATAGGACTGAGATTCCTGCGCCACATCGAGAGGAATTCCGTGCTGCTGTTCATGGTCTCCGCAGAGGAGGAGGACATCTCCGGAAGTTACCATATACTTCTGGATGAACTGAAGAGATACAACCCTGAACTGCTCGCGAAAGACAGGATACTCGCAGTCACGAAATGTGACATTCTGGACGAGGAACAGCGAAAGAAGATCATCAGGAGGCTGCCGAAGAAGATTCCTCACTATCTCATATCATCGGTAATGGGCGAAGGACTTGACGCACTCAAGGACGGCCTCTGGAAGGCACTCAACCAATGATGTCCATATTCTCCATACGTGAAATCGACGAGAGCGTGACACTGGCGGTGAACGGGCTGCACACGGCCCTGTCCGACCAGTTCTGGCGCTTCATGTCCGACAAGAAGGTATGGATACCTTTCTACCTGATACTGATTACCTTGCTCCTATACAGGCTCGGCTGGAAAAAGACAGTGCTCGCGGTATTCTGCACAGCTCTCACCATACTCGCCTGCGACCAGACGGCAGAGCTGTTCAAATACTCCGTAGGACGGCTCAGGCCCTGCTATAATCTGGATATGGTAGAGGGAGGGCTTAGAATACTCGAGGGCCGGGGACATCTCTTCGGTTTCTTCTCGGCACACGCGGCGGACAGTTTCGGACTGGCAGCCTGTCTGGGAGGCTGCATGCTTATGAAAGACAAGGGCAAAGGCCGCGGCCCCTTCGTCGCCACGCTGTTCATCTGGGCGCTGCTGGTATCCACGAGCAGGATTTTCCTGGGCAAGCACTTTGTCGGTGACGTGCTCACCGGAGCGCTGATAGGAATGACCTACGGCTTCATTGCCAGCCGTATGGCCATATTCCTATCGAAAAGACTGGCGTTTTTCCCGGAAAATTGAGACGACGGCCGGACAATCAGAGTTCCGGTATCACCTTCTCCATCCTGATTCCCCTCGAGCCCTTCACCAG
>JAEDLE010000037.1 GCA_016295455.1 Bacteroidales bacterium
GAATATGGAGAAACGCCTTCCGGCACGAGGAAATCTTTGAAAAAAATGACATAATGTTATCTTATCCCTTTTGATAATCAAAGAATAATAGATACCTTTGGATGCTGGTCTGCATGGACCGAAAACTGCTTATGAAACTGTTCGGAAGATTTCGCCTCGTTCTGCTTTTGCCGCTGCTGCTACTGACAGCCGTGCATATATGCAAAGCCCAGGGCAACAATTACGGCATCGACGACACTTGCTACCTCATCTACAGGCAAGCCGATTCCCTGCTCGGGAACAATGATGTCATCAGTCTGATCGACAAACTTCGGGAACAGGCGGCAAAGGTTGGGGACAGCAAGGCCGCAACCCTCGCCGAAGTGTTGAGACTGCGTCATTTCACCAGAACGAAGGACGAGGAAGCCATACTCAGCCAATATCAAGTTACCAAGCAGATTTCCCTCGACAGCAAGCTGTTCCAGTATTATTTCTATGCCGACCATCTGGTTTCCACATTCTACTTCAACCGGGGCGATAGGGCTAAGGGACTCGACTATGCCGTAAAGATGCACGATGAGGCAATGGATATGGACAATGACTACGGCAAGTGGTACAGTTCAACCTATCTTGCAAATCTGCATCTGGTCGACTACCAGAGAAGTGCAGCCAAAAAGGCGCTGGAAGAAGCTGCATATACCTATGAGAACACCACTGACGAGACCATACGCGTACAGTCCATGACCAAGACATACGCCACCCTCGCCATGCTCGAAGGTTTCGGAACTGACGGGAGCATCAGATACCTGCAAAAAGCATCCGAAACTTCCAAGATTGCCACGGACACGGTGCTGGTCAATTTCTGCCGTGCCTGCACCGCGGCAATACTCAGACAGAATGACAAATACCGCCACTACAGGGACCTATGTTACGGCAGCCCTCTGCTCAACAGATCTTATCTGACAGCAACTCAGATATTCATGCTGACAGACCATGCATTGGACGGAGACTGGAACTACGTAAAGTCACAGCTCGGCAGTTTTGACAGGATGGTTGACCTGATATACATCAGCGACCTTGCTGCGGCAAACAACGACCTCTGGACAGTCCGCAACTGCTATGATGCAATCACGCGGAGACTGGTCATACGCTTCGAGAACGACCTGAGCCAGGCCATGCTGGAAACGGACATAATGATACGTAACAAGGAACTCAACCAGGACCTCCTGAACGAGACGACCAGGGCGAACAGGCTGCTGACCTTCCTGATAATACTGATAGTGGCGGTCGTGACGGTTTCGGCCATTCTCTCCGCCCTGTACATAAGAAAACTGAAGAAATCCAAGGCAGATGCAGACAAAGCCAATTTGATGAAGACCTATTTCGTCCAGAATATGAGCCACGAGATACGCACCCCGCTGAATGCCGTTGTGGGATACTCGCAGCTGCTTGCGATGGACGAGGGGAATCTGGACGAAAATGAAAGATCCGAATACCTCGACTATATCTCGAACAATTCATCGCTGCTGACAATGCTCATCGACGACATACTGGACTTGTCCGACATCAACAACGGCAACTACAGGATGCTCAAAGGCGAATGCAACTGCAGCGAAATATGCCGCATGGCCCTCAAGACCGTAGAAGGCAGGATACCTTTCGGCGTGAAGAGCAGTTTTGTCTGCGATGTGCCGGAAGATCTCAGCATCTGTTCCGATGAGCGGAGGGTTCAGCAGATCATAATCAATTTCCTGACAAACTCCTGCAAGCACACCGAACAGGGTGAGATTGAGCTCCGCTGTTCCACTGACGTGAAGCCGGGTTACGTCACTTTCGCTGTCAGGGACACCGGCACCGGAATCCCGGAAGAACAGGCCGACAGGATATTCAACCGCTTCTCCAAACTGGACAGCATCAAACAGGGTTCAGGTCTTGGACTCAACATATGTCAGGTGCTCGCGGAGAAACTTGACGGCATAGTGGAGCTTGACCGAAGCTACGGCAGGACCGCCTCACAAGACGGAGTGGGAGCAAGGTTCTTCCTCCACCTCAGCATCTGACAATCAGGCAAATCCAAGGCCTCTAAGGCCCCTTCCGGTAGGGGGGGGCGAACCGACAGGGAACACCATCTCTATGCGGTTTGATGCCCCTGAAAGGCTTGAAAACTGGATTTTTCCACCTATCGACCTGACCGTTTCCTCCCAGTTGGACAGTCCGCTTCCTGAATTCACAATGAATATGGCCACCTCGGTCCCGGCATTCTCCACCCAGCCTATGCCGATCTCCCCCTTGCTGACGGAGAGAGCATTGCTGATGAGTGAGTTCATCACCTGTATGAATACGGGACGGTTAGCCACTATCACGGAATCAGCAGGTCCCGGAACATACTTGAGCCATACTTCATCGCCATCATTGAGCGAATGGTTGACATAGACCTCCTCCATAAGTTCCGCCACGTTCAGCACGCCAAGTTCAGGACTTGCGACGCTGGCTGAAACCTTGACGTCTCCCACCACGTGGTCGAGCAGTTTGAGGATGCGCCTGTTGCTGGCCATCACGTTCTCGCCGCAATCGGCTATCTGCTGATCGGAAAGATCCCTGAATCGGTCGGCCAGCAGACGGGAGAAGAACATCAGGTTCTCAAGAGGCTTGTGGAAGTCATTGTCAACGGAGGAAAGGAAAAGTTCCTTCTCCTTGAGTTCCTCACTGCGCCTGTATGCCTGCTGCAGGTCCTGATAGCGTCTGTAGGCCTCGTCATTGAAATAGAAGAACCCCGCCTTGGGCCTGAAATCCTGAACTCCGGAGCTGTCACTGGTATCCGCCGGGAGGCTTATGGTATGGAGAAGCATTGCCCTGACTGAGCCGTCCGGCATATCCAGCACCAGATCAAGTTCCATTTCTCCGTCAAACTCTTGGGAGAGAATCTTCCTCAGCCCGGTCCTGGACGGTTCCTGAACGTGGCGCAACACACGCTCGGCCTCGATACCTCCAGGGGTATCCTCCACACCGAAATCCCTGAAGAAAGATTTCGAGAACATGATACGCCCTTCCGGTGCGGTTCGCCAGATATATGCATTCAGGCGGGACAGGGTGTACTCCACCTTCTTTTGCAGATTCTCCGCCTCCATTGCCTTCTCGTACAGGAGTTTCCTCTGCCTGAGATGTCTTATGTACATCACGAGAGGTATTATGATTACGACGTGCAGGAAGACAAGCACCAATATGATTATCGTAATATACTTGAGGACCACATAGGTTCTGGAACTGCGTTCCGGAGGAAGATTCACGAAACGGACGTCCTCCGGGAAGTCGCTTGCATAAGGATGAAGTCCCTTGACCATACGCCAGTCCAGCCAGTAATCCTTCTCCAGCACTCCCCAGGGAATCGATGAAGGATTCTCCCCCGACAATATCCTGTCTACAACGGGATGCAGCTGTTCCCACATCGAATGATAAGGCGTAAAGTAGCCTCCGATGCAATAATTCATGGCCGAAACGAGCGGAATGTTGAAATATTCCGGGGTCATAGTGAAGAAGCCACCTATGTTGTAGGACATTGCAAGGTCGGCGAACGCATCGTTCTTGATATGCAGGAATGAGGTCTGCCCGCGATCGGTGTCGAACACCCATTCGAACTTGAATGAGCCGGGAGTACCCGGATGCCGGTCATTCTTCCCAGGCCACATAGTACTGACCGGTATGAGAGTGACACGAGGATCCCTCTTCTCCGGTTCCAGAATCCTGTCTTCCTCTTCCAGATACAGGTTCGTCCTGTAATGCTCGCGGTCACCGCCTATCTCACCACGGATGACTTCCCTTATGCGGTCATCCACATAAGTGCTGTCCATCACCGTCACCACATAGTTGCTGAATCCGAGTTCCTGGATGAAATCCAGGTTCTTCTTCACCTCGGGACGGGCCTCCATCACGACCACGTTAGGCATTGATGCCAGCCTGTCACGCCACCGGGGAGCCACCACTGCCGCACATAGTACCGGCTTTTCCCTGAATATGGGATCGTCGCTCTGCGCCGCAGCCATCGCACTGGCATCCCCGTAGGTAATTATCAGATCGGGGTTGAAATTTCTTGCCTTCACATTCCTCATCGCGGCCCTGAGCTGCCTGCCCAGGTCCTTTTCGTAGGCTTTACGGGTATAGGTATAGATGTTATCTTCGTATACATACTGGAAATGCAGACTATAGAGGGTGCTGTCCGAGAACTCAGCCTCGGCCGTATGAATAAAGCTGTTATATACCTGCGTGGTCGGCTCGTAGGGAACCAGGAACAGTATGTTCTTCTTCCCGACCTGTTCCTTGCAGGAAAGCGTCAGAAAGAGCGGAAGCAGCAGCGATATCAGTTTCCAGGACTTCATGATGCCAGTCTGATTCTGAAGACGGACCCCTCGCCAGGTGTGCTGGCCACGGTTATTTCCCCGCCCATGAGTTCAACATATTTTCTGGTGATGTAGAGTCCCAATCCGCATCCGGAAGAGAAACTGTCCACCTTGAAGAAGCTGTCGAAAATATGGCAATGGTACTCCGGAGCTATGCCTATGCCCCTGTCCTTAACCCAGATCTCCACAGCGCCGTCCTCCCCGCAACTGTCCCAGCCGACACTGATGTCCGTATCTTCACCCGAGAACTTCGCGGCATTGACCACGAGATTTTCCAGAACGACATCGAGCATATCGGCATCGGCCTTCACCTTCAGGCCGGAAGGACCTGGCTCAATCACGATTCGGTGTCCGGACAGGCTGTCCACGCTCTTCCTGCTTTCCTTCCTGGCAACGATATACTCCTGAATGTCTATGATCCCAAGTTCCGGGGTCATGACGGTGTTGTCTATCCTGGAAGCGGTAAGGATGTTGTTGATGGTGGTCTTCAGCATATAGTCATTGCTGCGTATCACGTCGGCATATTCCTTCAGTTCGTCTTCCTCTATCTCCTTCCCGCTCATCGTGAGCAGCTGGGTATATCCCACGATGGAGTTCAGAGGGGTCCTTATCTCGTGGTTCATCGAAGCGATGAAGCCTTCCCGGGCCCTTGCGAGTGTGAGGACGCGGTTGGTCTCGGCGGCAAGCGCCTCGAGTTTCTTGTGATTGTCATAATTGACTATGACTCCGCGGCGCATCACCCCGGTTTCAGGATTGAGCCCTACCGTCATCATAATCATATACCAGTGGGACTCTTTGCCGTCAATGGAAGCGTATATCTGTATCGAATAATGTCCGGGCTCGGTGATTGCCCGGAATCCGGCAAGCTTCTCTTCAAAGAAAGGGGTTGTGGATATCCTGGCCGGACTCAAGTCTGTTGAACCCCCGTCGTCCCATACCCTGAAGTCAATGACGTCCATCATCTGGTTGAGTATGGCCTGCCTGTTTATGGCATCGTTGGCATAGCGGCGCAGGCGTACCGTGTTCCTGTGGTACCTGCGGGCAAATAGCGCTATCAGGCAGAGGCCAACAAACAGCAAGATGATGATACAGACTTTGACAGCCATGCGTATGGACCTGGCTTTGACAGGATTGCGGTCTTCGAAGGTAACGTTGTCCAGATGCACTCCGGCCGGCACCTTGTTGACATCCAGTCCGAAAGGCCTGACCACATCCCAGTTGATGTTGTAGGTGGATTCGTGCCTGAGAGGACCGATCTGGAGCGCACTCTCTCCCTTGAGCAGCCTCAAGCCGGCACTGACAGCATCCCTGATCTGGGATTCCGCGGTCGGGAAACAGCCTCCTATGCACTTGTCGTTCACGAGGTATTCCTCGGCTATGGCGGTGCAGAAAGGCGAGAAACTCGGACCTTCGACCAGGCTCCTGGCCTTGTTGTCATGCTTGGTCTGGAGATATACGTTCGAGGACTTCTGCGGATAGAAGGCCCAGGTGGTGGGTCCCGAATCCACATTCCAGTCTGGTGAAAGCAGGGAACGGCAGGAGAATACGGTCTTGCCTGCCTTCACCGCCGCCGTGGAACCGTATGTGCCGGTCGGGCTGAAATTGTCGTAGAAGCGCTCCGGATCCATCTTTTCCATCCTGTTTCTTATCTGCAGGTACCTGACCCGGTCGCACCAGAGATACTCCACGTCGAGAAGGGTCACGACGCGGTTCTTGGACATCGCCCTGTCGTCAGGACGGCGTATGTAGTCGAAAATGTCTTCGGCGAAGGCATTGGTCATCGTCAGGTTCTCCTCAATGTTCAGGTCGGCTATGATGTCCACCATTTCCCAGCGGCCTCCGTTGTATTCGTTGAGCAGGAGGTCGTACTGGCTCTGGAGATAGTCGTCAAGATATAGGCCGTAGCAGACCAGAGGGATGGAACAGATGAGAGGGTCCGTCACAGTTGTCATAAGCCAGCGGTTTAGGTCGCCGTATGACAGTATGAGGTCAGGCATTTTGCCTTCGGCACGGAGACGTCGTATCAGTTCGCTGAACATAGGCCTCTCGATGGACTCATAGCGCTCGGTGGAATGGGCGTAATGGACTTCTATGTGGCCTTCTATGCCCTGACGGCGGAGTTCCCTGCGGACGATTTCAGTCCATTCCCTGTAGTTCGGGTCGCTTTCGTCCGTAGGCCAGTAGAGCAGAACGTTCGCCTGCACGGTTTCCCGACCGTCGCTTCCCCTGAAGGACACGACAGCCAGCAGACAGCACATCATGAGAAGAATGTGCAGAAAACCCAAGCGCAAGCGATTATTCACAAATACTCCTATATTACTGCAAATATATGCATTCTATCTGTCAATACTTAGCGGCAAAGAACCATATATTGCCGATTATCGTTCAAATAGTCTCTTTTTCCCGACTGCGCGATGCTTTTTGTGATATTGATGCTATATTTGTGCATCAAAGCCATTTAGGCTTTATTCAAATAATAAATACCAAACGCCTTACGCATGGATCTAGGAGGACTCACCACCGTTGACTGCAAAAGCATATCCCTGATGATCGTAGATGACATTCCGATCAATTCGAAACTGCTCGCCAAACTGCTTGAGCCCGCGGGGTTCGGAAGCATAGTCCAGTTCAACAACAGCCGGCAGGCTCTCGACTGCATCGGGACAGTCAACCCGGACATTCTCCTGCTTGACGTGATGATGCCGGTCGTGGACGGTTTCACTTTCCTCGAAAAGGTCAGGGAAGACCGCAGTCTTGACCATATCAAGGTCGTGATGGTCTCCGCTGTCAGCGAGTCCGAGGAAATCCAGAAGGCCATCAACATGGGAGCGGACGACTATGTCACCAAACCTATACAGGTCAAGAAGCTCTATGCCACTCTCGCAAGGCAGGTCCAGGGAATCCTGAGGCCTTAGGCCTGAAGAATCAACCCTGATTCCGACCTCTTTCCGGCAGAGTCAGGACAAAGCGCGCACCGCCGGTATAGTTTCTGTCCAGCCATATCCGGCCACCCAGTTTCCGGGATATCTTTATGCATATGTCAAGACCGAGGCCGTGTCCCTCGCTGCTGCCGTCATTGTCAACGGTCACGTGGCGTCCGAAAATGAGATCAGCCTTCTCCGGAGATACTCCACAGCCGGTATCCTTCACTTCGAAATCCACATATCCTTCCTGCGCGGACGGGCCGCAGTGGACAATTATCTCGCCCCGGGTGGTCGCCTTGCAGGAGTTCGTTATCATATTGATGAGTATCTGCTGAACCCTCTTCGGGTCCGTCCTTATGAGGAACCCGTCGTCATAATCGGATGTGCAGCGGAGAGCCACGCCTTCGGAAACCCTTATCATACAGCAGTTGACTGCCTTCGAACAGATGAGGTTGCAGGATGTCTCGTCCTCGCTGATGCGCAATATGTCGTTCTCTATGTCAGAAACGCTCAGTATGTCATCGACAAGCATTGTTAGCAGTTCTCCGCTGCCTTCGATGTAATTCAGATATTCCATACGCTCCTTCCCGGTAAGAGTGTCACCCGCAAGGGAGAGCAGCTGGGAATAGCCGATAACCGCGTTGAGAGGAGTGCGGATATCGTGGCTTATGTTGTTGACATACTGAGTTTTGAGTAAGCTCTCGCTCCTTGACTTGCGGGCCTGCTCAATTGCAAGATGATATGCTTCCTCCCTCTTGACCTCCACATCCACATTGGATATCGCATATGCGAACTCGGTAAGTTCGGTATTAAGTTCGCTGTCAAAGCGTATGAGCACGAGGTGAACCCAGACGTACCGGCCGTCTTTCATCTTGAAACGGAAGCGTTCGAGATGGCGTCTGCGGCCCTTGAGCAGGTTCACCACGTAATCACGGCTTCCGAAAGGACGCAATCTTTCAAGGTCGTCCGGATGACAATGTTCATCCAGCATCAGCATATATGCCTCCCAGAAATTGGTGTATGCCCTCCGGTCCCAACCGTATGACGGATCCATATCCTTGTAATTGACGGCTATGGTTCCATCCGTGCGTATGACCTTGAGGGTGATATACTGCGCGGCTATGCCTCTTATGAGGCCAAAGTCCTTCTCGAGCTGTATCTTCTGATGAAGCACGTCCTCATTCTGATGGACCTCGTCTATCTCCTCTCTCGAGAAGGTGCGGAAGACCAGGGCAACGGTAGGTTCGGTGCAACGGTCGTCATCCACGGAATAAAGCGAAGCCCTCAGCCAGGTGTGTTCTCCGGCATATTCGGCCTTGAACGGAAAATCTGCGCGCCTCCGGCTTTCATATACTGCACGGATGTTCCCTTTGCTGGCGAAACGTCTCCATCCGTCACGGAATTCCTTGTCTATGTGCGGGCATAGAAGTTCCACACCGAGGCCCATACTGATGGAATCCCCGTAGCCGTCCAGGAAATTGAAGAAAGGGGTAAGCTTGACGAAGGTTACCAGGTCCCTCTTCAGGTGGAATATGAATCCGCCCACAAACCTCCGGGACATTGTGCTGTTAATGATGTCGGAAGAAACTTTCCTGGTCCTTTCCTCCATGGAGACGACTATGTCCTTGCTGTCCTGCTTGTTGAGCGTAAGCCTGTACCAGTGTGGCGTACCGTCGATAAAACTCTGGAAATGAATCCTGTACATCGGAGAACTGCTGAAATAGCTGTCCATATACTGTTTATCCAGGATTCTGAGTATGCCCTCAGCCTGCGATCCTTCAGCAAATGTTTCTGCCAATCTGCGTATGAATCCGGAAAAGACGCCCTCCTCGCCGAGCGATATCCTGGACTCGATCATGCCGTTGCCCTTGACTGTGACATAGCTGTCGCTCTCGGGATTCACAAGCATTATGAGCAGGGCATCACGTGAACTGTAATAGCTGAAGTAACTCTTGAGGAGGCGGCTCCGGCGACGCCAGTCTTCGTCAATATGGCTGACTGAGGTAACCTCCCGGTGGGTTCCGGACAGGCGGATACCTTCCGTAAAGGAGGAATCGAGTTTTCCTCCGCATCTGAATTCGCAGCGCGTTCCGTCAGGCCTGTTCCAGAAATACTGTACCTCGGAAATCCCGCCTTCCAGCATGACCGCCACACTGGCGTCCACCATGGAACGAGAATCATCATCCAGCCCCCTTCTCCAATGGTCGTAGGTATCTTCCGGACTCAGGTCAGTACTGCAGCATAAAAGTTCAGCCACAACAGAGTCTACAAACATGCACGGTTTTTTATCCCCGACCATCTCAATGGACCAGAAGCCAATGCCCAGACCTTTCAGGACACTGTCTGCCGTATTTATTTTCTCATCTATCAGCATTGATTGCAGTTTGGAATTATTAAGAATTGCGAATATACTGTTTTATAATCAAGTAATGCAAATGACAAATGTCGGCAAGCGGCAGGAACAGCCCGCTGAATCCATAACAATTGACAAAATTCAGACAGATTACTTGCAATAACGTCACATAACGGCATATGCAGAGCCTTTTGCGGATATTGGAATCAACCCCTGACACGCAGGCACTTCAATTGTTCCGAATGATCATATACCTATGTATCAACAGTTTAGATTTATCTAAAACAGCAATTGCAAAAATTTGCATATTCCTGCATCTGCAATTGTTCGCATATGCGCAACTTCTGCAACAATTGAATGGCAATTGCTGCTGCGGGCAGCTTTGCGCGTTCATTTTCGTTCCTTTGCATCACTGAAACAATGGATGACAGCAGGGAGGCGCATCCCTGACAATCATAAAAAATACGCTTGGATACCGGACAATCTGCCGGACAGAAAATGACATTATCCCATTCTTTGAAACAGCCACCGGCCGCAGATGCGCGTGCCGGTGGCTGTTCTGCCGGATCAGCATAGGGTCACACCCGTCATATTCAGATTACATATGCATATGACGGCGGGAATGTGACGGGCTATTGCTCTTCGTTGTGTTTCTGGATGGAATTCTTCCTGTACTCGGATGGCGAGCAGTTGTACGCAGCCGAAAAGGCCCTGTAGTATGCGCTCTTCGAGCGGAAACCGACGAGTGTACCAATCATATCAAGAGGCTCGTCTGTGGTGGAGAGCAGTTTGGCGGCATATACCGTCCTCAGGTCGTTGATATACTCTGAGAAGGTCTTCCCTGTCGCGCTCTTGATGCTTCTCGCGAGGTAGGTCCTGTTGGTTCCGATGGCGTGGGCGACAGTCTCCCTGGAGATTTCCTGCTCGCAGAAAAGCTTTTCGTTGACCATCAGAGCCTCGACCTTCTGGAAGAAGAGGTAGTCATAGACATTTGGGCTTTCGAGTTTTTCGACAGTTTCGGATTCATCTTCGCTTTCTTCGACTTCATCCTCGACAGGAAGGGAGTTTTCGGAAGTTTCATGACTGACGCTTTCGATGGACAGCTCCGAATCTCCGATATCCTCAGGACCCGCGTGGGTGCCGGAGGCCTTTCCGGAGCCTGACCTGTCATTCGCCCGGGGTTCGGAAAGTTCGGAATGCTCCGATGAGTAAGAACCGATCAGTGATTTCAATATGAATACGGCACAGCAGAGCAGGGCGATAAGATCGGCAATGACCAGTACGTGCTGCAACAGAGAATCTGCAAATTTCCCGAAAAAGAGATTGATGTTCAATATCAGCAAATGCGCTGCAAAGAGAAGAAGAAAGGCTCCGAAGTATCTCTGGAGCTTTTTCTGGGTGCCGAAGGTTCTGCCGGAGATGCAGAATACAATTCCCATTGCGACGGACACACACAGGCACACTGCGTATAACATATTGATTGCAAAGTAGATAAACTGATCCATACGGCTATAGTCTTTAGCTTGGTCGAAGGCTGGCAATACATTATAAAACAAATATAAAACATTGTTTTCACATTTCCCAAAAATCGGGAATGTGAGGCCGTTGCGCAACCTTGGCAATAGTTGAAAGCGGTTTTGCGGCAATCGGTGTTATTGCGTCCCCGATTCCGTTCCTTTGCATCGTCGACAACGACGGGACAACATTGAAAACAAAAAAAAACAAAATATCATGAACAACGCAATCATTACCCTTTCAAAAGTTTTCGCAGCCATCATCCTTACTTTTTCTCTCGCATCATGCACCTGGGATGAATATGACATCAATCAGCTTGACTGCTCAGTGAAGATCACTCTCGCAGAGCCTTCCAGCGGTAAGACAGAGGCTGACGTTCAGGTTGACCGCGTACGTTACTTTGTATATGAATCAACTGGAAAGTCCTGGACTCTCAGGGATGAGATGACGGGTGAGACCGCCATCAGGCCGGACGGAACAGCTGATCTGAATATCACCTTAACCCACGATAATCTCTATTCAATCATTTTCTGGGCTGACTGCAGGCCTGACGCGAACGAAGATGAAAGATTCATCCTCGATCCTGAAAAGGCGACTGTCACCATGAACACCACCCGCTGCAAGGCAAATGACCCCAAGTCTGACGCTTTCTTCGCGGTTACTCCAGTCCGCGGCGGTGTACCGGGTGTAAGCGTGATTCTCTGGCACGCTCTCGCCAAGGTCAACGTGATGACCAAGGCCATGCCTGCCGAAGCGACCGAGAGCAGCATCACCATGTCACATGTCCCTGTAGCATTCAACTTCATGGCCTACGATGTGACCGACGACAGGTGTGACATCAACTTCGCCTCAAACTCCTGCACCGGGAACCCGGAGATTGTAAGCGGTATGGATACCATGGCTTACGCTTATCTCTTCGCGCCTGCAGACAGGATGAAGGATTCAGCGGTGTCTGTCTCCCTGAACAACAGCACCAGGTCAGAGCTTTACTCTGCCCACTTCGACAATGTACCTCTCCAGAGGAACAGGAAAACTGATGTAGAGTGCAAGTTCTAGAGTTCAGCCCTCAGAAATGAAGAAGCCCCCAGGCCATCCGGCCCGGGGGCTGTTTTATTGCTGTGGTTTCGGGCCAGACTCCCGGCCTTGCCCAGGCCAACGAAAGACCGGACTCCCGGTCAGAACAGGCCGTACTCGGCTATCACCGGGGTATGACGGGCGGAGCCGATCAGGAGACGCACTGCGGTAGCTGTAACAGGATCGAAACGCATCAGACGCTTGTAGCCTACGGTAGTGCCCTCTGCGACAGTATGCCACTCGCCGTCCTCGCCGAGATACTGGAGGGTGAAAGATTCGATTCTCTGTCCCTGTCGTATGTCCTCCTGCAGCATCAGCACACTGAAGGTCTTCGGCGCATCCCATCTGGCGGTGATGCAGCCATAGCTTCCGTCGTCGCACTGCTTCAGGCGCACACTGGTGTCATAATTCCCGTCACCGGCAGCCCTCGCATTCTTTCCGCACCAGGAGAAACCGCTGAAAGAACGGAGCTTGGCATCAGAAAGAAGATTATGCCCGAACATCTCCCGTCGCAATTCCGCAAAGCCCCTGAGGCTTTCGACTTCCTCCTCCCCGAAAAGGCCGTCCCTGTTGGGAGGGATGTTCAGCAGCAGGTTGCTGTTCCTGCCCACGGAAGTGAAATAGATATTCAGCAGACGTTCAGGCGATTTTGTCGTGCCGTTGTCAGACTCGGTATAGAACCAGCTTCTGCGTATCGAGACGTCAGCCTCGGACGGATACCATACAAGAGTCTTTGCCTTGCCGATCACCTCCCTGCTGCCCAAATCCTCATCCCTCACGACACGCGTCGGAGGCATAATGAGTTCGTGCTGGGAATCAGCTGCAATAAGGGCAGGGTCAAGTTTGTCATTGGGAACGACACTCCACTCGGAAAGCCTGCCTACTCCCCTTTCAGAACCCACCCAGCGCACATCAGGGCCGACAATCGCAATCACAGCCTGCGGCTGCAGTTCCCGCACGACGGCATACCAGCGCTGATAATCATATTCCTGGACCTTTCCGTTCGGTCCCTCGCCGCAAGCGCCGTCAAACCAGACTTCATCCACACGGCCATACTGTGTCAGCAATTCGGTCAGCTGATTGACAAAGAAATCATTGTATTCGGGAGTACCGTACGACTGCTCGTGTCTGTCCCAGGGAGAGAGATAAACGCCGAACAGCAGTCCCTGCTCATGGCAGGCTTCGGCCACATCCCTTACCACATCCCCTTTGCCATCCTTCCAGGGAGAGCTGCGTACGGAATAATCGGTATATGCCGACGGCCAGAGACAGAACCCGTCATGGTGCTTGCAGGTGAGAATCAGACTGCGGAAACCCGTCTCCCTGAGCACACTGACCCACTCCCCCGGATCAAAATGCACAGGATTGAATGCCTCCGGGTCATCCGCACCGCTACCCCACTGTACATCGGTGAAAGTATTCAGTCCGAAATGAGCGAAGGCCGTCAGTTCCAGTCTCTGCCACTCGAACTGTCGCCGGCTCGGCACCACGTGCGCGGCTTTCCAGACTATGTCCTCGGGACTGTCATCCGGGGATATGGCAACGTGACTGTAGGTTTCCTCCTGCCTCGGAGAGCAGGAGAAGCCCAGGCCGGCGCATAGGGCAGACACGGCCAGGGCTGACAACAGGTTATTCTTCCTCATAGCCCGGATTCTGTGTAAGATTTGGATTGAGAGCTATCTGACCGAGAGGCACCTGCTCCAGATAATACTTGTCCAGCCAGCCCTTGCCGCTCGCCAGAGGGCTTGGGAGAGTGTAGATCCATCCGCTGCCCGAAGTATTCGGACTGGCCTGGCCATTCTCCAGAATCTCATCATAATCCACGAACTGGCCCGTATATGCCCCGGTGCCGTAAGGTATGCCCTTGGACTTCACCCAGGCGCCGCACTGCTGCCTGTTCACGAAGTAAGGAGCCTTGTGCCAGCGGCACACGTCATAGAAGGAGAAGCCGCGGCCCATCAGTTCCACCAGACGCTCACGGCGTATCTCCCAGAGTACTGGCGGAACCTCATAATTGGTCCTGGCATCATATCCCCTGGTCCAGGCGGCCGTACCCTTGTCGCGGGCAGGGTCCCAGTTCTCATCTATCTCGGCCACCTTCATCGGAGCCACACCGCTCCTTTCCCTGAGCAGATTGATGCTGCGTTCCGCCGCGGCCTGGTCGAATTCACCCAGCTCGAACATTGCCTCGGCATAGTTCAGAAGCACCTCGGATATTGTGAATATGGGCTTGTCGCTCGTCTGGTAAGACTGGTTCAGCCCCTTCTCCCAGGAGGTGTAAGGTTTCCAGAAATAGTAGCCGGTAAGACAACGCATGTAATTGTCAGTCTGGGAGTACTTGGTTATGTTCGGTGCCGAGTGCTGCATCGAATTGGTGTGGTTGTGGCCCGGCACACGCTTGCTGCCCAGAGTCACGTCACCGCCTCCGTCATAGCACTTTCTGTTCGGACCGAAATAATCGATATACCTGCGGAACTTTATGGAATCAGCCTCGGTGACAATGAAATTGTTCTTGCCGTTGAGACCCTCGCCCACTTTCCAGAATGTCCACTGAGGGAAGGTGGTGACATAGTCAGGGTTGTCGAACTTCCCTACCTTTGCCTGCACCGGCGGCTGGAAGCATATGGGGAGACGCGGGTCCCTGTCCTCGAAAACATCCCAGAGATCCTTGCCCTCACCGCCCTTGTAACCGGACTGTGCATTGCCGATGGGACGGCCATTCGCCATCAGGAACAGGTCTATGGTCGCCTGGGGAGCGTCGGTGGTATGCGCAGCGACGTGAACAAAGTCGCTGTAGCGGTGCATCAGCAGCCCCTCGACGTACTGCTTGTACATTATTATGCCAGGAACCCCTTCAAGACTCTCGGAAGTCTCCTCATTGTCCCAGCCTGCGGCAGGATAGGAATCATTGCCGTTCCCCTTGCAGAGCGTCGGATATGATGCCATAAGTTCCAGGGATACAGAGACGCATCTGCGGAGATAGTCCTCATACGGCTCATCCAGACCGTGATACTTCGCGAATGTACCCTCACGGAGCAGGAAACGGCTCAGTGCTGCGCGGCAGGCGTCGGCATTCAAGGCATTGTCCCCGTCAGCCGAACAGTCCCCGATGTTGGCTATGGCATATTCAAGCCTGTTGATGATACTGTCTGCAACCTCACGTCGGGGAGTGCGCGGACCATAGGCTTCCGGACTCTCGTCATTGAGCACCGAGGTGATGTAGGGGATATCGCCATATTTTGAGACCAGCTCCATATACCACCAGGAATGAAAGAAGTATCCCACTGATTTCCAGTGCTTTCTCTGAGTCTCGTTGAGATTTCCGTCATCCAGGTGGCTGAGCATGACGTTGACTGAGCGGATGGGGCCGAAGTCCCAGTGGTTGCTGGCGGTTACCTGCGCGACAGTCTGCATCGCATATGGGTTCTGCCAGAGTTCGCGGTCACTCATTATGCCGCTGTAATGGTCACCGTAATACTGTCCGCTGGCGTGGTACTTGCCGCCGCTGTAGTTCGTAGCGATGCGTGCATCGGTGAAAAGGCCGTAGCACTTGTACATATACGCCCGGAAATTGTCGTAGGTCTGGAAGGCGTTGCTCTCCACCAGCGTACCCGACGGATATTTCTCGAGATAGGAGCCGTCACAGGAGAAAAGCAGGACAAGGGACGCAACAGCGCATATGATGAACTTGCAATCGAATGTATATCTCATATGGTTTCTCTTTTATATATGCTTATGTCAGAATGAAATCCTGGCTCCGAACGACCAGGTGCGGTAAAATGGGTAAGCCCACTTGAGAGACTCGGGATCATAGCCTTCAGGAAGCGACGAGAAGGTTGCCAGGTTCTCACAGCTGGCAAATATGCGGAGGGCCTGCACGACACGGGTGCGCGCCAGCATCCTCTGAGGGAAAGAGTAGCTGAGCGTCGCATTCTTGATGCGCATGTATGCGCCATTCTGCAGTGTCCTGTCGCTGGCTCGCATATTCGAGCCCGCGTTCCGGAGCTGGTCGTATATGCGCGGAAGTGCCGCGTCCGGATTCTCCGCCACCATATAGTCAGGGTCGGCAGGATCGTAACTCTTCGCCCTCCAGTAGTCAGTCTGGTTGGCATATACGGCTGAGAAAGGATAGTCGCTGCGGTCGGATGCGCCGAACGGGAAGATTGCCGATGAAGGGAGATAGCAGTCCCTCTTTGCGACACCCTGGAGCATCATTCTGAAATCCAGCCCTTTCCAGGAAAGGGCGATGCGTGCACCGAACTCGAAGCGAGGGGTTGAGTTGCCGATGATCCTGAGGTCACCGTGGTCATCGAGGGTGTTCGAGCCTGCATTGACCGTGTTGTTGTCGTCATAATTCCTGAACTTGAGGTCTCCTGGCCTGGCGCTGTAACCGTCAAGCGCAGGAACGCCTTCCTTCAAGATCCAGACACCGTTCCTGGCCTGTTCAAGATCGAAGTCGTCTATGCTGTAGTAACCGTCGGACACATAGCCCCACAGTTCTCCGAGAGTCTTGCCTACATAATTGTAACTCAGATTGTTGCTCTCATTTTTGAACTTGGTGATACGGGAGCGGTGGTCATATAGGTTGAAGCCCAGTTCATAGCCGAAACCGCCTATGCGGTCATTCCAGCCCAGCGAGAGTTCCCAGCCCTCGGTCTCCATATCCGAGACATTCTGCAGAGGGGCCGAGGTTCCGACAACAGACGGGAGCTCCACTCCATTGCCGAGCATGCCTGTGGTACTGCGCCTGTACCAGTCGAATACGGCTGAAAACCTGTGGCGGAAAGCATGGAGATCGATGCCGAAATCAAGGGTGCTGACCGTCTCCCAAGTATAATTCGCGCGCACCAGGCCAGGAGTGGATATGATGTTGACGAGTTCACCCTTGTCCAGCCACACATTGCTTTCGCTTATGCTCATGCCCGCGATGAAACCGTATGGCGAGATGTTCTGGTTGCCTATCGAACCCCAGGATGCGCGGAACTTGAGATTGTCCACGACTGGACGCATCCAGCTCATGAAGGACTCGTCACTGATTCTCCAACCAGCCGATACTGAAGGGAAAAGACCGAAGCGGTTGCTCTTCGGGAACTTGCTGGATCCGTCATAACGGGCATTCATCTCAACCAGATAGCGTCCCTGCCAGTTATATGCAAGACGACCGAACACGCCCCTCACGCTATACTCCGTCAGACCGTTGGCCACGGTCTTGTTGCCAGAGGCTCCCTGAAGGGAAGGCACCGTGAGCACGGTCTGCCCGAGGGCGCTGCAATTCACATATGAATAGCTGTCGCTCTCCTGGTTGAAGCCGAGCATAGCGATGAAATTGTGCCCGTTCCTCTTCAGTTCATAGTTGCCATATACATTGAGGGCGTCATATCTGTCCTTGGATGTGTTATATACGAATTTGTCCTGACCGGGAGCCGGAAGCACACGGACCGCAAGCTGCGCGTCTGCAACCGTCTGCTGCCCTGTGTATGAATTGCTGACCGCGTCTTTCTGCTGGTAGGTGTATTCCGCCACGAGCGACAGGTTCCTGACAGGACGGAGTACAGACTTGAGGGAGACGCGGGGTATGGATGTGGAGGAAACGGACGCAGGCTGGTACAGACAGGCATTACGCGGTGAGTCGATCAGCAGGTCTTCGTCCGTGCCGGTAATCTCCTTCGGCATGTAACCCTCAGGATACCAGTTGATGAGCTTGACCGAATATGGATCCCTGAAAGTCACGAGTATCGAACTGCGGGACTGGTTGCTGTATGATATGGTCGCCTCCTGGGTGAACCAGTCCGTCACATCCGATGCGATGAACGCACTGAGAGATTTGCGCGAGTAGGTATCCTTCGAGCCGACCATAGGACCGTCATCGTGACTAATGGAACCGGATAGCCTGTAACGAACGTTTCCTGCACCTCCGGATACGGAAAGGCTGTGGTTCTTCAACACACCCGATTCCAGGGCATTCCCCAGCACATCCCCTTCCTTGAGGAAATAGACGGCACCGTCTTCATCCCTGAATATGCCGTTGTCATAAACTCCCTGGAGTGTTCCGCCACGGTACTGTCCCAGCAGTTCCTCCCATCTTGTCAGCTGACCGTTGCCCGCCCAGTACTGACTGCTGAAGCCGGCTTCCCTGTAGGCCGCGATATAATCGTCAAGCGAAGCCTGGCGAGGTCTGCCTATGCTCCTCTCGAAACCGAGATTGAAACCGTATTCCAGCTTGACCGGCTGGTTCGCAAGTGGATGTTTCGTGGTGATGAGTATGACTCCGCCTGCGGCACGCGCGCCGTAGATGGCGGCGGAAGCTGCGTCCTTGAGGACCGTTACGCTGGCTATGTCATCCGGGTTGAGGGAATTGAGGTCTCCCTGGGTATTGTCGATGAGCACCAGCGGCGAGCCGCCGTTCAGGCTGAGCGTACCTCTGATATTGAAATTTTTGGGTTGCCCCGGAGATGAGCCACCTGACACGGTGAGTCCCGGTACAGCTCCCTGCATTGCGGCAGAGAGGCTTATGAGGGGACGGTCTCCAAGCACAGCCTCCATATCGACTTGAGAAATGGAGCCGGTAAGGTTGACCTTCTTCTGCTGTGTGAATCCGACGAAGACCAGTTCCTCGATGGTGAGGGTGTCAGCCGGCTGGGCAGGAATCTGCGCGAAGCTGAGGACAGGCGCAAGGAGCAATATGCTCAGGACGGCAGTTCTGATAGTAGATTGCATTCTGTTTGTCTGAGTATTTAAACATAATTATTAAAAACGGCGCATAATAGTAAAAAAACAATTAGATTTGTGCCCATATAGGCAATTTGACTTATGAACAGCAACAATCAGCCGGTAATACTTGTCTTAGATGACATTCCGACCAACATCGTACTCGTGAAAGCCCTCCTCAAAAGCAAGAATTATGAGGTGATTTCGGCCAAGACCGGAACGGAAGCCCTTGCCCTGGCAGAGGAGAGACAACCTGACGTAATACTCCTGGACATAATGATGCCTGTGATGGACGGCTACGAGGTCCTCGCGAGACTCCGCTCGAACGAAAAGACTAAAGACTTAAAGGTCATAATGTTATCAGCTCTTGCGAGTGAAGAAGACATAACGAAGTCGGTGGAGCTCGGAGCCGACGGTTACCTCACAAAACCCCTGGTCGCGAGAAAGCTCTACGAGGAACTTGAAAAATTCACGAGATAGAACTCTTCCGGTCTGACGGACAATCCGGGATCGGAGTATGGCCAAACTGATAAGCTCCCTTTGTCAAACGACATCGGGAGCTTTTTTCCCAAATCTGCAAAATGCCTTTTTGTCAAAATTTCAATCAGCTAGTTATCAATAGGTTACCCCACCCCATTTAATCACTTGTCTATTTGTACAAACAGGCATGTCCTGAATTTTACATAAAAAGTCCCGTTTGATATAGTTTCATTTTTATCAAAATTGCAACTTTGCGTAACAAAAACGGAAGC
>JAEDLE010000083.1 GCA_016295455.1 Bacteroidales bacterium
CTTCGCGAGAAGTATGGTCTCAAGTCGCAGATGTCTCAGTCGGTCATAAAGACCGTCATCGCGAAATACAGAACCGTCAAGGGCAACGGGCATGGCAAGCGATTGATTGAGTTCAAGGCCAATAGGTATGACCTTGTCCATGGCCGCGACTGGTCCTTCACCAACGGACGTGTATCTATCAATACCGTCAAGGGACGTGTCAGAGTACCTTTTACGACCCAAGGTATAGAGAAGTACCTTGATGCTCCGGATTGCAAGTACGGTACAGCCACCATCGTGGCCCACAGGGACGGGAAGGCCTTCCTGCATGTTCCTGTCACCCTTGAGGTGGAGAAAGTCGATTCGCCATCCACAGTTGTCGGGATCGACCGAGGCATCAGGAAACTCGCGGTGGCGTATGACGGCAAGAAGACGACGATGTATTCCGGCAATGCGGTCAAGAACCGGAGAGCACACTTCTCCAGACTCAGGAAGGAACTCCAGCAGCGACAGACTCCTTCCGCAAGGCGCAGACTCAAAGCCATAGGCAATCGAGAGAACAGTTGGATGCGAGATGTGAACCATTGCGTGTCTAAGGCACTCGTAGAGTCGAATCCTGGAGGAACCCTGTTCGTGCTTGAGGACCTCAAGGGCATCCGCGGCGCCACTGAACGCGTACGTGTCAAGGACAGGTATGTCAGCGTAAGCTGGGCGTACTATGACCTTGAGCAGAAGCTGACGTACAAGGCTGCCCTTGCCGGCCAGAAGGTCGTCAAGGTGGATCCCAAGTACACCAGTCAGCGGTGCCCTGTATGTGGTTGTGTCGACAAGCATAGTCGTGACAAATCGAATCATGTGTACAAATGTTCGTACTGCGGCTATCAGTCCAATGATGACCGCATTGCGGCTATGAATCTGTATCAGCTTGGGCTTGAGTACCTAAAAGGTACCGAGCATCCGAGGATACAGTCGCCATCCGGCAGGCCGGGTGACGGAGGGTGCAGTCAACCACCCTGCGATGTGACGCCACGTCCCAAGGGACGCAAAAAGGTAGGAGCTCAACCGAGCGTTCGCACTACCGGGCAGTCACAAGCCCACAAATCTTCAGTTTGTGGGTAGTTGACAATCAACAGTGTGGGGTTGGAGCCCCTGTGGGCGGGGTTTGACATCTTGTCATAAGCTAAATTAACGATTTTTTTGGTAAAAACTGAATAATTGTGGCAGAAAGGGTGTTACATTTCTTTGAAAGTATGTTTTTTCCCCTTATCTTCGCAATATATTGCTTTTTCGCTATTATCAGGCAGTTGCGCCGCTTTGGACTTACGCGCTCCGCACTGGCCTGATGCAAGTAAAAACCCTTATGGGAAAATGTCATTATTAACCACTAACTCTATTTGTTATGAAAAAGTCCGTTATTTGTTCAGCAAGTCTGCTCGTTTGTTTCAGCCTTGCGCTATTCCTCGCTTCCTGCAACGCGGAACCTGCTCCTGCAGAGCAGCAGGAGATGTCCATTGAAGAGATGACGAGGAGCATCTATCTCAATGATCCTTATGCAACTTATGAGGATGTAGAGAATTTCGTACTTTCCAACATGGACGTCACAGGCTATGTGAACACCAAGGGTGCTTATGACTACACCCCTTCGGCTCTGTCCCTGAGCATCGTCGATGAGATGTCTCTAGTGGATCCGAGTGATTTTGAAACCAAACTTGATTATATGGCCTGCCTCTACGGCATGGTTCGCGAGCATGCGTCCGAACTCAGCCTGAGGGAGTTCTTCTGCCTCAATTACAGTATCGTGATTTCAGCTGAGGTTATCGAGATGAAGTACGGAGTGAAGAGGACCCGCGGCCTCAAGAGCTGGGTCGAGAAACAGTGGGAAGACTGGGGCAAGTGCGCAGCCGGCATAGTAGGCGGAGCAGGCAAGGGTGCACTTCAGGGTGCCGCCGATTCGATTGTCAATCCTACTCCGGAACCGATACCGGGAGCGGTAGTCGGCGGTATTGTGGGTGCAATGGAAGGAGCTTCCGAAGCTTGCTGATGACAGCCTGAATTACCGAACTTACGGGGACCGGCCGGAAATCGATTTTCTGCCGGTCTCTTTTTTTGCTATCTTTGCGGACTTTGTTTGTGGGATTGGCGCTGGACGCACAAATCTCATAATTATGGAAAACCTTCAACTTGCAAAAAGCGTCTTTTTTACTCAAAGCGTTGAAACTGCGGAATTCGTGTTATGTACAGCTTTAAGAAGTATTTACCATTCTATAAGAGAAATATGAAAGTGGCCCTTCCGGTGATGGTAACCCAGGCAGGCCAGGTGATCGTGCAGCTGGCGGACAACATAATGGTAGGCCACGTCGGCACAGCCCAACTCGCCGGAGTCTCCTTCGCCAACGCCATATTCCTGATCGGTTTCGTCACCCTTCTGGGTTTCTCCCAGGGCCTCACCCCTCTGGTGGGCGAAAGCTACGCCAAAGACCAACACGACAGAGCTTCGCATCTGCTGTGCAACTCATTGATACTCAATCTTTGTGTATATGCCGCCGTGGGCCTGCTGCTAATGGTCATAGGCTTCTTCATGCCCCGTATGGGCCAGGACCCGCAAGTCGTTCCTTACGCGCAGTCGTACTATTTCATAATGCTGGTATCGCTGATTCCCATGGCTGTATTCTTCACCTCAAGGTTTTTCGCCGAGGGCCTGGGGGACACCAGCCATGCGATGTGGATAACAGTCGCATCCAACCTGCTGAACATCTTCCTGAACTGGGTGCTTATTTTCGGACATTTCGGCCTGCCTGCCCTCGGGGTAACCGGCGCCGCTATTTCCACCCTCATATCCAGGACAGTCTGCGCAAGCCTTTTCGTGACAGTGCTTTTACGCGCAAGGGCTTTCTCGTCATATGCCCGTCAGGCGCTCCGGGAAAGGGTTCAAAAGCAGACCCTCGTCGCCATATCCCGTCTTTCTTTGCCCATAGCTTTCTCCAGCATGCTGGAGTCGACGGCCTTCAGTTTCGCCGCGATTATGGTCGGGTGGATGGGCAAGGTGGAGCTGGCTGCGCATCAGGTGGCGAATTCCCTCGGACAGCTGTCCTTTATGGTGGCCTGCGGTATAGGTGCTGCAGCGACCATCAGGGTTTCCCACCAGTTCGGCGCGGGCAAACCTGAGGAGACTCTGATGGCGGGAAAGGCTTCGATTCATATGGGCATATTCTATATGTGCAGCTGCGGCCTGTTGTTCGTGCTTCTGAGGAAGGTCCTGCCATATGCATACACTTCAGACCCTGAGGTGGTTGCATATGCTTCCAGACTGATACTCGTGCTCAGCCTCTATCAGATTTCGGATGCGGTGCAGCTCACCTCGATGGCTTCCCTGAGGGGATTGAAGGATACGAAGAGGCCGATGTTCTATGCCGCGCTTTCTTATTACGGCATAGCCATACCTTCCGCCTATCTTCTGGGCTTCGTATACGGAGCAGGCCCGGAAGGAGTATGGTGTGGTCTCCTTCTGGGCCTGAC
>JAEDLE010000038.1 GCA_016295455.1 Bacteroidales bacterium
TAGTCCATATATCTGAAATACACCGCGTTGGCTGCGGTCACCGCCGCGGTCTCGGTCCTGAGCCTGGAGTCTCCGAGGCTGATTGGGATGAAACCCCTGTCCAGGGCGAGGCGGACTTCCTCTTCGGAAAAGTCGCCCTCGGGGCCTATCATCACCGTGATGTCGCCGCCCTCATATTCGGAGAGCACCCTGCGTATCGTCCTGCGGGGCTTGTCGCTTTCGAAGCAGCAGGCGATAAGGCGGAGGGAAGAAGGGTCGCTTGAGAGTATGAAGTCCTTGACGCTCAGGGGTTCAGCCACCTGGGGCAGGCTCGCCTTGAGGGACTGTTTGGTTGCCGAGAGCACTACCCTGCGCAGCCTGTCGGTCTTGAGCACCCTGCGCTCGGAATGCTCGCCTATGACCGGGACTATGCTGTCCACACCGACTTCGGTGGCCTTTTCCGCAAACCACTCGTACCTGTCGTTGTTCTTGGTCGGACAGACTGCGAGGGTGAGCCTGTAGGGATGGGAGCCCCAGAGCGGATGGCTTTCGAGCACGCTTGCCTCGGCGGCCTTGGGAGAGGCGTGGTCGAGGCGGCAGCGGTACATCGTGCCCTGCCCGTCGATGACGCGGATTTCATCCCCTTCCCTGTGGCGGAGGACCTTCACGGCATGAGCGGACTCGTCCTCATCGAGCCGGCATATTCCGCAGGAGATGTCGCTTGAATAGAAGAGTTCCATCTGTGTTATGGTCTGATTATCTGGATTTCACCGCGAAGCCCGACCTTGATTATCTGGGAGGCCTTGCCCTGGGAGTCCCGCTCGAGATACGATTCCACGACGTAGTCGACCGCGGATATGATTTCC
This sequence comes from Bacteroidales bacterium, assembly GCA_016295455.1. Classification (GTDB taxonomy): domain Bacteria; phylum Bacteroidota; class Bacteroidia; order Bacteroidales; family UBA932; genus Cryptobacteroides. Next base: position 846 of record JAEDLE010000038.1, read on the forward strand.
TGAGGGATTTGAGAATATCTTTCAGGGGACGGTTCTCCGGACACGTTCGCGGAGGTCGACACTACCGGACGTCCGAGCTTGTAGCAGAGGTTGCGGCAGAACTCGTTCATCGGGACGCGTATTCCGACGCTGCCGTCTTCGGCCACCGCATTGTAGGCAAGGAAATGCCTGTCAGCCACGGCTTTGGATCCGTCTGCCGGGGCTTTGCCGCATATGGCGTCAGGGTAGATTATGGTCATCGGCCTGTCGTTCACCTCGACCAGCTGTACGGCTATGTCGGGGATTTCCCTCACATAGCGGCCAACCATATCGAGGCTGTCCGCAAGCAGCACCAGGGACTTGCTGTCGGGGCGCTTCTTGATGCCGTACACCTTCGCCACGGCTTCGGGATTGGTGGCGTCACAGCCTATGCCCCAGATGGTGTCTGTGGGATAGAGTATGACCCCGCCTTCCCTGAGGACTTTCACGGCCTCGGCAAGTATTTCATTCACAGGCTTTTTCATATGTTTTATGTTTTATCTTTTATCGTAGTCATTATGGGATAATGGTCCGAATAGCGCCAGTCCAACACTTCGTGGGACACGGCGGCATATTCCTGAGGGAAAAGGACATAGTCTATCCTCAGGAAAGGACGGAATATGGAATATGTCGCCCCGAAGCCGTGACCTGCCTCGACGAAGCTGTCCTTGCGGTCCTTGAGGAGGCGGTGGTAGGTGTATGAGGCCGGGGTGTCGTTGAAGTCTCCGGCGACGATTGAGGCGACGGGGCTCCCTTCGATGCTTTCCATCACGCGGTCGACCTGCTGGGGCCTGAGGGTGATGGAGCGGCGGAGCTTGCCTCCGGTGTAGCGTACGGCTTCCTTGTAGTCGCCCTTGATGGTGGTGGCGATGTACGGCAGGGAGATGCTGTAGCTCTGGAAGTGGCAGTTGTAGATGCGCAGGTTTTCGCCCCCGACCCTGCAGTCGCATATGATGGCGAGGTTGGAGCTCTTGTCGAAGTCTATCTTGTCCTTGGACTTGAAGGGATAGCGGCTGAGGGTGACATTTCCGTAGCAGCCCTTGGAGTCGGGATAGACGTAGTATTCAATGTAATAGCCCGGGAAGACGCGGCTCAGCTGCTGCCCCACGCGGGACGGGTCGGCGCTGTAGTATTCCTGAAGGCAGATTATGTCGGCGTCGAGGCTTCTCAGGCGCGCGAAGACCGAGTCGGCGCATTCTTTCTGGCCGTCTATGCCCAGCCTTCTTGCCGGGGACTGGAAGCGTCCGACATTGTAGGAGACTATCCTGATGCCATCCCCCTCATCCTGAACTTCGGTTTCCCCGCCCTGATAATAGTATTTCAGCAGGAAGGCCGCCGGCAGCAGAGCCAGAAGCGGTATCACGAAGGCGCGCGAACGCCTGAGCAGCGCCCACACGAGCAGGCAGAAGTTCAGCAGCGCGAAGGGGGCGAGAAGCAGTCCGAATATGGTCAGGAACCAGGCTTTTGCAGGGTTGAACCAGATGGACAGGTAGGAGGCGCCCAGCAGCAGGGCCGCACAAAGCATCAGGGCCCTGGCCGATATCATGCCGAAAAGGGTCCTGCCTTTCTTTTTCCTGCTCTTTGCCTTCCCTGCCATATGCCTGAAGTCAGATCCAGCGGTCCCGCTCGTAGTACCTGCCCGTCTTTTTCCACCACCTCAGCAGCAGCCATCCGAAAAGGGCTCCGCCCAGATGCGCAAAATGCGCGACTCCGTCGGCAACGCCTCTCACTCCAAGCAGGAGCTCTATGGCTATGTATATGATTACGAGCCACTTCGCCTTCATCGAAACCGGAGGAAATATGAGAGTTAGTATGCTATCGGGATATATCATCGCAAATGCGACCAACAGTCCGAATATGGCTCCGGAGGCTCCAAGGCAAGGGGTGCGGAGGAGATCGTAGTAGCCCTGCAGGCCGGCGGTGTCGGCGTGTGCGAGGTAGTACTGCGCCTGGAGGTATTCAACTCCGGTGTAGAGCAGGGAGGCTCCTATTCCGGTGATGAAGTAGAAGGTGAGGAATTTCTTGGAGCCCAGCGCGCGTTCGGTGATGGCACCGAACATCAGCAGCGCGTACATATTGAAGAAGATGTGGGCCCAACCTCCGTGCATGAACATATGGGTGATCACCTGCCAAGGGTGGAAGAAGCGCGAACTCGGGTAGAACAGCGCAAAGGCGCTGACCATGAAGTCCTGGTTGATGAGCGTGAATATGAACATCACGACATTGATCAGGAAGAGGTTTTTCGTCACAGGCGGCAGGCTCGAGAAGAAGCCTCCCCTGTTTTCATAGTAATATGCCATCTGTCAGAGACTGTGTTGCTTGTTGTCGAATTTTCTGTCTATCTCATCCAAAAGGATGATGTTCATGGTCTTGTTGCCGCCCGGGGTAATTTCGGGTTCGGAGCAGGAGAAAAGGCTGTCTATCAGCTTCTGAGCCTCCTGGGAGGAGCTGACGGAGCCTGTGCTGCCCATACGGGCGAACTTCGCCGCCATCGCGGAGTCCATCTTCGAGGCGAGGGAGCTGTGGTCGCCGTCAAGGGCCAGCAGGACGTCCGCCATCAGGGCTTCCACCCGCGACTGGTCGCAGGAATAGCCTTCAGGCACTCCGTTGACCACTATGGTGTCGGTTCCGAAAGGGCTGATGTCGAAGCCCAGGGAACTGAGCAGTTCTGAGTGCTCTTCGAATATGAGCCTGTTTTCGGCGCCAACCGTCACCTGTACCGGGAAGAGCGGCATCTGGGAGACGTGGGCGTTGGCGCTGACCGCCTTGAGGAAGCGTTCGTAGAGTATGCGTTCCCTGGCACGGCTCACGTTGACCATCAGCAGGCCAGAACGGGCTTTGGTCACTATGTAGCGTCCGTCGAGTATTATCACCGCTGTCGAAGGCAGGGTCCTGTCCTCAAAAAGCTTGCCTGTACCCTCATCGCGGCCCGCGTCGGCATATTCACCATAATGAGGGGCGTAGGCTTGCGGGGATTTCGGGGCGTAGCCTGCGGCCGGTGCTTCCTGTCCGGCGGCGTGCATCTCGGCGAAGGGGTCGTAGTCCGGGTCCGAGCCCATCTCGGGTATGCTGATTTCGGGATGGAAGCGGTCGAACGAACTTCCGAACACCGGAATCTCGGGGGCGTCCTTGACGTCGAAGTCTATCGCCGAACCGAAGGAATTGCGCCCGAGGGCTTCCTTGACGCAGGCGTAGAGCACCTGGAATATGACGGAGTCGTCCTCGAACTTGATCTCGGTCTTGGTCGGATGTATGTTCACGTCGACACTGTGCGGATCGGTGCTGAGGAAGATGAAGTAAGACGGGACCGCGCCGTCGGCGACCAGGCCTTCGTAGGCTTTCATCACCGCCTTGTGGAGGTATGGGCTGCGGAAATAGCGTCCGTTGACGAAGAAGAACTGGTTGCCGGTGGTCTTCCTGGCGAGGTCGGGACGGCAGACGTAGCCGTTCACCCCGACTACCGATGTGTCTGCGGATATGTCCACGACGGCATCCACGGCCTGGGCTCCCAGCAGGTCGCGTATCCTGAATTTCTCGGATTTGGCGGGACGCAGCACGAAGATGTCTTTCCCGTTGTGTGTCAGGGTGAAACCTGTCTCCGGATGGATCAGGGCGACTCTGGTGAATTCTTCGATTATATGCTTGAGTTCGACGTTGTCGGACTTGAGGAACTTGCGCCTGGCGGGCACGTTGTAGAAGAGATTGCGCACCGCGAAGGTGGTTCCGCAGGGGCAGGCGATTTCTTCGGTGGAGACATGGCGGGAGTCGTCGAAGACCACCTGGCAGCCTGTAGGGGCGTCGGCGGTGCGTGTGCGGAGGGTGACTTCGGCGACTGCGGCTATTGATGCGAGGGCTTCTCCCCTGAAGCCGTAAGTAAGTATGCTGCCGAGGTCTTCGGCGCTGGATATCTTGGAGGTCGCGTGCCTCTCGAAGCAGACGACGGCGTCGTCGGGGCTCATTCCGCAACCGTTGTCGGTCACCTGTATGAGGGTTCTGCCGGCGTCGGTCACGGACACGGTTATCTGGGTGGCGTGCGCGTCAACCGCGTTCTCCACCAGTTCCTTGACCACTGAGGCCGGTCGCTGCACGACCTCTCCTGCGGCAATCAGGTTGGCGATGTTGCCGGGAAGTATGCGTATGTCCATCTACAGCAGCGAATAGAATCTGGCGATCATCATGAGTACCGCCAGCACCAGCAGCAGGCCCACCACTCCAATGAGGGACTGGGCGCGGGTAGCTCCCCTGCGCCTTGCGTAGTTGCCGTTCCTGAATGCTCCCTGTATGTATGAACCCGGGGCGTGCGAGCCCTTTTCGCCGCCTTCTTCCTTCTCTCTTTCGAGGGATCCGTCGACCTTTCCGAACATCTGGCGGCGCTCTTCCTTCTCGGGGTCATAGTATATCGGCTTATAATTGAACACCCTGTGCTCCTGCTCGCCGAACCATCCGAATTGTGCCATTTCTCTCTTGTTTAGTTCAAGGCAAATATACTGAAAATATGTTTCTTTTCTTTACATTTGCCAAAATTGCGGATATGATGGATTCCAAAGCATATGTCTGCCCTTTCAGGGTTGGGAACGGTTATGACGTGCATGCGCTCGCACCGGGGATTCCGATGTGGCTGGGCGGTGTCGGCATAGATTCCCCTGTGGGTTTTGTTGCGCATTCTGACGGGGACGTGGCGATTCACGCCCTCTGCGACGCGCTCCTGGGCTGCCTCGCTCTCGGGGACATAGGCCACCATTTTCCCGATACTTCTGACGAATTCAGGGGCATTGACAGCAAGTTGCTGCTGGCCAGGGTGGTTGCTCTGCTGGAGGAGAAGGGTTGGAAGGTCGGGAACGCGGATATCACGATTGCCCTTCAGAAGCCTAAGATTGGCTCTTATGTACCTTCGATGCGCCGGACTCTGGCGGCGGTTATGGGCATAGATGAGGATTGTGTCTCGGTGAAGGCGACAACGACTGAGAAGATGGGTTTTGTGGGGAGGTGCGAGGGTTGCCAGGTGTGGGCGACGGCTCTGGTTTACAGGATCTGAGGCCCGGACGGCCGGTTTGCATTCTGTTTTTTTGAATTTTTTTGCCCGATTCGTTTGCATTTAAGGAAAAGGGTAGTATCTTTGCAATCCCGATTGAGAAATCAGGACATTGAGATATGGTGTAATGGTAGCACTACAGATTCTGGCTCTGTCAGTGAGGGTTCGAGTCCTTCTATCTCAACAAAGGCACGGAAAAGCCGCAAAGGATCCGTGCTTTTTTCTTGAAACGCGGCGGGGTAGCTCAGCTGGCTAGAGCGTCGGATTCATAATCCGGAGGTCGTGGGATCATGCCCCACTCCCGCTACAGGTCAGAGCCCGGTCTTGCACCGGGCTCTGATTTTTTTGCAACCACGCCGTTTCAGGCCGGCATATGCCGTTGCATGATTTGCTTTCCGTCAGGGTTTACGTTGTTCTGCACCGTCAACGGTCAAGCATTAATTTGAGCCTGTTGCAACGGGCATTTGTGGATGTGATCTCCTCAGCGTTGCTCTTCATACGGACCAGAAAGTGCTTCGAATCAATACGTTTCAGCGACTTCACATCTTCGATATCAATGATATGCTGTCTGGTCAGCCGCAGAAAGCGGGAAGGGTCCAGCTGTTCCTCAAGGTGGTCGAGGGATATGTCGCACAACCCCATGGAACCGTCTTTCATGACGGCTTTGGTGACCCCGAAATCATATACAAAGAATGAGACTTCCCCGACAGGGACCGGAAAGTATTCTTCGCCGCTCTGGAGAAGGATGCGCTCGCGCCATTTGAGTTTGCCTTCGCCGATGGCGCGGATGATACTCCTTGTTTCGGGAGAAAGGACATTCCCGTGCATACGGTATTTGATGACAGCCTTGACAAGGTCTTCTTTCCTCACGGGTTTCATCAGGTAGGCGATGCTGTTATACCTGAAGGCCTGGAGGGCATACTCGTCGTATGCCGTGAGGAATATTACGGGGATTGCGACGTCGCAGCAATCGAAAATGCTGAAGCACAAGCCGTCAGGAAGGCTTATGTCAGCCAGGACAAGGTCGGCGGCCGGGCCCCGGCCGAAGAATTCCAAGCCCTCTTTCACAGAATGGAGCACCGAGACCACTTCAGCCCCGGGCACACTTTCTCCCAACATTTTGACCAGACGGTCGGCACTCAGCTGCTCGTCTTCAATGATTACAATATCCATTTCCAATGACTTTCATTTTCCCGACAAAACCGGCAAGCTGCCGCGTCTTTCAGCCCCGCCATTTCTCTATCAGCGGCAATTTCACCGTGAATGTGTCCGCAGAATCCTCGACCACAGGTGTCTGTCCGCTGACAAAACAGTATTTCTTTCTTATGTTTTCCAGACCCTGCCCGGTAGAAACAGGCTTGGATATCTTTTCCATCTTGTTGTTCCGGACCGTCAAGGATCTTTTCCCGGGACCGGAACTTTCCACGCCTACCCTGATGACCAGAGGGTTGCTACTGCTGTAGCTGTTGTGCTTGATTGCATTCTCCACGGCATGCAGCAACGAAAGCGGGATGATTTCGGCGTTGGCATATTCCTGAATCCCATCGTCGATGACCAGTCTTATCGACTCGTTCCCGAAACGGTAGAAGGTCATCCGCATATATGAACCGACGAGTTCGAGTTCTTCTTTCACAGTGATAGTCGCGGCGGACCCGAGTTCAATTATACGCCGGTGTGTATCAGAGAGTTCCAGCAGAAATTCCTCCGCTTTCCCGGGATCTTCGCCGATGAGTGATGCCAGTATGTTCAGGCTGTTGAAGAAGAAGTGGTTGTCAATCCGCATATTCATAGCATCTGACTGCGCGATTGCAGAGGCTTCGGCCAGGCGTGACTTTTCAGCGAGGATACGTTCCCGCTCCATCAGCAACTCGTTCAGGCGGTCTTTCTGGATTGAGTTCAGGAAGACGATGCTGGAGAGGGCCGATGTGATGAAATCCGTGAGGAAACTCCGCGTGAATGACTTGACCGATATCAGGTTTTGCATTCCGAACAGACTGGCATAAACCGCGCTTGCAATGGCGAGTATGCTCAGGGATATGACTCCGGTTTTCAACGTCACGACATCCCCCCGGCTGAGGGAACGCCAAACGACATAGAACGAAGTCTCTACTATGGCGATAGTCTCAAGAACGCTCAAAGCTATGACGGTCAGCATATCCCGATTTTTTATCAAATTGGATATGCCGCCATGGTCCGGAGCCACGATGAAGGCCCAGGTGATGTTCATGAGCAGACATATCGCCACGCTCAGGACTGTTCTCAGCGTGACATATTCTTTGCTGAAATATGATTTGGCGCTCATTTCTTCCATACGGCTGTAAATATGCGAAAGATTTTTGAAAAGACACGGTCATGTGATTGATTCGCAGCCTTCCTATTCCGTTTCGCACCGATTCTTTTCCGCTTCGTGTTTTCAGTTTTCCAACAGACGCTGTTTTTCGGTATCATTCGGATGAAAACCAATTCAGGGCTCCTGTAATGGTCCCTGAATTATCATTATTAACACTAAATCTAACAGTCTTATGAGCCACAAATTGCTCTATGTCGGAATGGCCCTGGTCTGCCTGCTAGGAGCTCAGGCCCGTTCCCATGCTTCTGATTCTGTCGATCCAGCTTCAGTTAAGCAGACGGCCGACATCACTGTGAAAGGAAAAGTAGTCGATACCAAGGGCGAGCCGGTCGTAGGCGCAAGCGTCGTTGCAAGTTCGACGAACGGTGTTGTCACCGACCTTGACGGACGGTACAGCATCAATGTTCCCGGTGATGCGGTTCTTACGGTTTCTTCTATAGGATACACTTCTGTCGAGGTGTCTGTCAGCTTCAGGGCTGTCATCGATGTCACTCTCACGGAAGATGTCGAATTCATCGACGAGGTGGTCGTGGTAGGTTACGGAGTGCAGAAGAAAGCGACTCTGACCGGTTCCATCTCCGCAGTCAACGGTGATGACCTCAAGAAGGTCTCCACAGCGAACATGACCAACACTCTCGCGGGCAAGACCGCCGGTGTCATTGCCAACAACCGTTCCGGCGAGCCGGGAGCGGACGACGCCAACATCCTGATCCGAGGCAAGGGCACACTCGGAGACACTTCTCCTCTGATTGTCGTCGACGGTATCGCCGACCGTAGCTTTGCCCGTCTGAATCCTGAAGATATCGAGAGCATCTCTGTCCTGAAGGATGCGTCTGCCGCCATATACGGAGCACGCGCAGCCAACGGTGTCATACTCGTGACTACCAAGAGAGGAAAGGAAGGCAAGGTGACCATGAACTACAACGGAAGTTACACGATGTCCCAGCCGACCAGAGTCCCGAAGATGCTCGACGCCTATCAGTATGCTACTTATGTGAATGAATATGATGCCCAGGATCGTCACGCCCAGTCCGGTCTGACATATACCGACGAGGTCATGCAGCATTATCTGAAGAATGACGATCCTGTCACATATCCTAACACCGACTGGTGGAATGAGGTTGCAAAGGACTGGTCAAGCAAGACGCAGCATTCATTCTCCGTGAGCGGCGGATCCGACAAGGTGTCCTTCTACGCCTCTGCACAGTACATGTACCAGGATGCGCTCTACAAGAATGCGGCACAGAACTACAACCAGATCCAGTTCGTTTCCAACATCGACGCCAAGATAAACAAGTCCATCAGGTTCAGCCTCGACATCCTCGGCCGTCAGGAAAACAGGAATATGGGAGGGCGTTCGACCAGCGACATATACACCTACTTCCTTACCACCTTCCCGGGATCAGCCCCCTATTATCCTAACGGACTGCCAAGGGTCGGATTCGACGGTGTGACCAATAACGCCGCCGTCATGGTGACAGATGCGCCGGGATATTCCAAGAACGTATCAAACGTACTCAACCTCAAGCCGACTCTCCATATTGACCTTGGAGTGGTCACTCCGGGTCTCTACGCCGAGGGCTATGCCGCCATCGATATGGATTTCAGCGGCAGCAACTCTCTCAGCAGGCCGTTCGACCTGTATCTCTATGATTCCGCATCGGGGGAATACCTGAACAGGAGATCCGCGACCGGTGTCATCAGCGTAGGCAACTCCTCCGGCAACTCCACATCGACAACACTCAATGCAAGGATAGGTTACGACCGCATATTCAACGATGTGCATAATGTGAGCGCTTTTGTCGCATATGAGCAGAACAAGTATCTGTATCATTATTTCAATGCGTCCAGGACAAATTATCTTTCCGAAGCGATTCCTGAACTCTTTGCAGGAAGCGACCAGCCGGAAGACAAGGACAACTACGGTTTTTCGGTGGCAAGCGCAAGGGTGAACTTCTTCGGACGTCTCAACTACGGCTACAGGGACAAGTATCTGCTCGAGGCTACATTCAGATATGACGGTTCCATGAACTTCGCGAAAGGAAAGAGATGGGGCTTTTTCCCTTCCGTTTCAGCGGGCTGGATCCTTTCCGAAGAGCCATTCTGGGCACCTGTATCGAAGGGTATCAGTTTCTTCAAGCTCAAGGCTTCGTGGGGAATGATGGGTAATGACAGCATCCCGTCCTACCAGTATATGTCTCAGTATATGTTCGACTATTCCGGCGTCACCTTCGGTTCCGGAGAGGCGACCAACCAGGCAAAGGCTCTCTATCTGGCCCGCGTCGCCAATCCTGACGTGACCTGGGAGACAGCCCAGACCTACAACGCCGGTTTCGTCATGAATTTCCTGAAAAAGTTCTCTCTCGAAGGAGACTTCTTCTACAGCCACCGTTCGGACATTCTCTGTACCAGAAATGCATCCGTTCCGTCATATTCCGGTCTCATTCTTCCGGATGAGAACATTGGAATCGTGAACAACCACGGCGTGGAATTCGTCGCAACCTACCATGATTCAGCGGATGACTGGAACTGGGGCGTGACCGGCAACTTCACATATGCCAAGAACAAGGTCGTCTATATGGACGAGGCTGAAAACACCCCTGAATGGCAGAAGCAGGAAGGCTACCCTATCGACAGCCAGCTGCTTTACCAGGCGCTCGGCATCTATCAGAGCCAGGAAGAGATCAACGGCTCCGCAACTATCGACGACAATGTCACTCCTGGCGACCTGCAGTATCTTGACAAGGACGGAAACAATGTCATCACTGCCAATGACATGATTCGCATCAACAGGACTTCGACCCCGAAGATTGTCTATGGATTCACCCTCAACGCAGGATGGAAAGGCTTGGATTTCAATGCTTTCTTCCAGGGACAGGCAATGGCGTCCACACTCTTCATGCCAACCATGAACATGGTGCAGGAATATTACGAGGGACGTTATGTCGAAAATGACCCTTCGACCCATGTGACAGCTAAGTATCCAAAGGCACTCATCAAACAGACCTACTGCGACACCTGGAACGGACAGTACTCTACCTGGTGGCTGCGCAACAGCTCTTTCCTCCGTCTGAAGTCACTGGAAATCGGATATACACTTCCGAAGAATGTCGTGAAGAAGGCCAATATCGAGAATCTCAGGATTTATGTAAACGGCACGAACCTCTTCACCATTGACAGCTTCAAAGTCGCTGACCCTGAGGTAGGAAGCATCACCGAATATCCTCTTCAGCGTATGGTAAGTTTCGGCGTAAATCTCTCATTTTAAAAGAACCGGATCATGAAAAGAATACATTTGATACTCGTTTCGGCCCTGGCCGGCCTCGGTCTGGCTTCATGCGTCAGCATTCTTGACCAGGAGCCCCTTGACTCTTTCACGGATGAGGCGGTATGGAGCGACCTTTCGCTTTCCGAGGCTTATCTCAACAAGGTGTACAACACCGTCAGGGGCCAGCTTTCGACAAACACGCTCTGGGACAACTTCTCGGAGGAGATCTACCACAAGCATGGCTACGGCACCAACAACACCACGCATTGCCTGATGTCTCCTGATGCCGCATACATATGCTACTATGAAGACAACTACAACCTGTGGGGCAACTATTACAGCTATATCAACACCATCAACAACTTCCTGGTCAAAATAGACGAAGTCCCGGGTGATGAGACGGAGCGCAACTGGCAGAAGGGCCAGGCCCTGTTCCTCAGAGGATGGTATTATTCTCTGCTCTACACCCTCTACGGTCGCGTGGTTCTTGTCGATACGCCATATGCCCTGGATTCCCAGTTCACGGCAAGGAGAGCTGAGATGGATGACGTGGCGGACTTCATATGCAAGGATCTCGACGCTGCTGCGGCAATTCTTCCTACGGTCTATCCGGACCCTTCAGATCTCGGACGTGCTACCAAGGGTGCAGCCCTCGCTCTCAAGTCCAGAGTACTCCTGCTCAAGGCTTCGCCTCTTTTCGGAACACCTTCAAAGGAGAAATGGCAGGCAGCCTCCGACGCCGCGAAAGCCGTTATGGACCTTAATGTTTACCATCTTGAACTCATCGCGCCGGAGGGTACCCTCATGACTTCCCCTGAGGACAGAGACCAGTATATCGAGAAATATGCAGCCCTGTTCTACAATACAAGCAGCCCTGAGTCCATTTGGATGAAGGTGTATAACACAAACTACAGCGACGCATGGTCGGACACCAATTCGACCCCGATGGGCCAGTGCCACCGCGCCCCTTGCGGTCCGGGCAACGGTTTTGAAGGATGGGGAACTTTCGACCCTACTCAGAACCTTGTGAACAAGATCCAGAACTATGACGGAACCCCGCAGAAACCATATTCGGACAATACCAAGAATCCTTGGGAGAATCTTGAGCTCCGCTATTGGGCAAACATCATCGGTGACGGAGCCCTCTGGGGATATGGTGACGACAAGCGCCAGGTGGAGACCTACATCGCCGGCGAGGAATCCGTGACTCCGGGTCTCGACTCCTCCCAGGGCGAGTACTGGTGGAACGCATCGAATACAGGTTACGCTGTCAGAAAGTCCTACAGCCCTGATTTCGACTACTACGGGACCACGCAGTGGGACGCGCCATGGATGTTCATACGCCTTGCTGAAATCTACCTCAACTACGCCGAGTGCCAGTATCAGCTCGGAAACAATTCCGAAGCGCTGAAATATGTCAACATTATCCGTCACCGCGCCCTTCTTCCGGATGCCACGGGTGATGTATGGGAGGCGATCGAATACGAGCGCGAAGTCGAGATGATGTTCGAAGGTACACGCTGGACCGATATGCGCCGCTGGAAGAGGATGGACGAGGAATATGCCGACCCTGTCATAGGCTGCGAGGTGAAGAAATTCGCCGATGGCCACAAGGAGTATAATCTGAACGTCTTCATCGACCAGAGGGAATGGAAAGGTGACAAGTATTATTGGGTACCTCTCTCCCGCTCTGAATACAACAAGTCTCCTGAGTATCTGGATATGCAGCCATACGAATAGGAGAAGTGACATCCACACATTGGCAATGACCATTTTAAACCCTTTTCCATTGTGAGGCCGTGTGGGTGACCGAGGGCGGCGCCAGTGCAGAACTGGCTGCCGCCTTTTTGATTGTTCCCGCATTTGTCCCGGACTGCTGTTGTCCGCCGTTATGAGGGCATTGTTGCATATGTCCGGGCAATTCCTTACCTTGAGGGGGATTTGTCATATGACAACAATTTCAAAACCACTTTATCATATGAAACTTAAACATTTTCTGTTGCCGGCAATGGTGCTGGCCATTCTTGCGGGTTGCACAAAAGACCCAGCCACGACTGACGGCGGCGGGGGCAATACGGGAGAAAACAAAAATGAGAAGGTAGAGCTTCCTGACGGAAAAAAGATCTACATTCCCAATGAGCTCAAGAACAACAATTTCCAGAATCCCGACAGCAAATGGAGCTACCATCGGATGGCATATACCGACAATATGGTGATTTTCTGGGAAAAAGGCTTCGGTTCCGATCTTGGAAATGCCCCCGCGCTCAACGGTCAGAACATGAATGTCGATCTTGAGAATCTCAAGCAGAAACTCGAGACTTTCTATGATTATTACTATAATGACCTTGAGTTCGTCAAGGGCAAGTCCAAGTGCGACAACTACAGGATGATGGTGATGATCAACTACTCCCTTGAAGGTACTGCCTATGGCGGGACATATGACAACTTCATCGGTGCCTTGTGGGTGGCTCCGAACCGCATCCAGGACAAGAATCTCAACTGCATCGCCCATGAGTTGGGGCATTGTTTCCAGCTGCAGATAATAGCGGACGGACAGGGCGATGCCTGGGGAGGGAGCGGTTTCTACGAGATGACTTCCCAGTGGATGCTCTGGCACGTGAATCCAAATTGGACCAGCGACGAACTCTATCACTGGGAAGCCTTCAAGACTCTGACCCACAAGGCCTTCCTTCATTTGGACAACATTTATCACTCGCCTTATGTCATCGAGTACTGGAGTATGGTCCACGGCCTCCCTCTGATTGCCGAACTCTACCGCAAGGGTGCGATAGGCGAAGATCCGGTGAACACTTACAAGAGGCTTAATTCCATGGATCAGGAGCGTTTCTGTGACGAGATGTTCGATGCCTGCTGCCACGTAGTGAACCTGGACTATCCAAGAGTCTGGGACCAGACAAGGAAACTGGCGTCTGACTTTTCTTCCTGGGCTCACACCGAAGAAGCTGACGGATGGTGTGCCGTCACTGCCGGCAACTGCCCTGAAAACTATGGTTTCAATGTCATCCCGCTCACGGTTCCGTCGGAAGGAGAGACTTTGAAGGTCGAGTTCCGTGGGGAAGCCGGCAAGGAAGGTTTCGTAAACCAGATGACCAAGAGCGCAGGATGGAGATATGGCCTGGTAACCCTTGACAATGAAGGCAAGGTCTCATATGAGGATACACATTCGGATACCGAAGGTTCTTTTGAATATACCGTAGGGTCCGGAGTATCGAAAATCTGGCTCGTGGTTATGGGCGCTCCGACCAGCCACTGGATGCTCCGGGACAACGCCGAATCTGCACAATGGCCTTACAGTGTGAGATTTTCCGGCACCCGTCCTGCATGAACTTGCGTCGGCATATCCGTAATGATGTGATTAATTTTTATTACCTTCGCCGCGACGGGGAGCATTCCGGATACAGGGATCATATTCCCGGGCGGGAACTGCTCTTTTGAAACTTTATGATATGAAGATAGTTTTTCTTGATGCCGCCACTATGGGCGACACCCCTATGACAGGAATCGCAGAGCAGGGGGAATTCATTTGCTACCCGGACTGCAGCAGGGAGGAATCCCTGAGCAGGTGCGGCGACTGCGAAGTAGTGATAGTCAATAAGGTAAGGGTGGATTCGGTTTTCCTGGACCACGCGCCTGAACTGAAGCTGGTATGCGAGGCTGGCACAGGCATAAACAACATCGACGTCGAAGAGTGCTCCCGCAGGAACGTCCTGGTCAGGAACGTGGCGGGCTATTCCACCGACTCGGTAGCGCAGTGCGCCTTCATGCATATCCTGAACCTGATGGGCAACGCCTTCTACTATGACTCCTACGTGAGGAACGGGGAGTATTCCAAGGGCAAGATTCACACGGACCCGAGCAATCCTTTCATCGAGAGCACGGGAAAGACCCTCGGTATAGTCGGTATGGGAGCCATAGGACAGAAGGTCGCTTCGATAGGCAAGGCCTTCGGAATGAGAGTGATATATTATTCAACCTCAGGCACTTCCCACTGCACGGAGTATCCGAGCGTCAGCCTTGAGTATCTGCTCGGGGAGTCCGATGCAATCAGTATCCACGCGCCTTACAATGAGAGGACTGCGGGCCTGATAGGATATGAGCAGATGAAGCTGATGAAGAGGAGCGCCGTGCTGGTGAACACCGGCAGGGGCGGAATCGAGGTCGAGGCTGACCTTGCGAGGGCTCTGGACGAGGGGCTGTTCAAGGGCGCCGCAATTGATGTCTTCGAGAAGGAACCGCTCCCGGCGGACAGCCCGCTTCTGCATATGCAGCACCCCGAAAGAATCATATTCTCGCCACACGTCGCCTGGACTACCCACGAGGCCCGTCAGAGACTGGCTGACGAGATGGCTGAGAACATCCGCAAAGGCTGGTAATCTACACTTCCTGAAAATCGCTGACGTCTATCAGATTGTTCAGCAGGGCATATACCGTAAGGCCGGCGACAGTCTTTATGCCGGTCTTGCGGCTTATGTTTTTCCTGTGGGTGATGACTGTGTATATGGATATGTTGTAGCGGTCTGCTATCTCTTTGTTCAGCATTCCCTTGGCGACACAGACGAGTATCTCTTTCTCCCTTGAGGACAGGCTCTCCCCTTCCTGACGTCCGCCTTCACTGTGTGCCTCAAGGGCCGAACGAAGTTTCCAGACTATGGATGACGGACTGTCAGTCAACGCTATGGCCTGTTCATAGCGACGGGCAGTCTCTTCTTCCGGATACTGGCTGAAGAAGGCGACGACAGGTGCGTCACTGATCTCTCCAAGCATATCCCTGCCCTTGGCTCGGGAACCCTGATCCAGCACCGAAGGATCCAGGACTATGAGGTCCGGCCTGAGGTTCCTGACTCTCGCGATGGAGGATGGGGAAAGGTCGGTGAGGACAGAACGCATTTCGAATTCGCCGGTCTCGGATAATATCTGACCTATGCCTTTGGCGACTATCGCCGAAGGGATGACCAGAAGCACGTTCTTACTTTTCATGATTCTCGATGCGGTTCACCAGGGGCACAAGTATATCATCTTCTATCACCGTATGCCGGCGCAGGTCATCCTGCAGAAGGAATATGATGTCGAGGACTTCCGCAACCGGTCCGGTCCCGCATTCCCTCGGAAGGTATTTCATCAATATGTTCTTCAGGTCGGCAAGTTTCTCGTCCACATTGCTGTGATTCTCCTCGTACTGGAGTATGTTGTAGTCCGCCTTGCCGGTATGGCTCAGGACGCTTTCCACATACGGAAAGACCACCTTGTCCTCGTAGGTAAAATGCCGTCTGAGCTCTTCCATATACTCGCCGAAGAACTTGCTGATTATCTGTCTGCAGCGCTGGTCGCAGCTTTCCATGAGCTTTTCCAGGGATATGGTCAGGCGGCTGGCTACCACTTCGCCGTAGTGGGTGTGGGAGCGTCGCAGATAGGCGACAATGTCACGGATATCCTCTTCCTGAAGGCTCTGCGCCAGGGTCCCGGCATCCCCGTAGGCATATACCCTGCATATGGCAAGGAAGGCCCCGGTGCTGACTCCGTAGCGGCGACATACCTCTTCCACACTTTCTTCCCCGAATCCGAAGCCCATACCCATACGGGGCACTACCGCAAGGAGTCTTGAATCCGAGTCGATCACATCGGCCATCTTCATCCTGGCCGTGAAACATTTCCTGTTAGCTGTCTTTGTCGGCATATTCAAAAAGTTAGGAGTAACGCCTTGGCAGGCGGAAGATTATGCTGGCGCAGGCTATGGCCAGAAGTATGAACGGGTAGTACAGGCAGGCGGTGATGGATATGGCTGAGACACCGGCCAGTCCTGAGGCCATAAGCATCTGGGCTCCATATGGGATAAGGCCCTGGACTATGCAGGAGAAGGTGTCAAGTATGCTGGCGGTTTTGCGCGGGTCGAGGGCATAACGTCGGGAGATGTCCCTGGCTATGTCTCCGGTGGTGATTATGGCGATGGTGTTGTTCGCCGTGCAGAAGTTCGCCAGGCTGACCATCGCGGCTATGCTGAATTCGGCGCCCCGCTTCCCGCGTATGCGTGAGGAAAGGGAGCTGATGAGGAAGTCTATGCCCCCGTTGTGGCGTATCATCCCGAGCATTCCGCCCGCCAGCATGGTCACGATTATCAGGTCGCCCATCCCGGCTATCCCGCTTCCCACAGCGGAGAGGAATCCCAGCCATCCCAGACTTCCTCCGCATATTCCTATCAGGGCGTTCAGCAGCAATCCTGCCGTAAGGGTCACCATCACGTTGACCCCGCTGAGGGCCATCAGCATCACGCTCAGATATGGTATGAGGCGGATTATGCTCAAATCGCCGTGGTCGGGCACGGACTGGATACCCCAGCCGAGGAAGAGGTATATGCCCGCTGTGATGAGGGCGGCCGGCGCAGCAAGCCATATGTTTGCCTTGAATTTGTCGGCCATGGAGCAGCCCTGGCTCCTGGTCGCGGCTATGGTGGTGTCGGAAATGAACGAGAGGTTGTCGCCGAAGAAGGCGCCTCCGACTATCACCGCCGTCATCATTGCCACGCTGACGCCTGTCTCAGAGGCGATTCCCGAAGCTATCGGCACCAGGGCGACGATGGTGCCCACACTGGTCCCCACCGACATCGAGACGAAGCAGGAAGCGAGGAACAGTCCTGAAAGCAGGAGTTTCCCCGGCAGTATCATCAGGGTCAGGCTCACGGTCGCGTCAATCGCCCCTATCTCCTTCGCTGTCCCGGCGAATGCTCCGGCGAGAATGAAGATCCAGAGCATCATCAGCACATTCGGATGTCCGGCTCCATTTGAGAATATGGCTATGCGGCTGTCCATCCTGCCCCTTGTCATCATTATGGCATATACCGAAGCTATGAGGAAGGCCGATGCGACCGGCACCTTGTAGAAATCCCCGGCACAGAGCGACGAGACGAGATATACCAGAAGGAAAACGATCAGCGGGCTTAGCGCGAGCCATCCCGAAGTCTTGCCTATGCCTGTTCCGTTCTGCATATGGCAAATTTAGTAATCCTCAAATAATAACCTGCATCATCTTTGAAAATTACTGAGTATCTTTGCAGAAAGACTTGTGACAGAGACGTGAATTCAGACAAAGTTCTTCTCCACTGCTGCTGCGCTCCCTGCAGCGGCGCCATATTGGAGTGTATGCAGAAAGAGGGCATCACCCCTGTGGTGTTCTACAGCAATTCGAACATCTATCCTTCGGAAGAATATGCAGTCCGGCGTGATGAATGCAGGCGTTATTGCGAGAAACTGGGTGTGGAATTCGTCGAAGACGTGTATGCCCATACGCAATGGAAGGATGAAGTCGCCTGCGGTCTGGAGGACTCCCCCGAAAGAGGTCCGCGTTGCCTGCGCTGCTTCAGTTTCCGACTCAGAAGGGCTGCCGCATATGCCCACGCCCATGGCATTCCCCGTGTCACCACCTCCCTCGCCTCATCCCGATGGAAAAGCCTCGGACAGATTGACCAGGCCGGCAGCGAGGCCTGTTCCGCTTATGATGACGTACAGTGGTGGGGCCGCAATTGGCGCAAGGGCGGTCTCCAGGAAAGACGCGGAGAGATCATCCGCGAACAGAACTTCTACAACCAGCAGTACTGCGGCTGCGAATTCAGCATTAAGTAATCCTCAAATAATAACCTGC
>JAEDLE010000084.1 GCA_016295455.1 Bacteroidales bacterium
GCGTATTGTATCAAAGCATCAAGACCGCCCGGACGAATCCGGCCGAGGCGTTGAAGAAAGAGTAGAATAAATGATTTAAAGACAATACATTATGATTAAAGTTTCCAACCTTTGCAAAGTCTTCCGCACAGAAGAAATCGAGACCACTGCTCTCAATGGTGTATCATTCGAAATCAAAGACGGAGAGTTCGTGGCCATCATGGGACCTTCGGGATGTGGCAAGTCAACCCTTCTGAACATTCTCGGCCTGCTGGACAATCCGACCAGCGGATCCTACGAACTGCTTGGCACCGAGGTCGCCAATCTAAAGGAGAAGGAACGTACCAAGTTCCGCAAGGGCAACATCGGCTTCGTATTCCAGAGTTTCAACCTGATTGACGAACTGAACGTTTACGAGAACATCGAGCTGCCGCTCCGCTATCTGAACATCTCTGCTTCCGAGCGCAAGGCCAAAGTGACTGAGATTATGAAGCGTATGGCCATCAGCCACCGCGCCCAACACTTCCCGCAGCAGCTCTCCGGCGGTCAGCAGCAGCGCGTGGCCATCGCCAGGGCAGTGGTTTCCAATCCCAAACTCATCCTCGCCGACGAACCTACCGGAAACCTGGATTCCAAGAACGGCAAGGAAGTCATGGACCTGCTGAAGGAACTCAACCAGGAAGGCACCACCATCGTCATGGTGACCCACAGCCAGAAGGATGCCTCCCAAGCTCAACGCACCATCGACCTCTTCGACGGTCAGATTGTCTCAGACGTCAAGAATGAGCTTTAAGACATGAAGAAAAACTCAGATATTCTGATCAAAGTCCTCTCCCTGGGCATCGGGTTGGCTGTTTTCGTTTTTTACCTACTTGCGAAACTTAAAAATGTAATGGAATGAAATCATTTTTCAGATTCTTGAAACGCAACCCATTTTATACGGTGATCAACATCTTGGGATTGGCCGTTGCTCTTATGTTCGTAATCCTTATCGGAGACTATACCTGGAGACAGTTCAGTATGGACCATTCCCAGCCGAACAGGGACAGGATAGTGCTTCTGGGCCGCTCGAGCGACTATATGTCATGGCCGGAGGAGTCCTGGAAAATCGGCAGGATGTATCCCGAAATCGAGAATACCTGTTGCGTGGTGAGCCAGGGAGGCACAATCAGGACAGACGAGGAAAGTTTCAAGGATATGGAAGGGAACCCTGTGCTTCTTGTGGACTCGACCTTCTTCAGTATGTTCTCATACGATTTCGTTGAGGGCGATCCCGGGAACGCTCTGTCTTCCCCGGACAAATGCGTCATTACCGAAAGCCTCGCAGATGTGCTGTTCCCGGACGTGGACCCTATGGGAGAAGCTCTCAGGATAATAGGCCAAAGGTCGGTGACCATCAGTGGTCGTGATCCTTACGACAGCACCCGGGTATATACTGTCAGCGGAGTGGTCAGGGATTTCGACAAGACCGTATTTCCGAATGACACGAAGATTATAGCTTCAATTGACAGACATCCGCAGATTCTGGGCTATAATATGACTTCCGATGTATTTGTGAGCACCGGACACGGTTGTTTCAAGACCTTCTATCTCCTTGCCAAGGGAGCAAGCCTGGACTCGAAGAGAGAAGAGATATGGTCTATGCTCAAGGCTGATATCCCTATGCTGGAGCTTGATTTTGCGGAAAGCGGCATATTGTCTGCACGTATCACTCCGCTGAGAAAACTGATGTTTGATCCGCAGAACGACGGACTGGGCCTGGAGAAAGGCAACAAGGTACTTCTGGTAATCCTTCTGAGTGCCGTAATTGCCATACTTCTCTTTGCCGTCACCAACTATATCAACCTGACGGTGGCAAATACCGGAATGAGAGCCAGGGAAATGGCCACGAGAAGGCTCTTGGGCGCTTCTTCCCGGGAGATAATATGCAAGCTCGTGGGAGAATCCACCCTTATGGTGCTGGTATCCTTCCTTCTGGGCCTTGGGCTTGCCTTCCTTTTCCAGGACGAGATGGCCTCGATGTTCCGGGGCAGGATAATGTTGGAAAACGACTTCACCCCGGGAACCGTCAGCGTCTGCATAGGCTTTGTCGTGCTGACCGGCCTTCTCGCCGGAATCATACCCGGACTTCAGATTTCTGCCTTCAAACCTATAGATGTGGTCAAGGGCAGCTTCCGTTTCAAGTCGAAAATGGTATTCAGCCGCGTGTTCATAATGATCCAGAATCTCATCACCGTCGTGATGCTCACCCTGTCGCTGGTGGTCGCGCTTCAGATCAACGGACTCGTAAAGGCTCCTCTGGGAATTGATGTCAAGGATGTCGTTTACATCACGCCTGACGAGCCTGGCGACTCCGACGCAATACTCTCGGCTCTTGAGCAACTTCCTTGTGTGCAGAAGATTGGTCTGAGCAGCGGCAGTTGCCTGTCGGTAGGATCCACATCCGTGAGTATGATGAGGGACAATAACGACGCTCAACACCTGATAATGCTGGCGAATCTTGACAAGGCGGCCTTTGAGATTTATGGACTGGAAATCCTGAATGATTACGGAGCTTCCGACGGTGCGGTTTACATCAATGAGAAGATGAAGGAGGACCTCGGCCTGTCGGATTCCGACCGTGAGATTCAGTGGCAGAACGGCTCGATATGGAGCCTTGCCGGGGTAATCAATAATTTTCACAAGGGCAACATACTCAATGAAGTCTTTGAATTTGCTATTTTTTACCGGGAGGCGGGAAAGATACAGAACCCTGACTATGTAGTAAAGACAGACGGCTCCCCGGAGGCATACAAGACGATCAAGTCTGCAGTTGCCGAGGTGATGACCAACAGCAGGAATGTGGACTGGGTGGTGCAGAATCTCGAAGAAGGTGTGGCATCTCAGTTTGAAGAGGAGCGGAATGTCCTGCGTATAATATTGATGTTTACCGGAATAGCCCTCCTGATTTCAATCTTCGGTTTCATAGGCTTGTCGCTTTTCTTCATACGCCAGCGCAGAAGCGAAATTGCAGTCAGAAGGATAATGGGCGGCAGCGTAAAGGATGTCATCCTGTTTATGCTCGTCAAGTTCTGCGCTCCGCTGCTGATATCCTGCGTGGTAGCCGTGCCGGTGGCATACTATATCTCTGACAGGTGGCTCCAGAGTTTCAGCTACCACATTTCGCCGGGAATATGGATTTTCATCTCGAGCTGTGTGGCCTCCCTGATGATTGCCGTGATGTCCGTGCTTTGGCAGACCGTGGGCGCAGTGCGCCGCAACCCGTCAGAAGGCATAAAGACAGAGTAATAATTAAACAGATAACTATACTAT
>JAEDLE010000039.1 GCA_016295455.1 Bacteroidales bacterium
ACACCACCGGCAGTCAGAGCGGCAGCTCCAATACCCAGGTGCGCAGGACCACAGGTTCTCAGAATACCACCGGCAGTCAGAGCGGCAGCTCCAATACCCAGGTGCGCAGGACCACAGGTTCTCAGAATACCACCGGCAGTCAGGCTACCGGCAGCCAGAATTCTCAGGTGCGCCGCACTGCCGGGACCGGCACACAGAACCGTGCAGAGGGCAATGCCACAACCACCTCTTCTGCTGACCGCAGCACCGCCCAGATCCGCAATGTCACCGTCAACGACAATGTGACCAGGCGCGGTCTCGGCACCGTCGGCAAGAATGACCAGAGCAGGGATGACAGGTATGACCGTCCTTCTGACCGTGACGACCGTTATGCCGGCCGCGGCGGCTACAACGACCGTTACTACGATGACTGCAGGATGGACGGACACAATGTCCACAGGGTACATCCGCGCGAGAGGGACTTCATGCCTTGCGACAGGATAGATCACTTCTGGGGCCACGGTCCTCACTATTTCGGCTACCGCGTGAGGACTCTCCCTCCAAGGTATGTCAGGGTAAGGTACTATGGAGTAGATTATTACAGGTACGGCAATGTCTATTACAGGCCATACGGCGGCTATTATGTCGTCTGCCGCCCTCCTTTCGGGGTGGTCATTGACGGACCTGTCATCGACCTGGGCTTCCACACCGTGAGGTTCGCGTTCTACACCAATGTCTACAGGACCTACTCGGGCTTCGACTCATACAGCCGCTATATCGACGACCAGAACAGGCGCATCGCGCAGAACAACGCCATACTTGCTCAGCAGAACGCCCGGATTGCGATGAATCTCAACGCGGCGAGATCATCATACGAACTTGCCAACGCCCTCGGACTTGTCCAGAGTTATGCATATGCCAACGAGGAGTACTACTACTCCGACGGTGTTTTCTATACGATAAAGGGGAACAGTTACCAGACCATAGTGCCTCCTGCAGGAGCGCTTGTGGACGAACTTCCTGACGACTATGACACCATAGTCTTCGGCGGAGTGGAGTATTACAGGGTGGATGACACCGTCTACAGGATGGTGATGGTCGGAGGACGTCCTTGCCTCGAGGTGCTGGGACAGATGTACGGGTCTCTTGCAAGGCAGTACTCCCTGTACTAGGCCGGATATCAGTTCAGAATTCAATTCTGTCGAACATCTTCCTGAGGGACTCCGTGTCCCCGGATGACAGCAATTCCACGGCGGGTCTCTCCGGAGACCCGCCTTCGTTTACAGGTCCGTGGCTGATGCCTTCGCTGTCCATTACCTTCAGCAGCTGCCTTGCGACTGCAGGTGCGGGGTCGATGAAGCGTATCCCCTCGGGGGCGACCTTCTTCATTACGTCCAGCAGGAAAGGATAATGGGTGCAGCCGAGGACTATGGTGTCCGCTCCCCGGCTGAGGAGGGGCTGGAGACTGGCCCTGACCGTCTCTTCAGCCTCAGACCCTTCAGTCCTTCCGCTTTCCACCAGTTCCACAAAGCCCTTTCCGACGTGCTCGCAAATGGTGCAGTTGTCTTCCCAGTCTCCCTTGGTTTTCAGATACTTGGATGCTTTCAGCGTGCCTGCAGTGGCGAGGACTCCTATGACGCCGCTTCTGGTACCCAGAGCCGCGGGCTTGACAGCCGGCTCCATGCCGATGAAACGGACAGCCGGATACTCCGCCCTTAGTTCGGATATGGCTGCTCCCGTGGCTGTGTTGCAGGCTACTACTATGATTTCGGCTCCCTTCTCCAGCAGGGTGCGGGTGATGGTCCGGCAACGCTCGCGTATGAATCCCGGGGTCTTTTCCCCATAGGGACAGAACGCGCTGTCGGCAAAGTAGATGTACTTCTCCCGGGGAAGCAGCCTGGCGGCTGCGGTGAGTACCGAGAGACCTCCCAGACCGGAATCGAAAATGCCTATGGTTGCCATATGCCTAAAGTTGGACGTCATTGAAGAACGCGTGCAAATATACTAATATAATTGCGAAATGTTCAGTATATTTGCCCTATGGTAACTATAGAACAGGTAAGTGAACTGAGGGGCAGGATACGCGTTCTTGCGGACTGCGTCTCTCTCGAAGACAAGAGGGCTGAGGTCGAGGCCCGTCAGCTGAAGGCGCAGGACGCCGGATTCTGGGATGATCCCAAGAGTGCTGAAGCATATCTCAAGCATACATCCGCAGTCAAATACTGGGTGGACGGCATCGATGCGCTGAACGCTTCGGCCGACGATCTCGAGGTTCTTGTGGAACTCGCCGAGGATGAGGGCGAACTCGACAGGGAATATGCCTCATTGTGCTCCAGGCTTGAACAGCTCGAACTCCGGAATATGCTCGGAGAGGAGGGAGACAATCTCGGAGCCATACTTACCATAAACTCCGGAGCCGGCGGCACAGAGGCGAACGACTGGTCAGCGATGCTGATGAGAATGTATATGCGCTGGGCGGAAAGGAACGGGTTCAAGGCGACGGTGACAGAACTTGTGGATGGCGATGAGGCCGGAATCAAGTCCACCACGGTCGAGATCGAGGGAGACTACGCATATGGTTACCTCAAGGCCGAGAACGGAGTGCACCGACTCGTCCGCATATCCCCTTTCAACTCCCAGGGCAAGCGGCAGACTACCTTCTCCTCCGTTTTCGTGTATCCTCTCGTGGACGATACCATAAACATCGAAATCAGGGACTGCGACCTGGAGTGGGATACCTTCAGGAGCGGCGGCCACGGTGGCCAGAACGTCAACAAGGTGGAGACTGGCGTCAGGGTCAGGCATATTCCCACGGGAATAGTTGTGGAGAATACCGAAGGACGTACGCAGATAGGCAACAAGGAAAACGCTCTCCGTATCCTCAAGTCGAGGCTCTATGACATCGAACTGAAGAAGCGCCAGGAGAAGCAGGCCGAACTCGAGGGTCAGAAGAAGAAGATAGAATGGGGGTCGCAGATACGCAGCTATGTGCTGCATCCGTACAAGATGGTCAAGGACCTGAGGACGGGATATTCCACAGCCGACACCCAGGGCGTGCTCGACGGCGATCTCAACGACTTTATGAAGACCTTCCTGATGCAGCGCGGAAGCGGCAATGTCACACCGGTAGAAGACATCGATTAATCATTTCAATACCAATATGGAATTCAGATACGCACCTATGTTTCAGCTTGGCGAAGACAAGACTGAATACTACAAGATCCCGGGATCCGAGGCATATGTCTCCACCGGAGAGTTCGAAGGACACAAGATTCTCAAGGTGAGCAGGGAAGGCCTTACCGTGATGGCCAACACCGCTTTCCGTGACGTAAGCTTCCTCCTCCGCCGTTCCCATAACGAGCAGGTTGCCTCCATCCTCTCCGACCCTGAGGCCAGCGCAAATGACAAATATGTGGCCCTGACTTTCCTTCGCAATGCCGAGGTAGCAGCAAAGGGCAAGCTCCCTCTCTGCCAGGACACGGGAACAGCCATCATACACGGAGAGAAGGGCCAGCAGGTATGGACCGGTTTCTGTGACGAGGAGGCTCTTTCACTGGGAGTCTACAAGACTTACACCGAGGAGAATCTCCGTTATTCCCAGAATGCCCCTCTGGATATGTACAACGAGGTCAACACCAAGTGTAATCTCCCGGCTCAGATCGACATCGAGGCTGCCGAGGGTATGGAGTACCGCTTCCTCTGCGTGACCAAGGGCGGAGGCAGCGCAAACAAGACCTATCTCTATCAGGAGACCAAGGCGCGCATCCAGAATCCGGGTACGCTCGTGCCTTTCCTCGTGGAGAAGATGAAGACTCTCGGAACTGCTGCCTGCCCTCCATATCACATCGCGATAGTAGTGGGCGGAACTTCCGCTGAGAAGAACCTTCTCACCGTAAAGCTCGCATCCACTCACTATTATGACGGACTTCCAACCAGCGGAGACGAGACGGGAAGGGCTTTCCGTGACATCGAGCTCGAGAAGGAGCTCCTTGAGGAGACCCGCAAGATAGGTCTCGGCGCCCAGTTCGGAGGAAAGTATATGGCTCATGACATACGCGTGGTAAGACTGCCTCGCCACGGCGCAAGCTGCCCTATCGGACTCGGTGTGAGCTGCTCCGCCGACAGGAACATCAAGGCGAAGATCAACGAAGACGGCATATGGATAGAGAAGATGGACGACAAACCATATGAACTCATCCCTGAGGAACTCCGCAATGCGGGTGAGGGAGATGTCGTGAAGGTGGATCTCGACCGTCCGATGAGCGAGGTCTGCAAGCAGCTGTCACAGTACCCTGTAAGTACCAGGCTCAGCCTCAACGGTACCATCATAGTCGGCCGTGACATAGCTCACGCGAAGATCAAGGCCCGTCTCGACGCAGGAGAGGAGATGCCTCAGTACATGAAGGATCACCCAATCTACTATGCCGGACCGGCAAAGACCCCTGCCGGAATGCCTTGCGGCTCAATGGGACCTACCACCGCAGGCCGAATGGACCCATATGTGGATGAGTTCCAGGATCATGGCGGATCGATGATAATGCTCGCTAAGGGCAACAGGAGCCAGGCAGTCACGGACGCCTGCAAGAAGCACGGAGGATTCTACCTCGGATCCATCGGAGGTCCTGCCGCCATCCTGGCCCAGAACAACATCAAGAGCATCGAGTGCGTGGAATACCCTGAGCTCGGGATGGAGGCGATATGGAAGATCCGTGTCGAGGACTTCCCGGCATTCATACTCGTCGATGACAAGGGTAACGATTTCTTCAAGACCATAGGACTTTAGTATTATTCCAAAAACCTTGACGTCTTCAGAATTAATTAACAGATAACCGGTTACGCCATATGGACCTGAGAGATACGGAAATAATTCAGGTGAACATATCCGGAGAGGACAAGCCGGGGCTGACAACTGCCCTGGCTGACATCCTCGCCCGTTATGACGCTTTCATACTTGACATAGGACAGGTGAGCATACACAGTTCCCTGACTCTGGGAATGCTTTTCAGCACCACCCGGGACAAGTCGGGCTTCATTATGAAAGACCTTCTCTTCAAGGCTTCCGAACTTGGCGTTCAGGTCAGGTTCTCGCCCATAGATCCCGTCCAATATGAGGAATGGGTCGCAAGACAGGGCAAGAACCGCTACATCATAACTCTGCTGGGCCGTACGGTATCGGCCCGGCAGATAGCTGATGTTACAGCCGTGATTTTCCGCTACGGGCTGAACATCGATGCCATCAAGCGTCTCACAGGACGCGTACCCCTCAATGACGACAGCGGCAGGACCAAGTCCTCCATCGAGATCTCGGTCAGGGGCTTCCTCACCGATGAGCAGCGCAGCAGCCTCCAGGCCGACCTTCTCCAGAACTGTGCGGAAGGTCTGGACGTTTCATTCCAGAAGGACAATATCTACCGCCGCAGCCGGCGCCTCATCTGCTTCGATATGGATTCCACGCTCATACACGCCGAGTGCATAGACCAGCTTGCAGTGCGTGCCGGAGTGGGGGATGAGGTCAAGGCCATTACGGAAAGCGCGATGAGGGGAGAGATAGACTTCAACGAGAGCCTTACCCGCCGCGTGGCCCTGCTGAAGGGCCTGGATGAGTCCGTGATGGAGGAAGTTGCAAAGGAACTTCCATACAATGAGGGACTTGAGCGCATGATGAAGATACTCAAGAGAGTCGGATATAAGACTGCCATACTCTCGGGAGGCTTCACCTACTTCGGACATTACCTTCAGCAGAAATTCGGTTTCGATTACGTATATGCCAATGAGCTTGAGGTTGAGAACGGCAAACTTACCGGACGCTGTGCGGGTGAGATAGTGGACGGACGCCGCAAGGCTGAACTCCTCAGACTGCTCTGTCAGGTCGAGCATATAAATCTCGAGCAGGCGGTGGCCGTCGGCGACGGAGCGAACGACCTGCCTATGCTGGGTCTGGCCGGTCTGGGAATCGCCTACCACGCAAAACCCAAGGTCAAGGCCAATGCGAAGCAGTCCATTTCCAGCATAGGTCTGGACGGAATACTCTATTTCCTCGGTCTGAAGGACTCTCAGATAGAAGCCAACATCTGATTCTCTGCGCCATATGCCTTCACTGCCTTTGAACGACGCTGCCATGCTGGCCTCAGTCATCAACCGTTATCTCAGGGACGGGGAATATGCCGACCTTGGGGACATATGCGCCTCCTTTGACCTGGAACGGGGAAGGCTTGAGGAAATACTTGCGGGCGGAGGGTTCGCATATTCTCCCGAGCTGAACAAAGTCCGCTGAAAACTCCCGAAATAATTGGGTAAAGCAGTGAATAAGCCGTATATTTGGTGAAATCACAAAAACACTGAATATATGAAGAAACTGCTTGTCTCCATCCTTGCCATATTCCTGGCATTCACTCTTACAGCCCAGCAGCTGAAGGAGACTCTGGAATCAATTGAAAGCGTAGCGTCGGTACAGAAGCTGGAGAGTTCCGTCTTCAGCCAGAAGTATCTTCTGAAAGTGACCCGGCCGGTCAATCCGGAAGCTGCGGGGGAGATGACTCCTGACATGCAGACCTATGTGAAATATGCTGACCCGCAGGCGCGCAGGCGTGATGCCGGCACCTTCGAGCAGAGGGTCATAGTGTGCCACGCCGGCTTCGACAGGCCTACGGTGCTTGTGACCGAGGGATATTGGGCGGATTATGCTCTGAGACCGAATTATTGTGAGGAACTTGCAAGACTGCTCAATACCAACATCGTCGTGGTGGAGTATCGCTATTTCGGAGAATCGGTTCCTGAAGCTTGTGACTGGCAGTATCTTACGGTTGCAAACTCGCTCTGTGATCTGCATCATGTGGTGGAGATGCTCAAGCCGGTCTATGCAGGAAAATGGATATCGACAGGTATCAGCAAGGGCGGTCAGACCACCATGTTCTACAGGTCGTACTATCCGGACGACGTTGACATATCCGTACCTTATGTGGCTCCTCTTAACAAGTCTCTTGAAGACGGACGTCACGAGTCTTTCCTTTCCGACAAGGTGGGCACTGCCGCCGAGCGCAAGGTGATAGAGGACTATATGATGCGTCTTGTAAGGGACAGGGAAGTGTTCTTGCCTATGTTCCGCGAGTTCGTGGCTTCCAAGGGGTATGAGTTCAGGGTTCCTCTTGACGAAATCTATGACCTCTGTGTCGCTGAACTCCGTTATGCAATCTGGCAGTGGGGAACTCCGATCGACTCAGTTCCGGGACCGGATTCATCTGATGAAGAGGCCTTCCGTTATCTCATCGGCATCAATGACCCTGACTATTTCTCTCTGCAGAGCCCGTACGTTGCGTTCAACGTCATGGCAGCCAAGGAATTGGGCTATTATGGCTATGACATACGTCCTTTCCGCGGCCATATGTCCATAGTCAATACCAAGGATTATCTCCGTAGGGTGATGCTCGGCTCGCCTGAGAATACATTCGAGTTTGACAATACCCTTTACAGGCACGTTGTCAAATTCCTGAAGAAGAACGATCCGAAGATGATCTACATCTACGGAGAAGTCGATCCTTGGAGCGCTTCAGGCGTATGTGAATGGCTGGATGACTCCAAGAAGGAGAATCTCAGGATCTACGTGAAGGAAGGCGGCAGCCACAGTACCAGGATTTCCTCGTTCGATGAGAATGTGCAGGATGAAATCCTCGGCAAGATACGCCAGTGGCTTGAGGAGTAAGCTGGCAGGAGTCATATTCCGGGGGAGGACAGCGCTTATGCGGCTTTGGTAGTGCACGTTGTCCCTGAAAGATAAGAAAAAGGCCAACCTGTTGTATTTACAATGGGTTGGCCTTTGAGTCGTGCGGGCGAAGGGACTCGAACCCATACGCCGAAGCACCAGATCCTAAGTCTGGCTTGTCTACCAATTTCAACACGCCCGCAAAACTCACCGGAAGGCCGTAACATGGGCCCGTCACTGAAGCAGGCCTTGGGAAGCTGCCTGAATCTGAGTCCGATGAGAGGGCAAATATAAGTGTTTTTTTTGGAAATTGGATTCTTTTCCGGTCAGCCTTTACGGAAAATGCCGTCTTGAATGGTCTGATGTTTTATAAGCGTCTGAAAATCAGGCAGGCCCAGCCATCGCGCCCCTTGCGGCCGATGAGCCTGAGACCCTGTGCGGAAGCGGCATCGATGATGTCAGGGGCATCGCTTTCATAGAAGCCGCTGACCATCAGCAGCCCTCCGTCCGACCTGCTTTCGCGCGTGTCCACGTTGGCATATCTCATGCCGGCTTTCCTGAGCGATTTAGCGTAGGTGGCCAGGTCCTGAAGTATGATGTTCCTGTGGATGTTGGCCAGAAGCAGGTCATATGACTCCATCTGGAGCAGGGATGCGTCCCCGCAGCATATGCTCACCCTGTTGCGCAGGCGGTTGAGCGCCACGTTGTCATATCCGGACTGTGCGGCGACTGCGTCGATGTCTATTCCCGTGGTTTCGGCGGCGCCCATCTTTGCCGCAAGTATCGCCAGAACCGCCGTTCCGCAGCCCAGGTCCATCACCCTCGCGCCCCTGATGCTCTCCCCGTGCTCGAGCATCGATTCCATCATCATGCAGGTGGTCTGGTGATGGCCTGTCCCGAAAGCCATCTTCGGCTCTATGGTTATGTTGAAGCGGCTCCTTTTCAGCCCCTTGTGATAAGGCGCCCTGACTGTCACCAGCCTGCCGATACGGATGGGCTCGAAATGACTTTCCCATTCGGCGTTCCAGTTTTCCGGCACCACCATCGCGGCGCTGGACTCCACCCTGAACGGAAGCCCGGAAAGCACAGTCTTCAGCATCCTGGCGTCATATTCGGATTTCTGGACATAGGCCTTCAGCACCGGTCTGCCGTCCGCGTCGCTGTCTTCCATGAAAGAGTTGTACGGAAGGTCGGAGAGTTCAGCCTCGATGATTCCGACCGCGTCCTCGGACCATTCCTGAGGCTTGAGGGTGACTTCGATGTAGTCCTGTGTGTTTATGGTCATATTCTATTGTTATTCATGCGTTTTACTGCTGTCCGTCAGCCGTGTCGGCTCCAAGGATGCCGTCAGGGACTACGAACTCCCCGTCAAGGTCAAGTTCTCCGGTCTCATCCTGAATGAGATCCTCGACTTCTTCCTGTTCCCTGAGATAGCTGTCAAACATCTTCCTGTCTTCCGGATCCATATCCCCGGCATCGGCGGAAGAATCATAACCCAGTGCGGTCTTTCTGCCGTCTATGGCTTCCATGGCTTCGGAATTGCCCTTGACAGCTGCCGCCACACCCCGGGAGAATATGTCGTGTATGGCGCTGACCAGGTTCATCTGCATATCCTTCAGTTCGGCTGTGAATACCGGCACGTTCACGTTCTTGTATTTCGCCTTTCCTATCCTGTATTTCCAGTCGTCGAAATTGCCGCTCAGGTTTATGCCGAAGCGGAACGGAATGGGCGACCTGAGCACAGAGACATGGTACTGGAAGCTCTGGTCGAAGTTCTGCAAACCGTTCATTGCCAAAGTATAGCGGTCAACCTTCATTACGAACGGGAACACTTCCAGCATATTGTCGCTGATTATGCCCTGAACGGACATGTCTTCTATCTTGCCCATCTTTCTCTCCTTGAACATCAGCACCTTGGCAAGCTTGTCCAGAGCCTCGTTGTCCTCCATGGCCAAGTCCGTGCCCTTGATGTTCAGGACTCCGTTTATGGACGGCAGGATGAAACTCATATTGGTGTCCAGCTGGCTGGTGGCGGCGACTTCGCAGTCCAACGTGCCCTTGAATGAGCTGAGCATAGGCATTATCTCATTGACCCCGGGGAAGAGTGCAATCACCTTGTCTGCGGTGATGCTTGCCATATTCAGGTCGAAGCCCGCAGATATGTCTTTCCTGGACCGGGTCGAATAGAAGCCTTCCAGATAGATGTCTCCCATATTCGAGGTGGCGACGGTATTCGTTATCTGGAGAGTCCTGTCCTTCATCGCAATGTCCGACTCGAACCAGTCTATCTTCAGGTTGGAGTAGTCTATCTCATTGCCTTCCAGCTTGATGCTGGCGTTGATGTTTGACGGGATCACTATCAGGGCATTGCTGAGGCTGTCACCGTCTGTATATGCGGCTGAAAGGCTGTCATCCTGAACAGGCTTTGCCGAAGCGTATCTGACACCTGCCGTATATGCCTCCATCAGCTCGTCGGTGTCTATCCTGCCTGAAGTTACAGAGAGGTCGAGGCCCAGCACCCCGCGGCGGAGCACTGCCGGCCGTATCCCGTCTATACGTCCTCTGGCGCTGAGGTCGGAACTGCCTATGAGCAGGGTCAGGCTGTCAAGCGAAACCTCTCTGTCCGAGAACCTTCCGCCCAGGCCTGAAATCTTGTTCCGGATAGGGAAGTAGGGTGTCTGAACCAGACCTTCGGAGAGGCCGAGTTCCCCGCTGAAGTTCCATTCGCGGAAATAAGCGGCCACGTTGTCGCTGATGCTGAGATTCAACTCGTCCATGCTGAAATCATCTTCGGTGCGGGAGCTGTCCCTTCTGCTCCTGCGTGCCCCCTGTGGCCTTTCCCTCTGGGCGCGTTTTGCGGTGGATGCATTGAATTTCAGGCTGTTGAGTATCGCTTTGTTGAGACCCTGGCTGAGGCTTATGCTGCCGGTAAGGCTTTCTACCGCCAGCACCGGCCTGGTATTGCCCCCGGCGTCCAGATTGGAGAAGCGGAAGCTGTTGTCAGTGGACAACATTCTGACAAGCAGAGAATCTTCCCCTTCCATCTCGATTTCCCTCGCCCCGAGTCTTCCCGCCAGCGGGTGATGTTCCTTGCCGTATATGGTTTCTATATGCCCCGGAGCGTTCTGCAGGCTCAGGTCCAGGCCGCTGCCCTTTACGAAAGCCTTGTTCCCGAGACTCGCGTATATGCTGTCGACCGTTCCCTTGAGTCCCAGCAGCTCTGCTCCGAGCAGGGAATCCTTTCCTACCTTCGCCAGATCTATCTGGGCGTTGTCGAAAAGCAGGGACAGTTCATCGCTGCCATCGGAAAACCCGATGCGGTCACTCATCAGGAAACCCTGCAGGTCCGCCCTGCCGAAATTGTATGGATCCAGGTCTGACAGGAAGGCATATCCGCTTACGGCTGCCAGCAGATTGCCCCTGGCGCTCATCCCTTCCGGGAGCAGCTCTCCCAGCCTGTCCAGGGAAATGTCCGACTCCAGATCAATGTACAGAAGGGGATCTTCACACAGCAGGTCTTCAGCTTCGCCGCTCATTTCCAGCCCGATGCCCGCCATCCTTGCAGTCAGGGATCTGAGGTCCAGGCTGAGCTTTCCGTTACTGTCGGTCATTGCCTCAAGGTCCAGGGAAGCCGTTCCTTCATCTTCCAGCCCCTTCCATTGAATATGGCTACGTGGGATCACAAGTTCGGCTATCAACTCGGGAAGCGACTGTTTATCAGGTATATACCAGCCGTCGGCAAGCAGGGTGAGGTCTGCAGTGGCATCTGTGTCAAGTTTCCGGAGTTCAGGCAGGATGCCTGACGGGATGCTGTGAATGATATCCCCGAGAGGGCAGGAGTCAATGCTTACCTCGGCCCTGACGCGGGTGCTGTCGCTCAGAAAGACGAAGTCTCCGTTGCCCAGAAGTTCGAGGGCTCCGGCCCTGGCTTCCAGGGAGTTCAGCTCAAGTCGGGTCAACCCGTCCTCCGGCAGGGTAAGGTCCGCCCTCAGGGCAAATGGCAGCTGCATACTTCCCAAATCCTTGCTGTTCAGGGTTATGTCACTTTCTGCATTCAGTCTGTAACTGCGGTTCCTGCAGTCTGCCACAAGTTCCCCGAATATGGCATGGAGTTCCTCCCGGGCAGTCTCTCCTTCGATTTCCAGTCCCCGCACATTGAGCCTGCCTCTGATTCGGTAAGGGTCGGAGAGTTTCAGATGCCCTTCGAAGGACAGTTCCTCAAGGGCCACTGACGATCTGAGCCCGTCCTCGAGAGAGACATACCCGACTGCAGCGCCGTCCACCAGCGCAAGTCTGTCGATAATGATGTTGGGCATCCCGCTCTCCGACTCATTATCCTCCGCCTTGAAGATACTCCAGTTGGTGCTGCTGCTGTCCAGTTTGACGGCATTCAGATTCAGACCGCCGACAGAAACCGAAGGCAATCTGATCCGCCCCCTCAGCAGAGCCGTCATCCTCAATTTCAACTCCAGCCTTTCAACGCTCGCCAGCGTGTCCGTCGCTTCCGCCATATGCCCGGGATGGGGGCAGGCCGCGTTACCATATTTCCCGTGTGCATATGTCAATGCCACATTCCCGATGTCCAGCCTCAGGTTGGGGAAATCTCTGAATATGCTGACCTGCATGCTGCCTATGCTCAGGTCGCAATCTACATATTCCGATGCGATTCCGAGCAGTTTCTCCTTCGCTGAACCTTTGTTGACCCAGCTTTGTATGGCTATGCACGTGCCGGACAGCAGTACAGCGACTGCCGCCATGACTACGCACAGGGCGCGAACCACCCTTCCTATGACACTCTTTACGCCTCCCATGATGACCGTTCTGCGGTTGAGCGGGAACCGCAGTATACAAAGATAAGGAATTAAGTAATCTGAAAAGAATAAGTTGCCTATATTTGCAACTCTGACTGTTGACAGAGACTGAATCAAATGCCTGACAGAATACTGCATATCAAAAATATGGTCTGCCCGCGCTGCATCAGGACGGTGCGTCAATTGCTGGACAGATACTCGATTGCCTATAGGGATGTTCAGTTGGGGAAGGTGGAACTCCTGACCCCGCTGAGCGCGACTGAAATCGAGACCTTTGAGAAGGCGCTCCTGCAGGAAGGCTTTGAATTGACAGGAGACCTGCAATCCTCAAAAGTGGAGACCATACGTCTTGCCATAATCGAATGGGCAAGGATGAGTGGGGAACGGCCCCTGCTCTCTGATTTCCTCAGGGCAAGGATGCTGAAGGATTACAGTTCCATAAGCAAGCTCTTTTCCCAGATGAACTCGATGTCCGTGGAAAGATATGCCATACTCCAGCGTATAGAATATGCGAAGGAACTGCTCAGCTACGGGGACAGGTCGATAAGTGAAATAGCGTGGGAACTCGGGTTCAGCAGCCCTGCCCATTTCAGCGCGCAATTCAGGAAAGAAACAGGAATGAGTCCCAGGCAATTCATTGCTTTGAGAGATAAGGACAGGATTCCGATAGACAGGATATAAGCATTATCCATCTTTTCGATATTTTCAGATAAAGCCTGGTCATATCTTTGCGAAAATAAATGATATGAATCAGTTTTTCGCAATTGTCACAGAAATGGCGCCATACCTGCTGCTGGGTTTCCTCTTTGCCGGACTCCTGCATGCGTTCATTCCTGCGCAGTTCTATGGTAAATACCTGTCTAAAAACAATTTGAGCTCTGTTCTTTACGCCACGCTTCTGGGTATTCCGCTGCCCCTGTGCTCCTGCGGAGTAATCCCTGCTGCAATGTCTCTGCGTAAGGAAGGAGCTTCAAAAGGCGCTACGGTGTCCTTTCTCATAGCCACTCCCCAGACCGGGATGGACAGCATCCTTGCCACCTATGGACTTATGGGTCTGCCTTTTGCCATCATAAGGCCTGTCGCGGCGCTGGTCACGGCTCTTTTCGGAGGCACTCTGACCACACTGTCCAACAAGGATGGCGAGCAAATCGTCACCCCGGTGCAGGCTTCAGCGGTGGAGAAGAAAGGCTTTTTCCGGAAGTTGAAGGAAGCTTTGCGCTATGCTTTTGTGGACATGATGCAGGACATAGGCCGCTGGCTTGTGCTCGGCCTGGTCGTGGCAGCCCTTATAGCCGCCTTTGTGCCGCAGGGATGGTTTACGGCTTTCGAGGGAAATACCTGGGCATCCATGCTGCTGGTCCTCTGCATATCCATCCCGATGTACATCTGTGCCACGGGCAGCATCCCTATAGCTGTTGCCCTGATGCTCAAGGGATTGACCCCCGGAGCTGCGCTGGTTCTGCTCATGGCGGGCCCGGCCTGCAACCTGGCTTCGATATTGGTGGTGAACAAAGTGATGGGCAAGAAGACTTTGGCACTCTATCTGGGTTCCATCATCCTTGGTGCCGTGACATTCGGGTACCTGGCCGATTATCTGCAATTTCACGGGACAGTGAACTTCCTTGGTAAACTGGTTGGGGAGGACGCCTGCTGTCACGCCGGACCGTCGGTTCTGTCAATCATCTCAGGCATCATACTCGTAGTGCTGCTTATCAATGCCCTGGTTATCACACGAATCAGGAATAGACACAACAACAATAAAACAACATCGATGAAGACTTACCACATCAAAGGAATGAGCTGCAATCATTGCAGGCTCTCTGCAGAAAGGGCGATTCTCAATGTCAAGGGCGTCAGCTCAGTGAAAGTTTCTCTTGAAAAGGGAGAGGCCTATGTCGAGGGAACCGCATCTGCAGAAGACATCTGCAAATCCGTCGAACAGATCGGTTTCTCCTGCACGGCGGAATGAAGCCCTGCCAAGGGATCTTATCTTCCGGGTGCAACCGGACACAAGAAAGAGGCTGACTGAATTCCGTCGCATAACGACTTTTTTCAGCCAGCCTCTTATATTATGGATGCCTGCATCCGCGTCAGATTACTGCTCGTCCTGGAGCTGCAAATGCTGAACGTAGATGGCTTTCTGCATCTTCACTCTCTTCTTTGCTGAAGGCTTCTCGAAGTTCTTCCTTGCGCGAAGCTCACGGATAGCACCGGTCTTCTCGAACTTCCTCTTGAATCTCTTGAGAGCTCTCTCAATGTTCTCGCCCTCCTTGATTGGAACTATGATCATCTGTTATACCACCTCCTTTTATTTGCGGACGCAAAGATAGGAATTATCGGCTGTTTTCCAAAATTTTTATGAATTTCTCCATTCCGACACCGGCTTTTTCTCTGATGTGCACCACACGCTTGTCCCTGAGGTTGACATCCTTGGGGTCGATCACATATATGGGAACGCCATCCCTGACATAGCGGTAAAGGCCGGCGGCCGGATAGACCGAAAGGGAGGTGCCGACTATCAGGAATATGTCTGCCTTCATCACGATGTCCATCGCTTTCTCAATGTTCGGCACAGCCTCCCCGAACCACACGATGTGAGGTCTCAGCTGTGTCCCGTTCGGGGCAAGGTCACCCACGTCCACCCTCTCATAGCCTATGTCGAAGACCTCGCTTACGGAAAAGTCCCTGTCGTAGGCGCCCTTCTCAGGTCTCACCTTGGTCACCTCCCCGTGCAGGTGCAGTACCCTGGTGCTGCCCGCCCTTTCGTGGAGATTGTCCACGTTCTGGGTGATCACATCCACGTCATAATCCTTTTCCAGCGAGGCGATGAGCATATGCCCGCGGTTAGGGGACGCATCCCTGAGCTGCTCCCTCACCCCGTTGTAGAAATCCAGCACATACTGCCTGTCCCGCTCCCATCCCCTGATTGAAGCAACGTCCTCGGGATCATACTTGTCCCAATAGCCGTTGTTGTCGCGGAATGTGCTGAAACCGCTCTCGGCGCTTATCCCCGCGCCCGTGAGCACGACCAGTCTTTTCTTTGCCATGTTCGCAGAAAAATCAGTTCATTTCAAAATAGTATTTCCTCACCCAATATTCGAAAAGCGGATCCTCGAGCGAAGCCTCATCTTTCTCGTTGAAGGTGACTATCTCCTTTTTCATCAGCGCGTCCTTCAGCCGCCTTACATTTGCGGAGGAGCTCAGGCCGTATTTCTGGATGACCTCCG
Source organism: Bacteroidales bacterium (assembly GCA_016295455.1). Classification (GTDB taxonomy): domain Bacteria; phylum Bacteroidota; class Bacteroidia; order Bacteroidales; family UBA932; genus Cryptobacteroides. The sequence continues at coordinate 15,717 of JAEDLE010000039.1, forward strand.
ACGAACTGAATCTGTTGACCCCGTCCAGGATGGCCTTAAGCATATTCACCTGGAAGGTGGTGAGGGAATTCATCGTGGCTATGAAACGCGGCTCGTGTATGGATATGATGGCTCCGAGCGCCTCCATCAGCGTGCTTTCGACTATGTAGCCCTTGGACAGGGAGTCACAGATGGATATGAAATGGTTGATGTACCAGAGATTGTTCCTGAAGAGCCTGCAGGTTCCCAGGAGCAGTTCCCTCTCGATGATCTTGCCTCCGAGCAGGAAGCCCTTGACTATGTGCTCGATGATAATCTTCTCCTCCACTGCCCTGAGCTGCAGGCGGGTGACTTTGTGGTAGAAGCGGCACTTCACTTCGAAAATCTCCTTCATCGCGTTCACCATCGACCCGCAGAAGATGAAGCAGCAGCCCGGATCCTGTGAGGCGGACATCTCGTCCATCACCTTCTCCAGTTCCTTGCATATGCTGTCTCCCTCCCCGGTCTGCTCGATGTTCTGGAACTCATCCAGTATCAGTACCATACGCTTCCCGCTCTCCTTGGCCAGCTTCATCGGAAGGCGGAGCATCGCCGCCATGTCCGCCGTATCCGGCTCCCAGTTCACGGATATGAGCGCGTCCCTGTCGGCATATTCCTTACGGTCAAAGACGAAGTGGGTTCCGGCCAGATGTCTGGAGACTATGTCGGCATATTCCCCCGGTGTGGTTGCGGCTGTCCTGACCGCGGTGGTCCCGAAACGGACGAGGAAGTCCTGGAGGCTGCGTATGTTCATCAGGGAAAACTGTCCCGTGAGGTATTTGCTGCCACGGATGCTGGCGTCGAAGAGAGCCTGCTGGATGACGGATTTCTTGCCGGTTTTCGGAGGCTCGTATATGGCGACGTGTTCGCGCTGTCCGAGCAGGTTTCCGAGTATCTTCGCGTCTTCCGTGCGTCCGAGGAAGTCCTTGCCTGTCACATATTTGTCGTAAATGAATGGGGTGCTCATCGCGTGACTTGCTTTTGGTGAAACATTTCTGTTAGCCAAGTTAGCCATTTTGACTGATGAAAGCAAAATAAATTTGTAGAATGGATAAAAATTGATAACTTTGCGGTCCAATGTTCAACAATGACCGTCGAGCACGGAAGATCCGCCTCAGGGAGCGGACGCTTGCGGTTGATAACTTTAAGAGTTAATTTTCAAGATGTACGCAATCGTAGACATCGCCGGACAGCAGTTCAAGGTTGAAGCGGGTTCGGAGATTTTCGTAAACCGTCTTGCTGCCAGGAACGGCGAGCAGGTCGAGTTCAGCAAGGTGCTTCTCATCGACAATGAGGGTGCAGTCAAGGTAGGTGCTCCTTACATCGAGGGCGCTTCAGTGAAGGCCACCGTCCTCGCGGACGATGTGAAGGCCGACAAGGTTCTTGTATTCAAGAAAATCCGCCGCAAGGGCTTCCAGAAGCTGAACGGTCACCGTCAGAAGCTGACCCAGATCAGGATCGACACAATCGCTTAATTATTCAGGAGGAAACAACTATGGCACATAAGAAAGGACAATCAAGTTCAAAGAACGGTCGTGAGTCACATAGCAAACGACTCGGTCTCAAGAAGTTCGGCGGTGAGGTCGTAAAGGCCGGCAACATCATCGTACGCCAGAGGGGCACCGTCCACAACCCTGACCTGAATGTCGGAATGGGCAAGGACCACACTCTCTATGCGCTTGTCAACGGAACCGTTAAGTTCACCCGCAAGAAGGGCGACAAGTCTTATGTTTCGGTAGTTCCGTTTGAGAACTAGTCCCGAAGTAGTCTGGAAACAATTCAGGAGGATTGCACTTCGAGTCAGATGTGCGGTCCTCTTTTGTGATATGGGAATATCGGTTTATTCCAAAATGCAGTAACAGCTTATGTTGACACTCAAATTGCTCCGCGATGACCCTGAATTCGTGATAAGCAGGCTCGCGGTAAAGAATTTCGAAGCCAGGCCTCTGGTGGAGAAGATTCTCGAACTCGACAACAACAGACGCAGTCTCCAGAAGGAGAGTGACGACCTTCTCGCGCAGCAGAAGGTGAAGGCTTCACAGATAGGCGCGCTCATGAAGGCCGGCAGGACCGAAGAGGTGGCTCAGGCCAAGCAGGAAGTGGCCGAACTCAAGTCCCGGTCCGCAGCCCTGCTCGCCCAGGCAGATGTGAACAACAGGGAACTTGAGGAGACTCTCGTGCTTCTTCCTAACCTCCCTTGTGCCATCGTGCCGGAGGGAAAGGGCGCGGAGGACAACCTCGTGGTCAAGATGGGCGGCGCCGAGCCGGTACTTCCGGAAGGAGCGCTTCCGCACTGGGATCTCTGCAAGAAATATGACATCATCGACTTCGACCTCGGCGTAAAGATAACCGGAGCCGGTTTCCCTGTTTACAAGGGCAAGGGAGCGAAACTGCAGAGGGCTCTCATCAATTTCTTCCTCGACGAGAACGTTGCCGCAGGCTACAGGGAGGTCGAACCTCCTGTGATGGTGAACGCGGCATCCGCATACGGCACAGGCCAGCTTCCTGACAAGGAAGGCCAGATGTACCACGCCAATCTCGATGACTTCT